>JBIMKD010000194.1:0-42251 GCA_043673815.1 Chromatiales bacterium
CTTGTTCACGACTCTCACAGTCTTCTGACTGTTCGAACGTTCCGCCACAGGCGCAACACTCGATACGGGTGGGTGGTTAGCCCTTACCCGGCAGGGACTTTCACCCTGCAAGATACGCCAAGCTTCTCTTGGCGCGATAACAACCGCGTTGAGTGTCTGCTCCGGGCAGAATATTGTCGCCACACTCGAACGTCTCAAATGGGTCGGCAAGCGATCGCAAAAACGGTCACAGGAATGGCGTCGGACAGAGGTCTTACCGATTAAAGGCTGTGGCAGTAGATGTAGTCGGCCTGCGGCCGACGGGTTGGCGGGTTACGGCGCAAAAAGCGACGCCCAACCCGCCCTACATCTAAGAGAGGGCGTGTGAGTTTATTGTAGTCGTTTTGTTCAACATTCAAGACGTGAGTATCTACACTTTTCGGAGACTACGCTCCGAAAAAGGGGCCTCGGTAGAGGCAGATCGTGGCACCGCAGCTATCGAAAATTTTTTGTCGATGTTGTTCAGTAAGTGCCTATTTCAATAACCTAGCAGCACGCTTGGCGAAATAGCTCAACATCGCATCGGCGCCGGCGCGCTTAAACGCCGTTTAACGACTCGAGGATCACGGCGTTTTCGTCTAGCCATCCGTTGCGCGCGGCGGCCATGATCATCGCATACTCGCTGCTGACCTGGTAGGCGAAGGTCGGGACGCCGAATGCCTGTTTGACGCGGTACAGGATATCGAGATAAGGCATGCCGGGTTTGACCATCACCATGTCGGCGCCTTCGGAGATATCGAGCGCCACTTCGCGCAGCGCCTCCTCGGCGTTGGCCGGGTCCATCTGGTAACCGCGCTTATCTCCGCCGCCGAGAGTGGCGGCGGAACCCACTGCCTCGCGGAAGGGCGCGTAAAAGTGAGACGCGTACTTGGCGGCGTAGGCCAGGATCTTGGTATAACATAGCCGCCCGCTTCGAGCGCCTCGCGAATCGCCCTGACGCGGCCGTCCATCATATCGGAAGGCGCCACCACATCCGCGCCGGCCCCGGCGTGCGACAGGGCCTGCCGGATCAACACCTCGACGGTCGCATCGTTCACGACGTAACCTTTTTGCGTCGATCACCCCCCGTCCTGGCCGTGGCTGGTGTAAGGATCCAAGGCCACGTCGGTAATGACGCCGAGATCGGGGCAGTGCCGTTTTAACGCCCGCACTGCACGCGGTACCAGACGCTCTGGGTTGTACGCCTCGCTTCCGTCCGGGGATTTTTTCTCCGCGGGAGGCACCGGGAACAGCGCAACCGCGAGAATACCGAGTTGCTCGCTTTCCTCGGCCTCTCGAAGCAACTCGTCGATGCTCAGCCGCTCGATCCCCGGCATCGAAAGGATGGCCTCGCGCCGCCCGCTCCCTTCGATGACGAATAGTGGATAAATCAGATCATCCACGGATAATCGGTGCTCGCGCGTCAGCCGGCGCGAAGACTCCGCGCTCCGCATGCGCCGCGGGCGTATGAGCGGGAATCGAGCTCCGTGACCCAACCGCATAGGCATCAGCGGATTCGGCCATACGCCGTAGGCTTACATGGTCGATCTTGCCGCTACCGAGCAACGGCACGGCCTCGAGGTGCACGACCCTTCGCGGCACCGCCAGCTCGGGCTGCCCGCTACGGCGCGCCTCTTCCTGCAGGCGCTCGCGCGTAAGGGCCCCATCCGTGGAGAACAGCACGATCACCTCGCCGCGCTTAGCATCGGGTTGCACCGCGGCCGCGTGCTGGCTCTGCGGAGACGCCGTGGCCGCGATTCTCTCGACCACCTCGAGCGAGACCATCTCGCCCGCCACCTTGGCGAAACGCTTCAAACGCCCGGTGATTTTCACGAAACCGTCGGCGTCGATCTCGACGATGTCACCGGTGTCATACCAACCTTCTCCGGCCTCCGACCGGGGCGGCTCGATGATCCCCGGTCTAGGATCACGGTTGTAACCGCTCATCAGGTTCGGGCCGCGCACGTGGAGTTGGCCACCGCGCTCGATTCCGGGCACCGGTTGGATGACGGCGTCGATACCGGGCAAGAGTTGGCCGACGGTCCCGGTGCGATACGCCATGAGGGTGTTCAGCGCTAGGACCGGCGCGGTTTCCGTGGCGCCATAGCCTTCCAAAATCCGGATCCCGAATTTCTCGAACCAGGCCATCCGCACCGGCTCGCTGAGCCGCTCGGCCCCGGCGATCACATAGCGCAGCCGGAAGAAATCGTAAGGATGGGCAAAGCGGGCATAGTGATTTAAGAAAGTCGGGGTCCCGAACAAGACCGTGCAGGCACGGTCATAGATAAGCTCCGGGATCACGCGGTAGTGGAGCGGGGTCGGATAGATAAAGATGCGCGTGCCGGTTAGCAGCGGCAACAACGCACCCATCGTTAATCCAAAGGAATGGAACATGGGCAGGGCATTGAATATCTTATCGTCGCCTCCCAGATCGATGACGGCCCGGACCTGAGCGATATTCGATAGCAGGGCGCGATTAGAAAGCACGACGCCCTTAGGTTTGGCCTCGGACCCCGAGGTAAACAAGACGACGGCGGGATCCTCGGCGCCGGCGACGGCGCCCACCCAACGCGGGAACCAGAGCGCATAGCCGACGAGCCACAAACGATCCGCTAGACCGAACTCGCGCCGGAGATCCTCGAGATAGACCACCTGCACATGCCGCAGCGCTTCGACGACGCCTCCGAGGCGCGCCGTCTCGATAAAGGCTCTTGAGGTCAAGACGGTTCCAATAGCGGCGATCTCGCAAGCGTTTTTTAGCCCCTCGGCGCCGGCGGTATAGTTGAGCATCGCGGGGACGCGGCGAAACGCGCTCATGCCGAACACCAGGGCGACGGTAGAGACGACATTCGGCAACAAGATGCCGATGTTTTCTCCCGCACCCGTGATGCGGGCGCACAAGCGGCCGAGCGTGAGCGTATGCATCAAGAACTTACCGTAGTTGTATTCGATGCCCTTGATGTCTTCCGCGATGAAGTGACGCCGGCCGAAGATCTCGACGGCGTCAATGAGCCCGGCGTAAAGCGTCTGAATGGGATGCGATCTGAATATCATCCCTTGCATGAGCTTGCGCATACCCTCGCCCGCCTTGCGGCGCCGCTGTTTAGCGCTGGCGCCTTCGGGAACCTCGAGGCGCACCGGATCGAGGATTGACACCGTGACTCGCGGTAGGAGCTGCCTCGGATGACGCCCGGAGACGCGGCTGAAATAGGAGCGGGCCGGGCCGTCCAAGCGCACCGGAATAATCGTGGCGCCGCTACGCGCGGCGGCGAAGGCCGGACCGTCGTAGACTTTCATCAGGCTCCCGGTGATGGTGATCCTGCCCTCCGGAAAGATGAGCACCGGCCGGCCCGCTTCCAGCAGTCTCACCACCCTTTTCATGGCCAAGGGGCTGGTCGGGTCCACGGTGAGAAAGTCGACCAGGTTTAGCGCCAGCCGGAACCACGGATTCTCTGCCACGTGGGTGTGTATGACGAACACCGGATCCAAGGGCAGAAACAACGCCAAGATCAAGCCGTCCAAAAACGATTGATGGTTGGCGATGATAAGCAGTCGCTGTGCGCCTAGAGCGCTGATCTTCCCTGTTACTTCGACCCGAAACAGCAGCCCGACGACCCGCCGCAAGATCGGGCGCAGAACCGATTTGAGTAGCTTAGTGCTCACGATCTCACCTCAGTTGAAGCCGAGCCACGGCGAGTGGCTTGTGCGCCATTCGGATGGCCGGCCGTAGCAACTCATTAAATACTATATTCCGCGGCCCGCGCAACGCTTGGCGGGACGCCCTACGGGTTGAAATTGGAACCGAGATCGCGCATATAAGGTCGCATAGGACGATCATCGGCGATCGGTTATGCCTACGGGCTATTAGTGAACCAATGAAAGATAGAGATTCCTCCCGGCTCCCGGAAAAATCCTCGCGCGGAGACATCGATAGCTTTCTGCGCCAAGTTGCGGGTCTCTCGACGCTCAAGCCTGGCGGGCAGCGCGGACGACTGATCTTTGCCATGGATGCCACCGCGAGCCGGGAACCCACCTGGAATCAAGCCTGCCGGATCCAGGCACGGATGTTCACTGAGACCGCCTCTCTCGGCGGGTTGGATATCCAGTTATGCTATTATCGCGGCTTCCAGGAGTTCGAGGCGACGGCCTGGCTGCATGAGCCGAATGCTTTATCGCGGCAAATGACGGCCGTACGTTGCCTGGGGGGTTACACCCAGATCGACAAGGTTCTAAGCCACGCTGTCGAGGCAAGTCGCGGCAACCGCGTGCATGCCCTGGTCTTCGTGGGCGATTGCATGGAGGAAGACAGCGACCGCCTGTGCCACCGCGCCGGAGAGCTGGGGATCCTCGGCATTCCCGCATTCGTATTTCAAGAGGGCGACGATCCGGTCGCGGAGCGCGCGTTCCGGCAGATCGCGCGCCTCTCGAACGGAGCCTACTGCCGTTTCGACTCGAGCAGTCCGCGGCAACTGCGCGACCTGCTGAGCGCCGTCGCCGTGTATGCCGCCGGCGGGCGCGCCGCGCTGGAGGATTTCAGCCGGCAGCGCGGCGGCATCGTCCTGCAACTGTCCCACCAAGTTCGCAAAGGCTAGCGCCCGTGCGTCTTGTGCTCCTCGCGCTCGCCGCGATCCTCGTTGTGATTGTCGCGTGGCGTTGGTTTCTTCGCACCCCGCCCGCAGTCATCGCGCAGCATTTGCGGCGAGTCCTCCTCGCCCTCGGGGCCGTGGTCTTATTATTCTTGGCGACCACCGGACACCTGAATTGGCTGTTGGCGCTACTCGCCGCGTTACTGGCGGCGGCCATCCGGCTACTCCCCTTGCTACACTTCGCCCCGCTATTACAGCGCCTGTGGCGGCAGATCCGGCCCCAAGGCGGCGCTCGCGGTGATCCCCACCGATCGACGGTCGATGCCCGCTACGTGCGCATGTGGCTCGTGCACGGTAGCGGTGAAATCGACGGCGAGGTCTTGGCAGGCCCTTTCGCAGGCAAAAGGCTGAGCGCGTTGGGCCTCGCGGATCTTGTGAATATTTTCGGTTATTGCCAGGCGAACGATGCCGACTCGGCCGCGTTACTGCAAAGCTATCTCGAGCGGGTCTATGGTGAGGAATGGAAGACCACGGCGAGCACTGAGGCGGGCCGTGAATCACAGCCCGACCGCGCTTCCATGACACCCGAGGAAGCCTACGCGGTCCTGGCCTTAGTGCCCGGGGCGAGCAAAGACCAGATCATTGCCGCGCATCGGCGGCTTATTCTGCGCTTTCATCCCGACCGCGGCGGGTCCGACTATTTGGCCGCCAAGATCAATCAAGCGAAAGACCTCCTGATCAAGGAAGCAAGCGCGTAATGCGCCGCGCGGTACGGAAAGATCCCGCCCCGATTCAGCAAGCTTAGCGGCTTGTTATATCATCAGGATTCAAGAAATTGATGTAACTTACGATAACCATTCACGTTTCCATTGGGAACGCAAACGCGGGACCTGATCCCGCACTTGGACCTGCCGCAGAGCGTACCGCGGCAGGGTATTCCTAACACGAGTCGATGGGAGTGATATAGACAATGGCAACGAAAGTGAAAAAGATGGTAAAGGCGGCTTCTAAGATGGTTAAGCGGCCTGCCCCCGCCCGCAGGAAAGCGGTCGCAATGAGCACCAAGCGCCCGGCCTCCGCCAGCAGAAAGGCGCCGGCCAAGCGCGCTTCCGCCAAATCCAAGAAATAAAAATCCAGTCAAGCGTCTCCGGTTCCGAATCGAACCGGAGACGCCGGGTCTTTTTGAGGGAGGGATGGCGGTGCGTTCCAGGTGTCCTATCCGCCCTCGGACCATTGAGTAAGGGCCTGCCGCCGTCAAGGCGGGAAGCGATCTTTTTTTTTCGGTAGTGTCGCTGTTTGAATTTCGGCATCGGCCCTTGCTTTGTGGTGTTGCGCTTACCGTTGTATTCGGTGAGGTACACGATCAGCTTGGGAAGATGATGAGGGACATCCGGAGAGCCGCAAAATCCTTGCTGTTCAGAGAGTGCCGTCAAAGAGCAGCGGGAGCGATTCGCACAAGATTCACGCCAGTGGGAGGGGGATGTCTAGCCCACGGCACCCACCGTCGATTAGACCTGGCTAACCTACAGACGATGGGTATCGTTGAGAGTGGCGTTGACCGGGTCGGTGACATTGGAGCTTACTCTCCATGAAGATGGTACGGTCATAGCCCAGTCTATCCATGTGCTTGCGTCGCCTCGGCAAGATACGAAGGCTGGTCGCAAGGTGATTCTTTTTGGCATGGCGCTCTCAGCACAAGGCCCCAGATTCGTCGGCGATTGCATTTCGGTATTGTTATAGGGAGTGGGGAGTAAAGAAATAGTGGTGTGTGTTCTGTTCGCCAAGTCGCGTATTGCCAGTTAGCCCCGCGGTCAACAGATAAGGGCTGCAAGCCCGCTATGCGCGCCCACAATATCTGGTTCGCTTGTTACACTATCCGGCGTCATCCATACCCCTTAATTCCGGAGGGACAGCGGAACGATGGCTTTCGTGACTACAACTTTTCTCCGAAAAGTGGTCTCGGTCGTCCTTGGCTTCTTCTATGGCGGATCGTTGGCCAACGGGATTGCACGGGGTAGCGACTTCGTCCTGGGAACCGAGGATACCCTGATTGTGCAGCCGGTCCTTACAACCTTCGTGATGGTCGGTTCAGCTGGCCTGGCCGCCTTTCTCGGGTCGCATTCATCGCAATCGGTCGGCCCTGGTATTGTTGCCTGCGCAACAATACTCCCTTTTATTCTGATGACGACCGGATCGGGCAACTTAAACATGCTGGGCGCGGCTGCTGGCGCAGCTCTCGGGGTAGGGTTGGCCGTTTATGGGTCCCGTATTCCTGTTGCAACGAAAGATATAGAAAGAGCAAGGTTGTTCGGCGTTCGCTGGCCTCACTGGCTTTGGCTATGGCTACCGTGGCAAGGTGTCGTCGCGAATAGTGTCTGGCTCGCGTACCCGCTCTCGTTGTTGGGCGCTTCCAAACCAGATCTCTGGACGCTAGTTGGCGACGTTGCAAAAATCCCCGTTATGCTCGGTCTGCTCACCCTTTCGGTGCTGAAAGGTTTGGAGAGTATCCGTGAGGACGCCCCCCTATCCCGTTTCCAGGCCGCTATTCGTTTCGTGGGCTGGTTTCTTCTGTTTCCGATCCTAGTCAATCTTCTCAGAGTCCTGGATATCCTATAGGTTCAGCTATGAACGGATGGCAAACGTGTCAATGTTTAACTCCACAGGAGACATTCCGAACGAAAAAGAAGAGGATGATCGCGCAACTCCAGGTCAAGCAGTGCGTTGGGATGCCAATGGCTAAACCTAGCGACTAGCTGGTACGTAAGAATAAAGAAGGGTGAAAACGAGTTTTGCGTGCGTTGCAGAAGACAGGTGGTGTCTAGCAGTCGGGCTAGAAATCTGCCGCCGGGAAGCCCTACTAGGAGAAGTCACATTTGAGGTAATCATAGGCAGAATAGCGTCAGAAGCCCAACTGGTGCTCATTAAGCAAAACAGTTTGGATAAATGTTCTGGCTATCACCGCGTAGAAGTAGTACTCGAGGTCGAGCGAAGCACTATCGACCTGTTCCATAATTCACGGTGCGGTTACAGGGCTCAGTACTATCACAGCATAAGAAACGGAGAACTCGCAAATGAATACGCGGTCCGCATGCTCGCACCAAGGGCGAAGTTTCTCGCGGTGACTGCGAATATAACATTACCTTGGACGTGGGTAGAGAAGTCACTATCAGAATCGCCAAGCAAAGGTATGGATTCACCAAGGGCGCTGGCTTAGGGAAAAACGCAAGTCTGACCGCAATATTTGCGTTGAGCGATGGGCTGCAAATCTTGAATCACCAGATCCTACTGTCAGGAAGAAAGCATTGTGGGGGAGTCTCAGCGCTTTTGGAGAAACCAAGATTGATATCAAGGGTGGTTACGTGGATTCAAACGGAATCCCATTGGGCAAGAGCCTGAAACCGGGTCGGAGCCGTGAAATTTTTGAGCTTGGGTTTACCTAAAGTCAGTTCGACTGTGCCTCGTATAGACCGCGGCCCTGAACGTACTTTGCGGAGGGTAAGCTCCAATGTCACCGACCCGTTCAACGCCACTCTCAACGATACCCATCGTCTGTGCCAGGTCTAATCGACGGTGGGTGCCGTGGGCTAGACATCCCCCTCCCACTGGCGTGAGTCTTGTAAGAATCGCTCCCGCTGCTACGGTTCGTGGTCGCGGAGGAGCGGATTGGGCTCTCCCCAAGCATGCCAACGATACGAGGACCCGGGGTACTGCTCGGGAGACTGTACCATACCGGTGGCCACCGGATTGAGTTAAAAACCAACCATAGATATTTGAAATTGTCGACTCTAGAAATGTAGGGTGCGTTAGGTGTGCTTTTTACGCCGTAACGCACCGACTCGGCCCGCGCAGCGGGCCTCCTTTTCAAGCCGTACTCCACGGTGTCGGCCTGCGGCCGACGGGTTGGTGGGCTACGCCGCAAACAGCGCGGCTAACCCACCCTACATATAAGTCGTAGCGAGAGAGGGTGTGCGAGTTTATTGAGAAAAGGGGACGCAACCCTTTTCTTCAATTTTTATCCTTGGCTACGTTTAGGGTCGTGCTTATAATTGGCCTAACATGGCGCTCAACCAGGGCGCGGCCATATACGGTTTTATTTTTCAGTATCCCTTTTGCCGCGCCGGGTTAGCTTTACGCTAGCGGTGATCGCAGATTTGTGAGGAGATGCGAATGAGGGACACGTATACCGCCATAGTCAAGAAATCAGATGACTGGTGGATTGGCTGGATCGAAGAGGTTCCCGGAGTCGACTGTCAGGAGTCCTCGCGCGATGAATTGATCGAAACCTTGCGCATTACGCTTAAGGAGGCGCTGGAGTTCAACCGCCGGGAGGCGATCGAGGCAGCAGGAGGAGGCTATGATGAAGAATCTATCGCCCTATGAATCGGGGCGATTTGCTGCGTCACCTAAGGGCTCACGGCTGCGTTTTACTGCGTGACGGTGGGCGGCATTCGTAGTGGCACAACCCGAATCAGAACAAGCGCTCCTCTGTTCCGCGCCACAACGAGATCGATGATCTACTCGCAAACAAGATATGCAAAGATGTGAAATGACCGCTAACAACCATGCGCTCCATCGGCCGCGCCAAAAGCGGCGCGCTGGTTAGCTCAGGCGTTTGGGCGAGAGCAAAAACATGATTTGCACACTTATCATCAAATGCGTGGGGGGCGCCTATCTTCAAGAGCCGTTCGAGAGGACAATTGAAGTTCCCGATGATATGACTCTAGGTGGACTGCACAATACAATTCAGGAACTGACCGGGTTTGACGACGACCATCTGTTCACATTCTTTACAGCGCGTGGTCCAAGGGGAAAACGAGATCCTGTGGTTGAGACGGATGAATGGGAGGAGGAACGGGACCGTCTGTACGAGATTCCCTTGCGGAACGTGTTTCCGCTTCCGGAGAAAATGAAGTTGTTCTATTGGTTTGATTTTGGAGATGATTGGATTTTCCAGATCCGAAAGAGAGGGAAGTCGAAGCCGGGGGACTCGGGTGCCAGATTCCCGAAGGTCATTGAGGAAACGGGGCCAAAACCCGTTCAGTATCCGGCATTCGAATGAGAACTGCCCAATAAATGCGCTCCACTCGGACGCGCCAAAAGCGGCGCGCCGGTTGGAGCTTGACGTTATCGCGCCAAGAAAAGCTTGGCGCATCTTGCAGGGTGAAAGTCCCTGTCGGGAGAAGAGGTCGGAAGGCATCTTCACAAGGTTAGCCACCCACCCGCAGTACGACTCCAAGTGCGATGGATTACGACGCAGACAAAGTTGATGAAGCCGTGCTTGCCCTGCTTTATCTGACTTTGCATGACGGGGCGAGGGCATGGAAATCGTTTGATTGGGAGGCGATGAACCGGCTCTATGAAAAAGGCTACATCTCAAATCCAGTAGGTAAAACCAAATCGGTCGTTTTCACGGAGAAAGGACTGAGCGTAGCTGAGAGGCTATTCCAACAGCTTTTTGGCAAACGTTGAACAAGTTCAAAGGTCATTATCTACAAAGGGTGACAGATTGAAAAGAGCAGCACAAGAACGGGGGCGCACTCGGCGGGTTTGGCGCCAACATCTGAAGCTTCATGGTAGAGATTTCCTACTATGTCCTTGTGAGTTTGAGGCCGGGCGGTTCCGCAAAGGTCAGCGCACAGCCGGCTGCGGTAACCCTCGCTGTTACTTTGCCACGGTGATAAATTGTTAGAACGTCCCTCTCGTCGAAAGCGACAGGCGGATGTGTCGTTTCAGGAAGAGTTGCAAGAGTTATTGGCTCATGACAAAGCAAAGGCCCCAACCCATGCCCTGAGGTAGACAGTCAAGCATTTTAGGTTGCCTCCACGATGGAATTGAGCAGTGGCGAGCCACGGCGCTTTATCGCGTTCAAGTAGGTGGATTCGTCGTAGGGTATCTGGGTCTGCCAGCAGCGATAGAGAATGCGGATCCACTTGAAGGCCAGGGCACGCAAAGCGGCTTGGTGGGAACATCCCTTAGCGCGTTGCCTTCGATAGTAAGCGCCGGCCCAGAAGGGACGGGAAATCGTCTATGCCGCCCACTCGACGAACGTCTGGCGCAGGAATTTGGGGCACTGCAATCACCAGTGCAGCATACTTGCATTTCGATAAAATCAAGTGTGAAAGATCGGTATGGGAAACAGCCAGGTAACTAACAGAAAAACGGGGGCTTGACAAAGCTATGACAGGGTGGGTTCGGCATGCTGTTTATGCCGCAACCCACCGACTCCGCCCGCGTAGCGGGCCTCCTTTTCCAAGCCGTACTCCAAGGTGTCGGCCTGCGGCCGACGGGTTGGTGGGTTACGCCGCAAACAGCGCGGCTATCCCACCCTACTCTAAGTCATAGCGAGAGAGGGCGGGTGAGTTCATTGGAGTCGTTTTGTCCAACATTCAAGACGTGGGTATCTAAATCACTACCGAAAAATATTGGAAATTTAAGCATTTCGTTAGACTCCCTCTCCCACCGGGAGAGGGTTGGGGTGAGGGGATTAGACCAAAGGAATAACTCATTGTTTTATACCCCCTCATCCTCGGCTTCTCCCGGAGGGAGAAGGGACTTATCATTTTGTCATAGTGGTTTCGTTCAACATTTGGGCGGTACGAATCTACCAGCCACTTTCCTCCTATGAAAATCCTGGAATACAGCGATTTGGACATCTCCGGCGTGGAGCCGCAATACCGCAAGCTCATCGGCATGATCGAGCGCGATGACTTCTACTCCGCCGAGACCAAGAAGCTTAGCCCGAGCGAGTATTATCGGGCGAAGCTTGATCACAGCAATCGCCTGCTCTTCACGCTTCGCCGTCACAACGGCGAGCGCTACGCCCTCATCCTTGAGGTCATCCATAACCACGCCTACGAACATTCCCGCTTCCTGCGCGGGGCTCGGATCGAAGAGGACAAGATCCCGCCCATCAAGCCCGAGGATTTCAAGGAGGATACGCTCCCCTCGCTCGCCTATGTGAACCCGGCCCGCACGCGCTTTCACCTCCTTGACAAGGTCATTTCGTTTGACGATGCGCAGGAAGCGCTGTTCCGATTGCCACCGCCCCTTATCGTCATCGGTTCGGCCGGCAGCGGCAAGACGGCCTTAACCCTCGAGCGAATGAAGCTCCTGCAGGGCGAGGTTCTCTACGTGACTCTGTCGCCCTTCCTCGCCCAGAATGCCCGCAATCTCTACTACGCGCACGCTTACGAGAACGAAGCGCAGAACATCGACTTCCTCTCGTTCCAGGAGCTCCTGGAGACCCTGCGGGTGCCGGCGGGCCGCGAAGTGACTTACGGCGTGTTCAGGGGCTGGTTCAGCCGCCACCGTCAGCAGTGCAAATTCACCGACGCCCATAAGCTCTTCGAGGAGTTGAAGGGGGTGCTGAGCGGCGCGGATGTGGAAACACCGTATCTCTCGCGCGCCGAGTACCTCGACCTCGGGGTCCGCCAGTCCATCTTCCTTCCCGAGGAGCGGCCCCTGGTCTATGAGCTCTTCGAGAAGTACCTCCTCTATCTCAAGGAGAACGGCTTCTTCGACAGCAACCTACTCGCCCACGAGTACCTTGCCCTGTGCCAGCCGCGCTACGACTTCGCGGTGGTGGACGAGGTGCAGGATCTCACTAATATCCAGCTCGCCCTCATCCTGCGCAGCTTGAAGGACGCGGCCAATTTCATCCTGTGCGGCGACTCCAACCAGATCGTGCATCCCAATTTCTTCTCCTGGGCCAAGGTGAAAAGCCTGTTTTACTGGGACGACGCGCTCGACGCGAAGCGGGCCATGCACCTCCTGCGCACCAACTACCGCAACTCCCAAGCCATCACGGCCATCGCCAACCGTCTGCTCAAGGTGAAGCAGCGGCGCTTCGGCTCCATCGACCGGGAGAGCAATTATTCGATAGACAGCGTCCCCGGCAACACCGGTTCGGTGGAGCTGCTCCCCGACACAGGCACGCTCATCAAGGATCTCGACGAGAAGACCCGCAAGTCTACCCGCTTCGCGGTGCTGGTGATGCGCGAGGAGGACAAACCCAGAGCGCGCGAGCGCTTCCGCACGCCGCTGCTCTTCGCCGTCCATGAAGCCAAGGGACTGGAATACGAAAACGTCATCCTATACAACTTCCTCAGCTACGACCGCGGGCCCTTCAACGACGTCGCCACAGGCGTGAGCGCCGCGGACCTCGACGCCGACCTCGCCTACGTCCGCGCCAAGGACAAGGCCGACAAGTCACTGGAGATCTATAAGTTCTTCGTCAATAGCCTCTATGTCGCTCTCACACGGGCGGTGAAGAACCTCTATGTCATCGAATCCGACACCCGCCATGCGCTCTTGCGGCTCATGGGGCTCGAAGAGGGGCGGGACCGCCTGGACATGGCGGCACAAAGCTCATCGCTCGAGGAATGGCAGCGGGAGGCGCGGCGGCTCGCGCTTCACGGCAAGGAGGAGCAGGCGGAGGCCATTCGGCGCGAGATGCTGCACGCGCGCGCCGTTCCTTGGGAGGTGCTAGTCCGCGAGCGCTACCTGCAAACACTGGCGCGTGCCTTCAACCCGAAGGACGTCTCCACCAAGCCCCGCCAGCGCCTCACGGAATATGGCGCCGTGTTGGGCGACTCGAGCCTCCTCGGACGGCTGGCCAGCGCCGGCTACCTCCAGGCCGAGGACGAGGAGAGGCTCGCGTCCGGACTCCGCAACAAACATCTCAAGTCTTACGAAGGCAAGAATTTCAAGGACGTGCTGGCCGACGCAGACGCCTACGGCGTGGACTTCCGCACACCCTTCAACCTCACACCGTTGATGTGTGCCGCCATCCAGGGTAATGCGGGCTTGGTGAAAGCCCTGCTCGACAAGGGCGCCAACCCCGATCTTAGCGATAACCACGGCCGAACGGCCCTCCACCACGCGCTGCTGCGCGCCTATACCACGCCGCCTTTCGCTAGCGCACGCCTTGGGGATCTCTACCCTCTGCTAGCGCCCGCGAGCGTGAGCGTCAAGGTGCAGGAGCGTCTGGTCAAGATCGACGGCCACACCGTCGAATTTTTCCTGTTCCACTCCATGGTGGCGCTCCTCTTGCGCAAGATCGGCGAAGCCGCGTACGTCGTGGCCGGCTTCAGCACGGCCGATTTCTTGGAAGCGATTCAGGCATTCCCTGAGAACGTGGTGCCCGCCTACCGCAAGCGGCGCGGCTATCTGAGCGGCGTGCTCGCCCGTAACGAGGTGGCGCGGGACTATCCGTACAACCGCCGGATCTTCGTGCGTCTTCGCCAAGGTTATTATGCGCTCAACCCGCGGCTTTCCCTGCGCGTCGGTGAGGAATGGGTGGACCTCTACGAGCACTTGGGCCGGCCGTTGCTCGAGGCGCATGGCCTGCCCCCCGTACGGTTCTTCTTCGAGCGGCTTGCGCGTGCGGGGGCGTCTCCGGCTAACCTACCGTCCCGCCCGGTCGGCGATCGTGACCTCGCGCATCCCGCCTCGTCGCAGCTAGATCTGTTCGGCGACTGATCCTGGTCGCGGGGGAAGATCATGCCCCTTCCACAATGCATAGATAGCTGGAAACACGACCAGCACCATCACCAGCGCCGACGCGATCCCACCTACCATCGGCGCGGCGATCCGCTTCATCACATCGGCCCCGCCCCGGTGCTCCAGAAGAGGGGCGCGAGTCCCGCGAGCAGCGCCATCCCGGTCATGAGCTTCGGCCGCAACCGCCGCACCGCACCCTCCACGATGGCTTCGGTCAGATGCGACATGTCGCGTATCCGGCCCTGGCTCCGGCGTTGCCGGTAGGCGAGGTTCAGGTACAGCAGCATCAAGATCCCGAGCTCGGCGTCGAGGCCGGCCAAAGCGATCGCTCCCACCCACACCGCGACGCTCAGGTTGTACTCCAAGAGATACAAACACCAGACCGCCCCGATCAAGGAAAAGGGAACGGCCAGCAAGACGATGAGGGCTTCGATTAGCGTACAGCGGTTCATGAGCAGCATGATGAACGCAATGAGCAAGGTCAGCGGCGCCAGGACCATAAGCGTGGCCTTGGCGCGCTCGAAATACTGGAACCGGCCGGCCCAGCCGATGCGGCACCCGGCTGGGAGCGCGGCGTTCTCGTTGACCACCCGGCGCGCGAGATCCACATAGTCCGGGATGCCGATCTGTCTGACATCGACGAACACGAAGCTCACCAGTTGCCCATCCTCGTTGCGGAGCATGTCCGGGCCGGTGCGAAACTTGAGCTCGGCTAACTGCGCGAGCGGCACCTGCGCCCCGCTAGGCGTCGGCACCAGCACCCGCGCGAGGGTCTCCGGATCCTCGCGGAATTCGCGCGCATAGCGCAAGCGGCTTTCCACGGTCTCAGAGACCGCCAAGCCGCCGACAGCGGTAAGGATCACATCCTCCACCTCACCGACCGTCAGTCCATTGCGGGCGATGCGTTCCCGATCGAGCTCGAAATCGAGGTAGTAACCCCCGGTGAGCCGTTCGGCAAAGGGCGCTGCGCGTGTAGGGACGTGTGCGCGGATCGTCTTGCAGCGCGCGTTCGATCCCGACCGCCGCTTTCTGCAAGGCGGCGAGATCCGGGCCAAAGACCTTGATGCCGAGATTGCTGCGTATGCCGGTCGCGAGCATCTCGGTGCGCGTCTGGATGGGCATCCACCAGACGTTCGCATGCCGGGATAACGCAGGCGCTCGTCCATCTCGGCGATCAATCCCTCCCAGGTGAGCCCTCGCGCCACTCTGCCTGCGGCTTGAGCATGACCACGGTCTCCACCATCGACAGCGGTGCATTGTCAGTGGCGCTGGTCGAGCGGCCGGCTTTTCCGAACACGCGCTTGACTTCGGGAGCGCCCGCGACCGGCCGGCCTGCCTGATCCGGTGACGCCCCAGCATAATCGGCGATGACGGAATGCGCTCATGAGACGGATTGTATGGCGAGATGACTAAGCGTGCAACCCAGAGCCTCTGGACACCACTCATTTCATATACAGGCGATCGGGTGAAGAGTCGCCGGTTTTCTTCGCGCGCCCAGCTATCTTATGCATCGATCTACAGCCTGGTCGTCGCGCTACCTTGAGGCTTTGTATTGGGACCGTAATACCGGCAGGCCGCCGAAGCGGATCCCTTGGGCCAGGGGAAGCTCGGTCCCCCAGTTGATCGTATTGGTCTGGCGGCGCATATAGCATTTCCAGGCATCGGATCCGGCCTCACGCCCCCCGCCCGTGTCTTTCTCTCCCCCGAAGGCGCCGCCAATCTCCGCGCCGGAGGTGCCGACATTGACATTGGCGATCCCGCAGTCGGATCCGGCGGCGGAGAGATAACGCTCGGCGCGGCGCAGGTCATTGGTAAAGAGCGCCGAGGATAAACCTTGCGGCGCGTCGTTGTTGATCGCGATGGCGTCCTCGAAGTCGTTAAAGGTCATAAGATAAAGAATCGGCGCGAAGGTCTCTCGCTGGACGACCGGCCAGTGGTTTTGCGCCCGCACCAGCGTCGGTTGCACGTAATAACCCGGACCCTTGATGACCTGGCCGCCGTACAGAACCTCACCGCCCGCCTCTTCGGCTTCCCGTAGGGCGCTAGAGAATGCCGCCACCGCCTCGCCGCTGATAAGGGGGCCCATCACGACCTCGGGGTCGAGCGGCAAACCGATGCGGATCTGACGGTAGGCTGCGATCAAGTAATCGACGATGGTCTGGTAGAGGCTTTCGTGCACGATCAACCGGCGCGTCGAGGTGCATCGTTGCCCGGCGGTGCCGACCGCACCGAACACAATCGCGCACACGGCGAGATCGAGATCGGCGCTTTCATCCACGATCACGGCGTTGTTGCCTGAGAGCTCCAAGAGACTCCGCCCAAGGCGCGCGGCGACGATCTCTCCGACCCGCCGCCCGACGGCTGTCGATCCGGTGAATGAAATTAGCGGCACCCGCCGGTCGCGCACCATGCGCTCTGCGAGATCATTGTCGCGCGTTACGAAGAGCGAAAAGATGCCGCTGTAGCCCTCCTCTTCCATCACCCGGTTGCACAGACGCTGAACCGCGACGGCCGAGAGCGGAGTGCGCGGGGAGGGCTTCCAAATGACCGCGTTCCCGGCCACGGCCGCGATAAAGGCATTCCATGCCCAGACGGCGACGGGGAAATTGAAGGCCGTGATCACCCCGACGACGCCGAGCGGATGCCACTGTTCATAGAGGCGGTGCCGCGGCCGCTCCGAGTGCATGGTACATCCATACAGCATGCGCGATTGCCCCACGGCGAGATCGGCGATATCGATCATCTCCTGAACTTCGCCCTCGGCCTCGGCCTTGATCTTGCCCGACTCCAAGGCGATGAGACCGCTTAGCGCCTCCTGGTGCGCGCGCAGCGCATCACCGAGCCGGCGTATGAGCTGGCCGCGCCGCGGCGCCGGGACCTGGCGCCACTCCTGGAAGGCGCTCCGCGAGCGTTCGAGCACCGCTTCATAGTCAGCGACGTCGGATTCGTAGACGCTCGCGATGATTTCTCCCGTGGCAGGCGCGTACGACGACAAGACTCCCGCGTGCGTCCCGCTCGACCACCGGCCCGGCCCTGTGCACGATCCCGGGTTGACCGCCGCAATTCCCAATTCGTTCAAGAAGCTTATCATGTCGTTACTCAAGAGACAGGTGCTTACACCTTTAGACGCGGTTGTAGCGCCAAGGTGCCCGCGCACTGGCCAAGCATCAAACCAAACCAAAGCGGTAATGGTCTAAAGCGGAGAGTTTAATCACGCGTCATCAACTGCGATTCTACGTATGGCTTTACAACTCCTGGACGATCGAAGCGCTGGCGAGGCTTTGTTTGGCTCGACCCAAGCAGTCCCGCACGCCGCCGCCGAGCTACGCGTTATTGGCGCGGCTTCGGGGATCGGCGCTGCCGATTCGGGTTGTGGCTTAGGCCCTGATGCGTTGCGGCAATACGGCCTTAGCAGCCAGTTGCGCGACCACGGCCTCAAAACGGTCTGGGCCGCCCTCGTGCGCCGGCCCTCGCTCCGCGCCGGCACGGAAAGCATCAAGGAAATCAAAGCGTATTGCGAGGAGCTGGCCGCCGCTGTCGGGCACGCGCTGCACAGCGGCCGGCGTGTCGCGGTCATCGGCGGGGATCATTCCTGCGCGATAGCGAGCTGGAGCGCGGCTGCATCCGCGTTGCGCAGGTCTATGGGCCTCGTGTGGATCGATGCCCACATGGACAGCCATACTCCCGCGACCAGCCCGAGCGGCGCGCTGCACGGGATGCCGCTCGCCATCCTCCTAGGCGTTGGGCCGCCTGAGCTTACGGATCTGCTCTACCCTGGGGCGAAGCTGCGCCCTGAGAACGTCTGTCTCGTGGGTGTACGCAGCTACGAGCCCGAGGAGGCGGAATTGCTGCACCGCCTTGGGGTGCGGGTGATCACGATGGACGAGGTGCGGGCACGTGGCCTCATGCGGAGCCTGCGCGATGCCTTCGCGATCGCCTCCCGCGGCACCGCCGCCGTCGGGCTTAGCATCGACCTCGATGCCGTTGACCCCATGGACGCGCCCGGGGTCGGGACACCGGCGCCTAATGGTCTGCGGGGGCTCGATTTGGTCGAAAGCCTTCGACGGCTGGCGCCGCAACCGGTCTTGGCCGAAATCGCCGAGTTTAACCCCTTGCATGACCGCGAGGACAAGACCGCCCGGCTGGTGATTGACCTCTTGGCGGCCTGCTGGAGCAGGTAAGCGTATGCCGTCGGTCATCGAATTGGAGCTCGCATACTGTGCGCATAACTACCAGCCGCTGCCGGTGGTGTTGACGCGCGGGGAGGGATGCTACGTGTGGGATGAGTGCGGCAACCGCTATCTCGACATGATGAGCGCCTACTCGGCGGTCAGCTTCGGCCACGCGCACCCGCGGCTGCTCAAGGTCCTGAGCGAGCAAGCGGCGCGCCTGGCGGTCGTGTCACGGGCCTTTCACACCGAGGTGCTCGCGCCCTTCGTGCGGCGCGCCTGCGAGCTTACCGGATTCGCGATGGGCTTGCCCATGAATACCGGGGCAGAGGCGGTGGAAACGGCGTTGAAGGCCGCGCGGCGCTGGGCTTACGAGGTCAAGGGCGTGGCCGAGGATCGCGCCGAGATCATCGTCTGTGACGGCAATTTTCACGGCCGTACCATCACCCTCGTGGGACTCTCCTCCGAGCGCGATTATAGGCAGCACTTCGGACCTTTTCCCGTGGGCTTCGTGTGCATCCCGTACGGGGATGCCGAGGCGCTCGCGCGGGCCATCAATCCTCGGACGGCGGCGTTTTTGGTTGAACCGATCCAGGGCGAAGCCGGGATCATCGTGCCGCCCGCGGGTTACCTCAAGCGTTGCGCGGAGCTTTGCCGCGCCCACAACGTCTTACTTCTCTGCGATGAGATCCAAACCGGGCTCGGACGCACCGGTCGCCTGCTCGCCTGTCAGCACGAGGGGGTCCAACCCGATGGGATCACGCTCGGCAAGGCGCTCGGGGGCGGTCTCCTGCCGGTATCGATGTTTCTCGCCCGGCGCGAGGTGATGGAGGTCTTCACGCCGGGGAGCCACGGCAGCACATTCGGGGGTAACCCGCTCGCCGCGGCGGTCGGCCTCGAAGCGCTCAACGTGCACGTCTAGGAGCGCCTGGCGGAGCGCGCCGCCGAGCTGGGCGAATATTTTCTCGGGCGGTTGCGCACCCTGCACAGCCCCTATATTCGCGCGGTGCGCGGCAAGGGTTTATTCGTCGGCGTCGAGATAGACACCGGGCGCCTGTCGGCACGGGAGCTCTGTATGCGGCTCGCCTCCCACGGCATCCTCACCAAAGACACCCATGAGAGCGTGATCCGCCTGGCTCCACCGCTCATCATCACCGAGACCGAGTTGAATTGGGCCTGCGATCGGATTCGTGATGCTTTTCTAGAGATGAGATCGTCCGCTCCATTTTCAGGCGATTAAAAAGCGGCTACTCTTACCATCACGACATTAGCACACGGGCGCGGATTGGAACCTATAACAACCGGTCCATCGCCGTTCGCATGCTGGAGACGCTGACCAAAGAGATCTGGGCTGATTGCCTCAACGAGCGATTTATCGTCGCGGGGTCCATCGAAATGGAGCTCCTGGAGGTCAATAGTCTGGGTCATAAACACCCTCGTGCCGGGCGGGAGCCGTTCTCGCTCGTCTTCCGCGGACCCAAGGCGCCCGTGCTCATCCAGAAGATCTACCCGCTGGAGCATCGGAGCTTAGGGGCCTTAGATCTATTTCTGGTACCCATCGGCCCCGACCAAGCGGGCATGCGCTACGCGGCGATTTTTACCTGAGAGGTTATGAAGGGGCATTCCACTCCAGGAACCAATAGACCCCCTTGTCGGCGATTCGGGTAAACCCCAGGCGCTCATAGAGCCGTAGGGCAGGGTTGAGCTTTTCCACATGGATACGGACCGGCTTGCCGGCGCGCCCCGCCTCGGCCAGCACGTCCCTTAATATCCGTCTGCCGATCCCCGCGTTTCGATGGGCCGGCAGGAGGGCGAGATCTACGATGCGGATCTCACCCGGCCAGCGGGCGAGGTAGAGGCGTCCGACGGGAAGCTCATCGAGGAGAATGATGAGGAAGTCGGTGTCGGTGTAATAGTCCTGGTAGTACCGGTGCTGGGCATTAAACTGCATCTGGAGGAAATGCGTCTTTTGATCTTCGTCCCAATCCGCCAGTGCCAGCTCCTCCCCGCGGGTGCTGGCATAGACCTCCAGGAGAAACGCCTGGTCATCGGGACCGATGGGACGAAAGGTGAGGGCCATGGTCCTTTCTTCTCGCCGCTTGCTGGTTGAAATCTGGCAATAAACGCATACACTTTCATCTTAGCTAAGCCTGGCTAAGATGGGGGTCGTGATGCTAGTCAATATGCTGGAAGCCAAGAGTCGTGTATCGAGCCTGGTCGCCGCAGCGGAACAAGGCGTAGAGGTGGTGCTGGCCCGCAACGGCGTGCCCGTGGCGAAAATTGTGAAATACGTAGCGCCCAAGGTGCGGCCACCGGGTGCCTGGAGGAGCCAGGTGGCTTATGCCGACGATTGGGATTCCTCCGCGACCAACGCGGAAGTGGCGCACCTTTTCCTAGATGCCGACTAATGCGGTTGTTGGTCGACACAGGTCGACACCTGCATTCTCTACGATTGGTTGATGGGCGAGATCCGCGACCGCCATGCCATCGAAGTTATTGAGACCCAGGGGGCGTATGTCAGCCCGGTTTCTATCTGGGAACTGGTGATCAAGCATCAGTTGGGCAAGCTGGCGCTGCCGTCATCCGATCTGGCGGATGACATCGCGGCACAAGGGTTTAGCTGGCTCAATGTGACACCGCAACATGCCGCGACCGTCCTTAGACTCCCTAACCATCACAGAGATCCCTTCGACCGCATTCTGCTTGCTCAAGCGAGCTGCGAGGACATGCGCATTGCAACTTACGATAATGTGTTCGGGCTTTATTCTCCTGAGGTGTTTTTCGTGAAGAAATGAGCGTCGTCGTGCTCGGGCTCGCGGTCCTCGATGATGCAAGCACCTATCGACCATCGGACCGCCGTGCGCTTCACCGATCCGATCCAAAGGACGATCGTGCCCACGCCCGCACCTGGCGGAGCCAGGCGGGGCGTTTAAGTTGACCGCCGGCATCGATGAGCTCGGTCAGGATTGCGCTCGTGACCTTCGGCAGGACCGCGCTTTCCAAGTGCTCGACATAATCGTTGTCGACCAATGTGAAGATAGCGACGCGCGCTCCGTCGTGCCGCCATACCTCCGGGATCCCCAGTGCCGCGAAGATGGGGAACTTGTTCAACGACGGGCTGGTGATGTCGATTTCGATAATGAGGTCGGGTGGGGGGTCTTGGGCAAGATCAATCTGTTTCTTCCCACGTACCCGCTCGACGTGTTGAATGTAGAAGGATTGATCAGGCTCAAAACCCCTTGCCAAGTCTTGACGGCGAAATGTGGTCGAACCACCGCCTTGGATATCGATGTCCAGTTCCTCGGCCAGAACATTGACCAGTAGGGCGATGTTGTCCTTAATTGACTCATGTTCGTAGGAGGGAGCCATGATCTCTAATACCCCCCGATCATAGGCAAAGTGCGCGGCATTACTGTCCTGCATGTCGGCCAACAACCGTTCGTAGGTCTCCCAACGGATGCCGGACAGGAGAATACGGTGGTCCGCACCACTCGCTCGACCGTCGCGAACCTGTGGCGAGGTTGTCTCTGTCGCGCGTTGCATACCTAATCCGCTCATCGAGCTTGAAGACCGAATCTACCAAATGCCTTTCAAATCCAAGGCAAACCCCGGCAATACGGGCTCGCCTGAAAGCGCTTTCGGATGATCCAGGCATTCCATCGCTCTTTCAGGGCGGTACACGTAAACACGCTTTTCATTTGGATCGATGAGCCAGCCTAGCGCTGCGCCGTTGGCTATATACTCCTCGAGCTTTTGCTGTAGAACGGTCAAATCGTCCGAGGGCGAGCGTAACTCGGCGACAAAGGCGGGGCACAAAGGCGGGAAGCCTTCTTTCTCTTCCGCCGTCAGCCGGTCCCAGCGGGTACGTTCGACCCAGGCGAGATCCGGGGAGCGCTTGGCACCGTTGGGCAGTGTAAAACCCGTGGACGAGTCGAAGCCTATGCCGGTGGCGTCGCGTTCCACCCATTGGCCGAAAAGCGCGGTAATTGAAGTTACGGCGGCCCGTCTCTCCTGTGGGGGGCATGATGATCAGGTCTCCTTCACGGCTGCGCTCGATGCGCAGATCGCTATTCAACCGGCAGAGCACGGCAAAGTCCTCGTCATTCATCACCTTGACAAATGGACCCAGATCCAAGACCACCGGATGCGGTCGGGGCGCGATGATCACATTTGCGCTCATGGCCGAGCGATTATAGCGTCATTTGGCGCTTCCGATGTCGGCGAGGAGCGATTCGTAGGTCTCCTACGGACGCCGGACAGGAGCATACGGTGCTCCGGACCATTCGGTTGACCGCCGTGAACCTCGGGCGAGGCTGTCTGTGTCGCGGTTCGCATACCCATTCCGCTCATCGACCTCGGATTGTACGCTCCAAACCATCCCCGAGGCCAGTGGGGAGGGATCCGGAAGCCTTACCGTGTTGGAGAAACGGCAGGTATCGAGTAGTAGATACTCACGTTCCAAATGTGAGTCGAATTTCACTCAAGAACGGTTCGGCCAATCCAATCCTCCTCCCAAGCCGTTCCGAAGAGTCGCGACAGATCCACCTCGACCCCGGGCAGCTCCTTGGGCGCGAGTATGTGGACAGGCTCCGCGCGGCGCTCGTCGCGATACCGTCCTTCCGCGGGTGTCTCGAATACCGTGAGTGTCCGGCCGTCCACGTCGATGAGCCACACTTCGGGGATGCCATGGCGGGCGTAGAGCGGGATCTTGATCTCGCGGTCGTAGCGCAGGGTGGTGTCCGCGACTTCGACGATCAGGAGCGCCTCGTCGGCGCGCGGCAGGGCCAGCGCGTAGAAATCGTCCCGCGGTTGGATGAGTGCCAGATCCGGTTCAGGCTCGGAGTGCTCCCCGAGGATGATCGGGTCTTGGACCGACACGATGAAACGCGTCCCGGCGGCGCGGACGAACTCCCAATCGGTGCCATAACGATGATCTCCCCCTCGATGAGCTCCATCCGGCCCTCGACCGGGAGGATGCCGGTCTCGCCCATGCGGTGAAAATCATGCACCGTCAGGCGGTGTTTCTGGTACAGATCGAGGGCGGGGCTGGACATGCCGGCGTGTCCTACAAAGCGTAATGTTCGAAGTCTAGCACGATGTGGTTCGCACCACTCGGTTGACCTGGGGCGAAGTGGTACTTTGCCGCGATTTGCATGCCTACTCCCGCTCATCGACCGCTGATTATACGCTCCAGGCCATCCCCGATGCCAGTAGGGACGGGGATCCGGACCCTTTCATCGAGTAGTAGTCTGGATGGTCCCCGAGCGCCGTCCTACCCTCTCGGCGGAAATACCCCCTGGAGCGCGATGCAGAAGTAGAAGGTCAGGTACGGCTGCAGGTTGTTGTGGGGCTGGTCGCCGCCGGCGGGGGAGAAGGTCTCCGGGGCCATTGCTTGCAGCCCGGTCGTAGTGGACTGATAGGCGAACCCACCGATGGAGCGCGCCAGTGAACGAGTCGGCGTCGGAGTCTTGAGATCCCCGTCGTCGGATGATGCACGCATCGCGTGGCTGTGCGCTGGGATCTCCGACTCGAGAAGCGTCACCGTATCGGAGCCCCCGATGGCTGTGTGCGGGGATCTGTTGCACGGTCAGCGTGATCTCCTCCGCCCCACCGGTCTCCGCCAGGATGGAACCGTTGCCTTGATGGAGCGGGATGCGCCCGCGAAGATCGGGCAGGGCGAAGGTGCTCTGCCCGTCGCCACCGTAGGTCGTGCCAATGAGATTGAAGAGGGTCTCGTTTTCGGAGATCGGCAGGAGTTGCCCCTCGCAGAACATCCAGCCGGCGGGAGCGAAATTGCCCGCGAACATGCGGATCTCACCGACGTACGGTTGTGCCATGTGCTCCCTCCTCTAGTTCGGTGACGGGAAGATGCCCTGTAGGGCGATGCAGAAGTTCAGGGTGAGGAACGGCTGCATGTTCGAATGGGCCTGGCTCCCTCCAGTGTTGGTGACGGAGCCGGCATTGAGCGATACCAGGTTGTCCGGTCCCCGGTAGGTGTTCAATGCTCCCCCGAGGACCGCACCCACTGGGGCGGGGACGTTGGCGTTCGTCGGTGACGCCATGGCGACGTGGGTATGTGTCGGCAGCTCCGAGATCGAGAGGGTATGGGCCTGTTCCCCACCCCGCTCGCCCAGCGTATGACCACTCCCGACATGGATCGGCGTCCGCGCCCGCAAGTCCGGCAGGGCGAAGTTCACACGGCCGTCGCCTCCGAAGGTCGTGCCCAAGAGCGCCCATACCGGTAATGCAAGCGCGATGGCTAGCCCCTTCATAGAGCCCTCCCCTATCTAGATCACGAGATGTGCCCCACATGCCTAGCCCGATGCCAAGGCACGGCTATATGTTTCGTAAAATAATATCAGTAGGAAATAGGAAAGCAAAAGAAAGAATAGGAACGTGGAGTTGGGAGGTACGCGCAACCCTTGATTTGGCGGAGAGGGAGGGATTCGAACCCTCGTGGGGCGGCAAAGCCCCCAACCGATTTCGAGTCGGTGCCGTTGTGACCGCTTCGGTACCTCTCCGGAAAGATTACACCTCCGAATACACCGGACCCCAGCTAACAGGCCATGGACCCGGCTGGACCATCGTTACGTTGGTAATATAGATTACGCTGTGAACACTCGGCTCACAACATTAGGTAGCGTGGACTCCGAAGCCGGTACGGCGCCGGTCGCGACAGCGCATGCGTCGGTCCCGGTCATGCGACCGGGGGTGGGTTTATTGAGGCGCGATGCCGCCCAGGTCCGCGCAGCGGACGTTTACAGGATCTTGGGTTTACCGCACTCCGTCAGGCACGTTGGCCGACGAGGTGTTGCTTTAGCTGGCGCCGCTTCAACTTTAAGTTGGATTGCAATAAGTGCAATGACCACAGCGCTTGCGTATCCTCGGGTTTACGGGCATCGGCAATCAGCTCTTCAATGTCAGCGATCTCTTGTACGAGTTGTTGCCAGAGGTTTCGGTATTCGACTGGTTTCGCTTGCATGTTAGCGCTCTCGCAGTATCCCACTACGGATTTGTATGGGGCATTATGCGTACCAAACATTGCGAGCACGCTGCATCGATGTGACGATTGTGTTACGGGAAGCGGCGGGCGCCGGCAGAGTCGGCATAAACACGGGGATCTTCGGCCACCCGTAGCGGTCCCGCGTCGCCTATGAGCTACGCTGCTCAGGCCAGCCTTGAATGTGCGTTTGCACCAATCTAGTAAGCATCGTAATGTGCCCCGCTCCATCGTTTAGCGCCGGGATGTAATGAAGCTGCCGTCCGCCTGCGTCCAGGTACGCCTTGCGGTAACGCAGGTCGATCTCTTCCAGGGTTTCCAGACACTCAGCGGCGAACCCCGGGCAGACCACATCCACGTTATCGAACCCCTGCCTCGCCCACTCCACTAAGGTGTGATCGGTATAAGGGCGGAGCCATTCACGCGGGCCGAAACGTGACTGAAACGCGGCGAGCCAACGGTCGCAATGCAGACCTAATCGGGCCGCTACGAGACGCGCGGTCTCTAGACATTGGGAATAATACGGATCCCTGTTGCGATGGTAGTCTTGCGGTAGACCATGAAAGGAAAACAGTAATTTGCGCCCCGGATCGCGGCACCTCCAGGCTAAGACGATGCTATCGGCGAGCGCTGCTATGTAGTCCTCATGGCCGTGATAACCGGTAATGACGCGCAGCTCGGGCAGTGAACGCCAGGTTTTTAGCACTGCCGCCACGGCGTCGAAGGCCGATCCGGTCGTGACCGAGGAATACTGCGGGTAGAGCGGCAAGACGAGAAGGCGCCTCATGCCACGGGCGCGAAGTCGATCGAGTGCCGCCTTGATGGACGGATCGCCGTAACGCATCCCGGCGCTGACCATGACGCCGGTGCCGAGTGCGCTACGCAACGACGCCTCGAGTGCGATCGCCTGGCGCTCTGTGAACACGAGCAGCGGCGATCCCTCGTCGGTCCATATGCTGCGATAGGCCGGCGCGCTCCGCTGCGGCCGTAGGCGTAAGATAAAGCCGTGGAGGATCGGCCACCACAGCAGGCGCGGGAGCTCGACCACCCGTGGATCGGAGAGCATCTCGCCCAGATAGCGCCGCACGGCCCGGGGCGTCGGCGCCTCCGGTGTGCCCAGATTAACCAGCAGCACGCCCAGAGTGATGTCTTCCTCCGCCATAGAGATTACGTTGCTGTGCAATTACGACCCAAGCGACATACGAGACCGGAAGCGCCACCTCGCGGGGACCTTTTGACGCACTCCTATCGTATTCGAGCCGGGCGGCGTTTCGCTATAGTCTAAGGGCAACGAAACAGGTTCGTGTGCTTCGCCTTAGGGACTCACTAATGCCTACCGGCGCCCCGCCGCAAGACCGGTTGGGGGCATAGGAACCGGTGGCGTGTTAGGGATACTCTGACAGGGGCCGCGGAGGAACGAATGAAAGTCGTAACCACGGCCCCCTCGAAAGGCGGGCCGTGGTTTCGCTGCCGTTACGGTTGACCGGGATCGTCGGGGTAGTAGTCGGACTTGAGCCCCTTCACGGCTTCTTCCGCATGGGTCGTGGCGACTTTGGCATCCCCCTTCTTGCCTTCAGTAATGGCTTCAGCCAAGTGCCCGCTGGCTTCTTGCAGTTTAAAACTGGTGAAATCCTTTTGGGCCATGATGGCATGCTTGTTCGCCTCCTCCGCATGCTCGACGAGCCCAGCGGCGTCGCCCTGCTTGCCGGCCGCTACCGCCTGCTCGGCATGCTTGAGCGCCTCCGTCTGATGCGGAGATATCGGAGCCACCGATTTTTGTGCATACGCACCGACGCCAAATATGGTTAACGTTACTGCGAGCAGTGCGGCCAGTGTCTTTTTATAGGTCATGATGTTACCCAGTTTCGGTTGAATGAGTTTGCAGTATATCCGAAAGCCAGGTCCAAGAACATTTTTAGGAGATTCCGATCACCCCAAGCGGCTGCGCGGGCGCGGCAGGTCCACCTCCATGATTCGGCCGACCCTGGCGCACGGCTCCGTTGGTCAAATGGGCGGTTGGAAGCTCGCTCCGTGCGCCGTTATGTTACCCTAGGCCACCTTGTGACCAACGTGCCGACAATGGGGCTACGAGCGTCGTCTTGGTATGCAACTTCGCGGGTAACTATTGGTGGACCTTTCAGGAGCACTGCCATGCAGACGTGCAGTGAACAAGGTTCGGATAACGGCGGCAGACCACCATTGTTGTCGGTGGTAGTCCCCACCTATAACGAACAAGAAGCGGTCAGAAGTTTTCAACAGCGCCTAGCCCTCATACTCGATAGATTCTCCGAAGAGACGGAAATCATCTACGTTAACGACGGCAGTACCGACGGCACGCTAGCGGTCCTGCACGAATTGCGAGCCCATGATCCCCGCGTGGCCATTTTGGATTTGAGTCGGAATTTCGGGAAAGAGATTGCGATGAGCGCCGGCCTCGAACATGCGTGCGGCGAGGCCGTCGTGATCATCGACGCGGATCTGCAAGACCCGCCGGAGGTGATCCCCGAGTTCGTCAGAGAGTGGCGGAACGGTTACGACGTCGTTTACGGCAAGCGCAGTACCAGAGATGGCGAAAGCTGGTTAAAGAAACTCACTGCGTTTGGGTTTTATCGTTTGATCCAAGCGGTGAGCCCGGTCAAGATCCCGGCAGATACTGGCGATTTCCGTTTGCTTAGCCGGCGCGCTGTGGAATCCCTCGGGCTATTTCGCGAGCGGCACCGCTTCATGAAGGGGCTGTATAGTTGGATCGGCTATCCGCAGAAAGAGGTCCTATATCGGCGCGATCCCCGCTGCGCCGGAAAGACCAAGTGGAACTACTGGCGTTTGTGGAATCTTGCCTTGGACGGTATCACCTCGTATACGGTGGCCCCGTTGAAGATCGCGACCTACCTCGGATTGATCACGGCTGCCGCCGCGTTCATTTATGCCATCGTGGTCGTCTATAAAACCCTGGTCTTCGGCGATCCTGTCCGTGGATATCCGTCGTTAATGGTGGTCGTGTTGTTCCTGGGCGGTGTTCAACTTACGTTTCTAGGTGTGATCGGTGAATATTTGGGCCGCATGTTTAACGAAACCAAGAGACGACCTCTGTATCTTTTGAAGGATTATTTTCCACCCGCCGCACGCCGAAGTGGCCTGAGAGAGTCTCACCACCACGGGGTCGATTGATCTGATTGCAGACGGGTTCGACTCTTCTATCTGCCAAGGGCTCATTGCGAGAGAAACTCGGTTATTCCAGGTTGCGAGAGGATCTCGGACGTGGATCTCGGGCCGCTCCGGATTCAGCAGAAGCTAACCTTCCTTTCTTACTCTACCCATAATGGTGTCGGTGATGGTGGCGAGGATGTTTGGTCGCATATCGGATTTGCCGGTGGTCGGACCGCTATGTGTTTTGTTTCAAACCTTGACTAGGCTCCTTCGGGATCCTTTCACACTGGGCTAGACCTTCCTCGAATGTACGGACGAGATCTGAAAGCCGGCGCGCCACAACCAACCCCCGCAACATCGTGCCGCCCGCTAATCGTCCTGGTCCCGGGGATTGCGTTCCCGGGAGGGCTCGATTCCTGGGGCTTTACGGAACTCGGGACCATGCCCTCACGACGAGTAGAGAAGGCGATCGTGGAGCCGTTATCATCAAAGACGACGGTTTTTCGGGGGGAACATGGGGTCACAGCCTCGATTAATATCGGTGTTGCTTAATCAGGTAACCGGGGGCTTCTAACCCGCGTATTTCGCGCCGCTTGGCCTCACACTTGCCCGGCATCCGCGCGAGTTCTTCTACTTCGAGCCGGACGCAGTCGAGAGCGTGTCGGACGTGCTACCGCGCATCGCTGCATTTTCGTTCATCCTCATCGACCACGCCGCGAATCAAGGCCGCCCCATCGAGGAGTTGCTGATCGATTCATTAAGGTGCAATATTATAGTGTGGTCTAATTGTTAATGTACAATTGGGCGGTTCAAGCTTTCGTAGGAGGTTCAAGCTTTCGTAGGAATAGAAGCTCGCGGGCACCACCGAAGCGACAAGTGGTGAGGGATTGCAGTTAGGACTAAATCCGCAATTCCATACGCATATCCACGTAGGTGTGAATAGTAATGGTGAGGTTTGCATCAACCAAGGAGGTTGAACATGGAGATTGGAAAAAATCCCTCAGTCAATCGGGGAGGAATGACGCTGCTTTTGGTGGCATTGGGATACTCAGGGTTTGTCGAAGCGGCGATCACATTCAACAATGCGACGGCGACAGCAGGTCCCTTTGCTACGGGTGAAACCTACGGCGCGGCGTGGGGTGACTTCAACGGGGATTCTCGCCCCGATCTACATATCAACCGCCATCGCGATCGCGACAAGATTTTTCGCAACAACGGCGATGGGACCTTCACTGATGTCACCTTACAAATGGACACCAGCGGTACCTGGATTGGTAAGCCCATTGCGGATACCCACGGAGGTTCGTGGGCGGATTTCAACGGAGATGGATTGCAGGATTTGTACGCGACGAACGGCAGCTGCTGCCTAGGGTATTTTTTTGTTAACGAGGATGGGGTGCTCGTTGAGCAGGCTGCACAGTACGGCCTGACAGATGATGGGGGTAGCCGGTTAGCGACATGGGTGGATTTCAATGATGATGGTTTGCTGGACATTTTACTGGCGACCCATGCCACTTCGCGGGTGTGGCGGCAAAGCTTGAGCACATCTGTCCGGTGGTGGCGATGGAGAGCCAGGTGGTGGATCGAGCGATGAGAAAGGGTTGAGTTTCACGGCGAACGGTCCAATCACTTTTCAACTCGACATTGTGACGATGAACGTAAATGCTATTTTCATAGGTCCTAATGGGACTCATCCAACCTCCAAGACTTTCACGGTGGATCCCGCAACGTTAGGCGAAGGAATCAAAGCCCATGATCCGGCGGTGAATACGGGGATTTATATAGGATTGGTGAATGCTGCGACTCAGGAATGGCAGGTGCTGCTCTCTCCAGGAGGAAAGTCCCACCAGCTATATATGAAGGCAAGTGGCGACTCGTTCTCAGAAGCCACTCCGATCAACATCCCGGGCGCGGATTTGCCTCTTACACAAAGGCTTTTTATGCACACGGTAAACGGGTTTGCGGACGAGACAAATGCCCGAGGCCTCAATGGTAATTTTTGGTGTTCCAGCGCGGTTGCCGCCGATGTTGACAATGACATGGATATGGATCTGTATCTGGAATGTGGCGGTGGGGTGCAGAACACTGCGAATCGGCTGTTTAGGAACACAGGTAGTCCAGGTTACACGTTTGTGGAAGTTGAAAATGCGGGTGGTGCGCAAGGGACCATCGGTAAGGGAGTGGACACTGACACCGGTAACCGGGATGCGGTCACGGTGGTGGATTACGATTTGGATGGTCGTCTGGATCTCTACACAATCAGTGGCGGGCGGCTAGTGCCGGTGCGCAAAGGGGGTCCGGATGAGCTATTTCACAATGAAACCGACGACGGCAACAACTGGATTCTATTGAAGTTGAAGGGGACGGCATCGAACCCGGATGGTATCGGGGCGACGGTTTTTGCCACTACGCCGGATGGGAAGACGCAGATGCGGGAGCAGAACGGGGGATTTCACCGCTGGTCACAAGATGATACGCATGTGCATTTTGGTCTCGGTACGAATAACACCGCTGATCTGACGGTGCATTGGCCGACCCCTGGACCGAACGGGCACAATGAGGTATTTTCGGGTGTTACTCCCAATAAGTTGTACCAAGTGGTCGAGGGGAACCCGAATCTGGTAGAGATCCCTCGGAATCTGGAGAACAATCCGGTACCGCAGTTCCCGGCGATCGAAGAGGGTGATGAATGCGCCCATGAACCGATATCGGTTCCCTCCATATACGATCGCACCCGGGATAGGAATTTATATTTATGGAAGAACTGTAGCACTGGGGTATGGACGATGCGCGGGAGTTCGGGCGGGAGCGCGGTGAAGGTGACTTGGCAAGGGGATTTGACCTCCAGCGAGAACTTAACTATTGTGGCGCCGTTTAGTCTGGAAGGTGCTGATAGTGTAACCAACCCGACGCCGACTTCGATCCATTTTAAGTTTGTTCTTCAAGACAACTCGGAAGATGGATTTGACTTCTCGTTCCCATCGGGAGCGACAGACGTTTGTTTAAGCAGCGGTGTTCAGGTATTGCTGGGGCAGGGTCGTAAGGTTATGCCGTTACCGTTTAATCTGGCCACGCTGCAACCTTGTGGAGCTCCGTAATGGGATGGCGTGATAAAGCTTTCCAAAAGAGTGATTAGGTTCACAGTAAAATCCCGAATGTGGGTTGACGTTTGTAGGAAGTTAAGGTAATGCTTTATTGTTCAATCAAGACCGCGACAGGAGGTCAATATGTTGGTATCAACCGGAGTGACACGTTCGGCAAGGAAGCTAATGGTGTGTGCGTTGCCCTTAGTGGTGATAGCGTTATTAGGCGGAGCGCGGATCGCGAGAGCTGAAATCAGTTTTCAAGATGTGACGGCGACAGCGGGTCCCTTTCATATGGGAGAGACGTGGGGCGCAGCCTGAGGTGATCTGAACGGCGATGGCCGGCCCGATTTGCACCACAATACGCATCGCCATCGCGATGCGGTGTTTCGCAATAACGGTGATGGGACATTTACGAATGTCACCTTACAGGTCGATCTCTCCAACACCTGGACCGGTCAAATATCGGATACCCACGGTGCATCATGGATGGGGATGGCGATCAGGATATAATAGAAAGTACGGGTGCCTGTTGTCCTCCCTTTTTGTTTATCAATGAGGGAGGCCGGTTCCTTGAGCAAGCTGCTCAGCATAATCTCACGAGTGATGGGAGCGGCCGGTTTCCATCCTGGCTGGATTTCAATAATGACCGCCGGACGGATATTTTTATGGCGAGGATTAACAGCCTCGGGCCTGGCGGCATGATATTAGCTTTTCAGGGGTACATAGTTTTACCGACGTCCGGTCTCTAGCGGGCGTTAGCTGTACTGACAAACAGTATGCGCAATTGTCGGATGTGCGGAGAGAGCCAAAGCGGAAGACGGCAATCGGTGTGAAGGGTTGCGGCGCGAAGTTGTTGATTATTCGGGTGGAAGACTCCCGCAGAACTGGGAAGCAGAACATTGGGCTTACCAACGCCGATACCGGCCGGAATGTAACGCAAGATCGCCTCCGCATTGCTGTTAAGCAAGTCATTGAGGGACTGGCTCGTTAAGCGGTTGCCAACGAGAGTGCGCGCAGTAGAGTTGAGTTCAGTCATGTGCTCAGCGTACACGGTCTTGCTATAAGGAAGCTCGCAGTCTTGCGGCCACGCGTTCGTGTCGGCACCGTGGGCATATTCCACAAACCAGAATCCTTCCACGTATTGAGCGTTTGGACTTACCATGACTTGCGGGATGACGTTTTCAAGAATGAGTTTCACGCGGTCTCTGATGTAGGGATTCCACCAGACGACATTCTTACCGGAGGCAGGATTGCCCAAGTTGTCGGTTGAATCCCAGGTGTACCAGAGACATTTATTATTATTGATATAGGCGGGGAAATTCTGCTCGGTCGGGGTAAAGGATTTTGCCTGAAGCATGATGATAAGCCGTTTTGGACCTCCTGGGCGAGAGGGGTCGGCAACCCAGTTAAGGACATCAAGGATGGGCTGGGCAGTGTAGACGCCTGAAGCTGTCTCAAGATCGGACCAACGGAAGCGTCTCTAAATTCCGAGAATTTTTGGTTGGGCGGCGAACCATCCGTTGAGGCTTGTTTTCTCACCTGACGTGAGAGCCGCTTCTTGGAATCCGAGGATATAGTAGCCGGGGTTGAAGGGGGCGGCGGCGAAGAGAGAGGAGGCCGGAAAGAAACCGGCAAGCGCGAAGAAAGCGATTGCGAGGAGAGGAGAAAGATTGCGAGTACTTTGCGTCATGTTATCTTCATTATACGCCCCTCTCCTCATTTAGGGAGTGGATAAAAGCAAGATATTTATATGTCCAGTGATCACTTGCGGGCTAACTCTTTCCGTGCTTGGATGAAAAGCGGGTACTTTCAACCAAGAGGGCATTATGGCAACCACATGGATCAATGATAAAGAACTCCGCGGGGGCTCTCCTTTCAAGACATCCTTACGCACCACAATGTCACACTGAGAGCCAAGGGCGATCAGTGGCACGGCTTCTGTCCGCTACCAACCCATGACGGCACACGGCGCTCGCCGTCATTTTCAGCAAACATTGCCAAGGGGATCTGGCATTGCTTCGGGTGCGGGGCTAAAGGCAACGCACTTGGGTTCATCGCCCGCATGGAGGGGTATAACCTAGACGACAAAGCGGAGTTTCGGAAAGCAGCGCTGTTCACACAAAAAGCATTTACCGTCAGTGAGATCAACACACACCGGAACGCAAAGCGTTGCCCGAGCATGTGAAAGAGGAGGAGCCCGCGCCGCCGGAGATGCCGGTCATCGTGAATGCTCCGCTCGATTTTGAATTGAAAAGCATTGATCACGAGCATCCCTACCCCCGTGATCGCGGTCTCAGCAATGACACCATCAAATCCTTCGGGCTTGAGTTTTGCCGTCGGGAGCTCAGAAGGGAAGGATTGCCATCCCGCTCCATGATGCCCACGGGTCGCTTATTGGGTATGCCGGCCGTATTATGGGTGATCCGCTCATTGCGAGGATACCCCGCGGTTTCTCTTTCCGGCTTCGCGAGAGCGAAACGGCACTCGCTATGAGTTCCAGAAATCCGCGTTTCGCCCGACGAGTAATGTCCTCGTAGTTGAGGGCTTCCCGGCGGTCTGGTGGCCCAGGCGGGCATCGCTAATGTTGTCGCTGTGATGGGGGCGTCATGCTCGGAAGCACAAGCAGCGCTTATACAACACCTCGTTCCCGAGGAAGGGCGGATATGGCTTCTCCCTGATGGCGGTCAGGCCGGCGAGCGGATGGGCGAGAGTGCGCTCATGCTTCTTTCGCCGTATCGGTTTGTGCGGTGGGTGAAGATTGGAGAAGGAAAGCAGCCGACGGATATGGGCCCAGAAAGAGCGGCAAAAATACCCCCGATGATCCCGCATTTGTTCAAATAATAACCGAGCAAGAATTAAACAACCCTCGGCTGTGAGCCGAGGGTTTATGGACTGTCGATTTGAAATCGACTGTCATCAGCGATTAGCTCCCCTTCTTGCTCATCGATGTAGTCCTTGACCATCTCGTCAGTAGTGGCGCGAGGTGCTTGCGCAGGTCGTGGTTGGAAAAGCCGCGGGCCAGGAAGACGAACAACACTAAAGTGTGCAGCAAGGCTTGCACGCGAGTAAGGATTTCAAACGCACTTTTTTCGGTAAGGAAAGCTACTGCTGAACCTATGAGCTGTCAAATGACACGAGGTCACTAAGGAATCGGGTTTCCAACCGGCGGCCGATTGTCACGACGAGCCCTTGGCGGAAGCGGCCGCGTCGCGCTGAAGCTGCTAGACTCCGCGGCCGGCCTTCACTGCGCCCGTAGCTCAGGGGACAAAGCAGCGGCCTTCTAAGCCGTAGGTCGGGGGTTCGAATCCCTCCGGGCGCGCCATTAAAAGGTAGCGACGCCGCCTTCTTGCGCGTGTTGGCTGGGACTCTCGATCGTCAAGGGCAGCGTGCGACCTCGGTTCAGGGAACCGTGCGACCTCGGATCACAATTTCCCTGGCCGCGGAACCCTGCTGGCAGACCTGATCTTGGCCGACCACGTTGCAGACCACTAACGAGGCACCGGCGGCTGCCGGGCCTCGCTTGAACACGAAGTCGCTGAAGGAGGAGAGCCTCGCCGTGTGCGTCCGCGCGGTCCCGTCGCACACGACGGTGCCGTCGATCCCTCCTTCGGCCTCGGCGCCGGTCTTTTCCTGCCCTGCTCCGGCTAAGGCCTCCTGGAAATCCTCGAAGCCTGGAAGCGGATCGCAGGCGATGTGAACCCGGATGATCACTGCCCCGTCGAGCGTCAGTTGCGCGTGCCGCGCGATCGAGATCGTGACGTCGCCCTGCGCATGAGTGATTCCCGAAAGCGCGATCGTGCTGAGACCAACGATCGTCGCGAGTGCTTGCTTCGCTTTCATTTTTGGTCTCCTCTGGTCTCTTTATGGCGCCGATCAAAGCACTTCCACTGTTCGAAGTCCAGCGCCTGATCGATCGTCGCCCTGTCTGTTCCAGTCCGCTGCTTAGCGCGTCGCTTCCGCCGAATCATTCGGTCTCCGCGAACTCCTTTCGCAACATCAATATCTTAGACGGCGAGTGTGATAGGGCGTGCCGCATCACAACGATTTCAGAACAAACGCCGTACCCACATGCCAACCCTGATCCGATCGGCGGAGGAAAACTCCTTCCAATCATATTGATCCTTGATCTGGGCATGGATGGCGTCGAAGGCCTCGTAGGGCTGGATATTATCTCGCTTCAGCCAGAGCACGTAACGCACCTGATTGTGCGAAAGCCAGGCAGTGCTATTAGCCAGCTTACCGGCATAAAAACTCCCGATCTGCTCAAACGTGGCGGCCAGATCGGTACGATAACCCCGCCATATGCGTTCGTGATCCACCCAGCCTAACAGAGCGCGTTTACCCGAGAAAATGGCCATGGCGGGGGCGTAGGTGTAGGAGCCTGTCTCGGCGCGTTCGAGGACAATCCCCGGTTCCGTGTTCTTGAGAAAATCGAGCATGACTTTCTCTATCGGGTCGTCGGTAACCCAGGCGGCCCCGTCAAGGCGGGCAAAATGCGTCTTGGGCGTTTTGAACCAGTGGTTGCCAAGGTCATAACCGTAACCTGCGGTCGCGAGCAACACCACGGCGGAACCGTAACGGGACACGCGGCAGGGCGAGGAGAGATTCAAGGCACCCAGGGTCAGCAAGGCGCCTGCCTGGATCCACGGCCACCATTTTAGGGTCGTGTTGAAGCGATTGAATTCCCCCTCGTAGAGCTCGTCGACATGGAAAAATTCGGAAAATAGAAAGAGCCCGGCCCACAATAGCACGAAATATAACCTGAGCCCGCTGAGCTTGCGCTGAAAAACGCTGAACGCCAGGATGCCGAGCAGAGGCCAGTGCAGCACTAGAAGCATCGCCCAGGGGGTGCGCTCATGGGCTGGTACGACGCTTATGCCGGCTTTGAAGTCCAGCGATTGGATCGCGAAGCCGCGCAAATGCGGATAAATGAGCAAGACGCAGGCGCCGGCGGCGGCGATCAATACTGACCAGTCCAACGATCGCTGGGTCGCGTGCTGAAAGATAAGCCACGTCCCCACCAGCGCGGCTTGCAACGGAAAGGTCCAGGTATTGGTAATAATGCTGAGGGGGACGGTGGCGACGAGAACCGCCAGGGCTGAGCGGTCGTGTGGCTTCTTGTGCAGGAGTGCGATGCAAGCCAGCGCCAGGGTCAGCAACATAAATCCACCCAACGGAGCGTGGTAGTCGCCCAACGACACCAGATAGCCGAAGGTCTCCGTCGGCAATTTTTCCGGTGGATGGGTGAAGGCAACGTGAGGTGGGAACGCCAGTCCCACCAACCATCTGCCAAAGTCGCTCAGGGGTTGGGCAGGTTGTGCTACATCGCCAATGAAGCGCATGCTCGACCAGAGACTCGGCTCCTCGATCATGAAGTGCACGAACGGCCAGGCGCCGCTGCCGCCCAGTAGGAGCGCGGCCATGGCTATGGCTCGCGAGCCGTTGCTGGTGCAAAAACGGCTAATGGCGGTGGCCCCTGCGGTAATAGCTAGCGCGTAGATGATACAAAAGGCGGCGTTATAGGTAGTTCCGGCATCCAGGCCGAACAGCCGGCCCATGAGCGCCGCGCTGTAATGCTGAAAGGTATAATAAAAGTCGAGTTTGTACGGCGGGAGCCATGTATCCACCGGCGGCAGCGTGCTCCCTGGCATGTAGCTCGCGATAAAGTGCAGATTCGTCAAACGTTCGGAGGATGGATCAATGTCAGGGAAGGCGTAACGCCAAAGCAGGACATAAGTGAAGCCGAAAATAAATACAGTCTCGACCTTCCAGTGGATGAAGAGCGCGGCGCGGCGGGTCAGGACTAAATAGACTGAAGCAGCGGTGGTTAGCGGCCAGAGCCAAAACAGGCTTCCCAAACCCACGAAATGTTCGATGAAAAACATGCCCAGGCACAGGGCTACCGGAGCGGCGATCTTCGCCAGCTCATAGGATTCCGTTAAACGCTTGGCGGCGAGAGTCAAGCCCGTGAGATTGAGCAAGATCAGGCCGATCGTTATGATCTGGAATATGTAATTCATAGCGATTGAATTGTTTAAAGGAGGGCTGATCGGGCACGCTCCGGGGTATCGTCTTGAATCCCAAGCTCGCGTAGTGGATCGAATTTAGGTCCAATTATCCCTGATCGGCGTTGAAAGGCGCCAACCAGTCGATATTTGGGCCGGCAGTCTTGGTCCATACGCAGGGGCGCGGGTTCACCCTCCTTGCGCCGCGTGCCTCGTCTTTGAGGTGCCGATGATCGGCAGCTCGGGTTGCTCGTGCTCATCATGCTGCTCTGCAACGGAGCGAACCTCACGCTCGGACTCACCTCCTCGACGCTGGACCGCACCGCCCGTGTAGCTTCCCTACGTTTTTGTGAAGTATTTCACAACATCTCTTACCCGGATATGATAGTCTTGTGGTGTTCGAGCAGCCCCACTCCCCGATGGCGGGCGCAGTGGGAACGCTTGGACAGGGGCCGGTGTGCAACGGCACACGCCAAAGTGTCGGCTTGTTTTGATAGGCTCTTCTATCTTCAGACCGAAAAGACCAAGAACAAGGAACACTGAGCATCTTTCAAGGGACTGCGAGATCGCAGGGAGCAGGGACGGATCACAACAACAACACTTTACCGGAGGTTAAGAATGCACCATAAGACCAGCATCATCTCGATCTTGTTAATGGGTGGGTTTCTAGCTTTATCACTGGCGGCATGCGAATCACCTCAACCACCCTATGAACCGAAACCGACACCAACGCCTACGGCGACCCCCACGCCTACGGTGACGCCGACACCTACAGTGACCCCCACGCCTACGGTGACGCCGACGCCTACGGTAACGCCGACACCTACGGTGACGCCCACGCCTACGGTGACGCCGACACCTACGGTGACACCGACGCCTACCGTGGTGTGCGCTACCCATACGGTGGTTATGAATAGTTTCCAATTTATGCCGCCTAGCTTAACGATCAAGCGGTGCGATACGGTAACCTGGGACCACCAGCAAGGAACGACTCCCCACACGGTAACGAGCGGTGACTTTGGGGCAGGCAACGCGGGCGCGCAGTTCGATAGTCGAGGAGGTAACCCAGCCGCACGGATGCCGCCGCCGACGCAATTCAGCCACACCTTCAATAGTGCGGGAACCTTCCCTTATCACTGCGTGGTACATGGTGGAGACGGAGGGATGAACGGGACGATCACCGTTAATCCCTAAAGCTTGGGGTAGGGATCCACTGCGGGCGGTATCACCCACCTCAACAGGATCGAAGCCGCCGCCTTTAGGGGCGGCGGCTTATCGTCGGACGCCGTTCGTTCCGGGTCTTGCGCGACCCAGACCGGCGATCCGGGCGGCTCCAGCACGCGTAGCGTGCGCTGCGCGCACAATATTGCACCATGACGCGAGGATACGTTCGTGGACTGCGGTTACTTCCGCAACCGCGCCATCCGCTGACCGATCCCGGCAAGCTGATGGGGCGAGAGCATTTTTTCAAGGACCGGAAAAAAATCCAGGTTCTCGCGCTCGATATGCGTCTTCAAAGTTTTTTCGAAGCGCGCCGCGAGCTCTAAGAAGCGCGCGGGATCGGCGATTTGTTCGGGGGCGCGCAAGACCTCGTTGAGCTTTGCCCAGTGCTCGTCGATCTCCTCGTGGTCGAGCGCCAGACGCTCGATCATGCCGTCGGTCAAAAATGATCTGTTGACGATGAACGGGAAGAGCGCCCGCTCTTCGTCCCGGTGGTGCAGGCCCGTCGTCCGCTCGTAGTACTCGGCGAGTCGGACGGCCTCGTCCGCAGTCTCTTCGCCAACACCCTGCTGGCTAATAGCCTCGGCCATCTCGAGCAGCCGCTGTCCCTGGACAATGAAACTCTCATGGTAGGCGTAGAGCACCCGCAAGCCATCGGCGAAGTCCGTGGCCGGGTCGATAAACGCAACCGAGGCAGCACCCGTGGAAGACACTGATCTTAGTCTCAGCGGTGGTAGCGGACAAACTTGGTCCGGACGATCTGATAGGGCCGGAAAAGATAGGTCAAGGGGATGCTCCAGGCGTGCACCAGCCGGGTGAAGGGGAAGAGCAGGAAGACCGTCATGCCGAAGAACAGATGCACCTTGTACATGAGGCTCACACCGGAGAGCAGCGCCGGATCGGGCCGGAAGATGATGATGCCCTGGGCCCATTCGGCCAGCAACACCATCGCCGTGGCATCTCCGTTGAGCGCATGGTGGAGCGACCAGGGGATCGTGGAAAGGCCCAGGCCGAGGGTCACCAGCAGCCAGTCGAGGATGAAGATGTCCATGAAGCGCGAGGTGGCGCGCACTCTCGGGTTGAACATGCGCCGCCGCCACAGGATCACCCCCCCGAGCATGCACAGGACCCCGAACAGCGCCCCGACGCAGATGGCGAGCGACTGGTGCGCGAGGTCCGAGACGCCGAGCGCCAACCAAACCGAACGGGGGGTCAGGAGTCCCACGAAGTGGCCGGCTAAGAGCACCAGAATGCCGATGTGGAAAAGGTTGCTGCCCAGGCGTAACTGCTCACGCCCCAGCAACTGGCTGGAATCGGCCTTCCAGGTGTATTGCTCGCGGTCGAAGCGGATGAGGCTGCCCAGGAAAAAGACGCTCAACGCGATGTAGGGGTAAACGCCGTAGAGGAACTGGTGTAGATACATGCTCTGAAAATACCGCAATAGCCTATTGATTCACCGCCGTCCGCGCTTGATCTCGATCTCCGCCGGGCGCTTCATGAGCCATCGCTTCCGCGAGTTGGCCCTGCCGCTCGACGATGCGTAGCAACAGGGCATAAGGGCTTTCCATGTTCTCCAGATTGCGCGCGAGTAGCGCCGCCACCTCGACCGCTTGGTGTAAGAACTGCCGAGCGTTTTGTTCGTCCGGCAGGGTCGAGACGTATTCAAGCAGGAGCGGCAGATAGTCGGGGAGCTCGCCGTGCTCGATGGCGAAACCCTGCCCCTGGAAGTACTCGCTCAATCGCACGAGCGCCGGTCCGCGGGCACGGTCTTGCTCTTCGAAGAGGTGATGGGTCAGATACAGCGCATTGTCGGGTGTGAGGTCGAAGGTCTTGACGTAGTGTTCCTGAAGCGCGGTGAGCGGCAAGCTCTGCGCCCAGGCGATAAATTTCCCGAGCCCCTGTTGGTCCTCTTCCGTAACGTGTTCCAGGGTATCGATCGTCCGCTCGATCTCCGCCAGGGGTTCCCGGAGCTCGGCGCTCGGATACTCCAGAAGTAGGGAGAGTAGCTTATAGATCCGCATCACTCGGCCGCGGTCTTTTCGGTCAGGCCTGGCCGCGGGGCGGCCGGCTTGGCCCTGGGCATGAACTGCATGACCTTGACCTCGACGCTCTGCTTGCGCTTCTCCGGAAAGAGCGAGAAGCCGTCGTGCCCCGCGACGCTGCAACTGTCGTTGCCGAAGGTGTACCCCATCTGCCCCTGGAAGGCATGGGAGTCCTCGTGGCGCAGCTCGTCGTGGCTGGTCGGGATGACGTAACGGTCTTCGTACTTCGAGAGCGCCATATAGCGGTACATCTCCTTCACCTGCGCCTCCGTTAGACCCACTTCTTCGAGGACCGTGAAGTCCGGTTTGCCTTCGACCTCTACCGATCGATAGTACTGGCGCATGGCGATCATGCGTTTCAAGCCCCTCACGATTGGGCCTTCGGCCCCGGCGGTGAGCAGGTTCGCGAGGTATTTGATCGGCATCCGCAACATCTCGACCTTGGGGATCACGTGCTCGGGATCGGTGGGGATCGCGCCCTGGTCGATGCCCGCCTGCACCGGGGAGAGTGGCGGGATGTACCAGACCATGGGCAGGGTGCGGAACTCGGGATGGATCGGGAAGGCCACCTGCCATTCGATGACCAGCTTGTAGATGGGTGATTTCTGCGCCGCCTCGATCCAGGACTCCGGGATCCCGTCCAGTCGAGCCTGCGCCACCACCGCGGGGTCATTGGGATCGAGAAAGATGGCCATCTGAGCCTCGTACAGGTCTTGCTCGTTCTCGACCGCGGCCGCCTCACTGATGCGATCGGCGTCGTAGAGGATGATGCCGTTGAAGCGGATGCGTCCCACACAGGACTCCGAGCACACCGTCGGCAGCCCCGACTCCCAGCGCGGGTAACAGGCGGTGCATTTCTCGGCCTTGCCGGACTCCCAGTTGTAGAACACTTTCTTGTAGGGACAGCTCGAGACGCACATGCGCCAGCTTCGGCACTTGTTTTGATCGACCAGCACGATGCCGTCCTCCTCGCGCTTGTACATGGAGCCCGAGGGGCAAGCAGCCACGCAGGAGGGATTGAGGCAGTGGTTGCAGATCCTCGGCAAGTACATCAGGAAGGATTGTTCCAACTCGGCGTAGATATCCTTCTCGATGCCTTCGAAGTTCCGGTCCTGGGCGCGATTCTCGAACTCGCCTGCCAGATCATCCTCCCAGTTCGGCCCCCACTCGATTCTCTCCATCGGACGGCCGTCGATCTGCGAGCGCGGGCGGGCGGTGGGCGCGGCCTCGGCGAGCGGGCTCGTCTGCAGATGGGCGTAGTCGTAGGTGAAGGGCTCGTAGTAGTCGTCGATCTCGGGCAGGTCCGGATTCATGAAGAGATTCATGAGCCGTCGAAAGCGGCCGCCCGACTTGAGCTCGAGCTCGCCGTCCTTCACCACCCAGCCGCCGTTCCACTTGGCCTGGTCCTCCCAGTTCTTCGGGTAACCGATGCCGGGTTTGGATTCGACGTTGTTGAACCAGGCGTACTCCATGCCC
>JBIMKD010000195.1:0-30875 GCA_043673815.1 Chromatiales bacterium
AGAACTTTCATTTCCTTGCCCTTGAAGAAAGAGCGGATCTCTTCGAGGGTTGCCTCTCTAATAGTCGAGGGCTGGTCGCAGCCCTGTGCGATGCGTGCGAACAGCAACGCAAGCAAGGCCGCATAAAAAGCGATATGCCGCTTAAATTTTTCATGCTCCATGATCGTGATTCCTCTTTCTGCTAAAAGCCGTGGCCCCGGCGCTGCGCGCCGACCAATGACTCACGCTGAGGGGCGCCACGCTTTTTTGGGCATCCCTCAGTAGCAGACCCCGCGCGCGTCCGTCCGCTGATCGGGATTGCCTGGTTCGGCTTGAACCCCTCGAAGTGCCGGGGAATGTCCTTAGCCGGCTCATAGGATCGCCTTGTTCGCACAACCTGATCGCTTTTCATAAATTGAGCATCGTGGAACCTTATTGAATAAAATGGATATTACTTGCTATCGTTGCGAACATAAGAATCGATATAGTTTCAATGTAACTGTATGATTATATTGGCGCCCTGGGCCGGACTCGAACCGGCGACCTCCCGCTTAGGAGGCGGACGCTCTATCCACCTGAGCTACCAGGGCGAGACAAACCCATCTTACTACAAAGACTGGGCGGAAAGGTTTTCCGGGAGGCGGCAGAAATCGTATAGGACACCTCCCTAGCATTAGCGCGGAAATTTGCTTTCACTCGTTTTTACTCTTGACAGCATACCGGTTTACCAGTGTACTAATGAAGGACTCCTAATAAATTAATATCAATGACAGCAACGATTTTTGATGGGATCAGCGACCCGATGCCCCAGCGTTTGATATCGGGCTTAGCGAAGATCGGGCTTGCTCTTAAAAGCCATGCGTGGAAGGACGCCGGGAGCCAGGGTCTGACGCCGACGCAGGGGGCGATCCTTGCGCTTCTGTACGCGAAGGGGAGGGGTGAGTGGAGACTGTTTTCTATTTCTAGAGCACTGGCGGTAAGCGCCCCGACGGCAAGCGAGGCGGTGACCGCGTTAGTCCGCAAGGGACTGGTTAGCAAAGGGCGAGCGGCGACTGACCAGCGGGCGCTGCTTGTTCAGTTAACGCCCAAGGGACGTGCTGAGGCGGAACGCACGGCCCATTGGCCGGATTTCTTAATCGGTGCTGTCGATGAACTGTCGCCGGTGGAACAGGAGGTATTTTGTCGCGGGCTGATCAAGATGATCCACGCCTTGCAGGACCGAGGCGAGGTCCCAATTTCGCGCATGTGTGTGACGTGCCGGCATTTCCGCCCAAGTGTGTACGACGATCCGGATACTCCGCATCATTGCGCCTTTGTAAACGCAGGGTTTGGCGAGCGCCACTTGCGGTTCGATTGCCCCGAACACGACGCGGCCCCCTTGGAACTGCGGCAAGAGAATTGGAACCGGTTTATTGAAACCCATGGCGTTTAGCAGCGAGATCACGTAATCCGAGCGCAATACCCCGGGTGCTTGCGCGGTGCGCGAATGTTTCCTAGGTTTACGACGCCGATTCGTTTTACCGAAGCAGGAGGGAGCGTATTCAGATGACTCGTTGCGATTCTTCGTTTCGGCTGATCGTGATCGTAGCTTTGCCGATCCAAAGAGGTTACCTACATCGTTTCAAGCAGCGATTCCAGCCAATTGAGTAGATGCCAGAATCGGGTGAAACTGAACGTCGATCAATTCAGGGCCTGGGAGAACAAGAGCGTTACGCTTCTCGGCATGTCTGGTGTCGGCAAGACGCATCTCGCGAATATTCTCAGAAGCAGTCATTGGTTTCACTATTCCGGTGATTATCGCATCGGCACCCGGTATTTGGGCGAAGCGATCCTCGACAATATCAAGCAGCAAGCCATGCAGATTCCGTTTTTGCGGGAGCTGTTGCGCGCTGACTCTATCTACATCTGCAACAACATTACGGTGGAAAATCTAAAACCCGTCTCCACCTTCCTTGGGAAGCTCGGAAACCCCGAGGCAGGTGGCTTGGGGCTCGCCGAGTTTAAGCGCCGTCAGGCTCTCCACCACGAAGCGGAAATTGCGGCAATGAAGGATGTGCCCGTATTCATTCGCAAGGCGAAGGAGATTTACGGCTACCGGCATTTCGTCAACGATGCGGGCGGCAGCGTGTGTGAGCTCGATGATCACGGGGTGCTGGACACCCTCGCCAAGCATACGGTGGTGCTGTATATCGAGGCAACCGAAGTTGACGAGCAGGCATTGATCCGGCGCGCTGATGAAAATCCAAAACCACTGTATTACCGGGGTGTTTTTTTGGATGAGCAGCTCGCTGTGTTCAAGCGGGAACGCAAACTCGCTTACGTCGCGCTCATCGATCCGGATGAATTCGTGCGCTGGATTTTCCCCAGGTTATTTTACGCGCGCATTCCTCGGTATCAGGCGATCGCCGAAAGGTACGGTTATACCGTCACAACGGCAGAGATCGCCCAGATCCAAAGCGAGGCCGATTTTCTCCACCTCGTCGAGACCGTGATCACCCGCGAGTCCTAAGCGGTTCGGAAGGAAGACGGGTCATGCCCCTCGTTGCAAATTCGGACCTACCGGCGTTCGCGGATCTGCGGCAGGAGGGCGAGACGGTGATCCCGAACGACATCGCTTTGCATCAAGACATCCGCGAGCTGCACATCGGGCTGCTCAATATGATGCCGGACAAAGCGCTAGAAGCTACCGAGCGGCAGTTCTTACGGCTGGTCGGGGAAAGCAACCAGATCGCACAGTTCTACGTTCACCCGTTTACGCTCGAGGAGCTAACACGCGGGCCCGACGCCCGTGCTCACATTGCGCGGTATTACGACACCTTTGATGATATCAAGGCAGCCGGGCTCGATGCGCTCATCATCACCGGCGCTAACGTGACGCAACCGGATCTCGCGCTCGAACCTTTTTGGCAGCCCTTGATCGCTATCATCGATTGGGCGTATGAAAACGTGACCTCAACCCTGTGTTCCTGTCTTGCCACCCACGCGGTGCTGCAGTTCCGTCACGGCAAGAAGCGTCGGCGTTTGAAATCCAAGCGCTGGGGTGTGTATTCCCATTACATTACGGAGGGCCGGCACCCGCTCATTGCCGGCGTCAATACGCGCTTCGACGTGCCGCACTCGCGCTTCAACGAGATCGGTCGCGAGCAGTTCGAATCCGCGGGGCTTTTGGCGCTCGTCGAGAGCGATGAGGCGGGTGTGCATATCGCGGTAAGCGAGGACGGTTTCCGTATCGTGTTCTTTCAGGGCCATCCCGAATACGACACCGTCAGCCTGTTGAAAGAATACAAACGCGAAGTGCTGCGTTTCGCCAGTGCTGATACCGATGAATACCCGCCTTTCCCGGTGAACTATCTCACGCCTATGACCCAGGCGATCCTTGAGGAATACGGCGAAGAGGTCAAAATGGCGCGGGCGCGAGCCGCTCCGATTCCCCAAATGCCGGAACACCTTATTGTTCCTTATGTGGACAATACCTGGCACGACACGGCAGAGGCCGTGATAAATAACTGGATCGGCAAGGTCTACCAAACCACCAACCTAAATCGACGCAAACCGTTCATGGAAGGCGTCGATCCCGGCGATCCGCTCGGCGTACGCGCATCGATCGCGGCGGTACCATCGAAATTTCACCAAGAGGCGCGTGCGCTGTCGCGGGAGTAAGGTGTAGACAAGGCGTTCTCCCTCAGTTCAAGTAATAGGCTTGGCATCCGATACACAGAGGTCAAGCTTACGTTTCACTTCGTTGGGATTTTAACGCTTATCTCGTCACGCACCGGGGCTGTGTCGCGATGGAATCAAAAATCAGCACTCAAAACCTGCAGCTCAACATGTTCGTCTCCCGGCTCGACCGTCCGTGGCTCGGAACGCCTTTCCCGATCGAAGGCGTGTGGATTCAAGACCAGGCGACAATAAGTCTTCTGCAACAACACTGTCAGCACGTATTCATCAGGACTGATAGGGTGCGCGAGGCGATCGCGAGCGATCCCGAGCGAGCACGGGTCAAACGTGCCCAGGATGTTGTGCTCGATCGGTTGCTATCGCCTGGCGGGTCGCCGCTAGCTCCCCCCATACCTACCTCGGTGCCTGCGCCAGGCCGTATTCGGTCGCCAGGAGGGACCTTCGGTGGCGTAGTGGAATTTCGGCCCGCGAAACCCACGTTTTACGAAGACCGAACGACGCTCGAAGAAGAATATAGCGGCGCACACGGTGTGCGACGCGAACTACGCGAATCGTTAAGCGAGCTCCTGGAGGACGTAAAATACGGAAAGGCGATCCACATTGTTGCCGTGAAAGCGGCGGTGCGCGGAATGATGGAAAGTGTCCTGCGAAACCCGGACGGTGCGATGTGGCTTCGGCTCATGAAAGACAAGAATGGCTATACCCATTATCACCACGTCGACACGAGCGCGCTAGCGGTCGCCATGGGACGCCATTTGGGATTCTCGTCCGGTGACATCTCCAACCTGGGCCTCGGTGCGTTGCTGAGCAACATAGGCACCGCAAATCTCCCATCGGACCTACTAATGAGTTCGAACCAGCTGTCGGAGGAGGAGATTAGCCTCGTTAGGCACCATGTCGAATCGGCCATAGCGCTGCTGACCAAAACCCCCGGCGTCGCCAAGCAGGTGATCGACATCATTGCCTGCCGCCACGAGTGGTTTGATGGGAGTGGTTATCCCAACAGGTTACAGGGATCGGCAATCCCGGTGTTTGCTCGAATGGTGGCCATCGCCGAGTGGTTTGATGCATGCACGAGCGACCGGCTACATGCCCCCGCGATTTCCCCGCACGCAGCGCTCCAGCAGCTTTACCGACAGCGCAATACGCGCTTTCAAGCGGAGCTTGTAGAGCAGTTCATTCAAACACTCGGGGTTTACCCGACCGGGACCCTCGTCGAGCTCACCACGGGCGAGGTCGGGGTCGTGATCAGCCAAAATCGCGTGCGCCAGCTTCGGCCCCGGCTCATGCTCATGCTGGGATCGGACAAGTCGCATTACAAATCGCATCCGATTGTCGATCTTTTCAAACAGGCGACGGATCAATCGGGTAATCCCTTGTCGATCGTGCGTGCGGTGGACGCCGCCCAATATGGCATCGAAACGCAGCAATTCTTCCTCTCGTCCGTCTGTTCAAGGTTATTGGGTCATTCCCGAGGTAAGTGACCGTTGAACCCCATAGCCGCGCGCAGGTTCCCAGACCGTTTATCGCACGCCGCAGACCACGATCGTCTTACCTTTCACTTGAATAAGATCCTGTTGTGTGAAAATCTTTAATACCCGTCCGACAACCTCCCGTGAACAGCCGACGATACGGCCCAGTTCTTGACGCGTAACACTGATCTGCATCCCATCGGGATGCGTCATCGCATCGGGTTCCTTGCAAAGGTCTAACAAGGTCCTGGCGATGCGGCCCGAAACATCCAGAAAAGCCAGATCTCGTACCTTGCGGTTCGTTTTCAAGAGCCGCGTGGCTATTTGCGTCGCCAGCAAGTGTACGATGTGAGCGTAGATCACCGGAAGATTACGCAGGCGGTCGTAGCTGATATGCGCCACTTCGCACTTGGTTCTCGCCCGAACAAACGCGGTCCGCTTTATGTTCTCGACGAAAAGCCCGGTTTCCCCGAAGAACTGGCCGGAATTCAGATAAGCAAGAACGATTTCGTGCCCACTATCATCCTCTAGTATGACGGATACAGACCCCTTGATAACGTACAGTAGTTCGTCGGCCGGATCCCCGCGTGTTATTATGAGCGCTTTGCCGGAATACTGCGCGCGACGGCAGTGGCCTAGAAACTCTTCTATCAGTGGATCACTAGTGCGCTTAACGGGACCGAGGATCGACAAGGGTTACCTCACGGTATAGAACGATACGCTCGAAGGTTGTTTAGCAAGGGGACGTCTAAGGGTGTAACCGCGTAAAACGGTTTTAGGCACAACTATCCCGGAAAGCGCCATGCGTGCGGTTATAAGATGGGCGGAAGACGCCTTGTTCGTGGCCGAATCAGGCAGCGGCCACACCGTCGTGATGGACGGTCCGCCAGAGGCCGGCGGCCGAAATGTCGGCATTCGGCCAATGGAGATGGTGTTACTAGGCATGGGAGGCTGCACGGCGCACGATGTGGTGTCCATACTACGGAAGGCTCGTCAAGACGTTAGGCATTGTAGAGTCGAGATCGAAGCCAAGCGCGCAGATAGCCCACCACAGGTATTTACTTCGATCCACGTGCATTTCCTAGTGCGTGGAAAAGGATTATTGCCACAGCAAGTTGAGCGAGCTATTCGGCTGTCAGCGGAGAAGTACTGCTCGGCCTCGATAATGCTCGGGAAGACAGCTGATATTACCCACGAATTCGAGATCGTCGAAGTCGACTAAACCACACTAATTTTCGCGGCGCCGTGTGGAGGATCCCCGCTTACTACGTCAGAGGCTCGGTTAGTTAGGCTGACAGCATCGTCCCCTTTCTTCCACGCCGTGACGCCCAAATTTATCGCCCAGCCGGGGTCACGAGCCCATTCTAGCAGGCCGGATTTATCCATCTCCGCGCGTAGTTTTCCAGCAAGTTGCGTCGCCGATTCGAGATTGGTCTCAGGCAAAACCACGAGTATGCTGTTTCCCTCCCAGCGGCCAATGATGTCTACCCAGCGAAGCCTTTCCTTAAGGAAGCGGGCGGTCTGATTTAGCGCCGTTGCGCAGTCGGTTTTTCTGCTTGAACTTTCGGGTGTTGGCTGGCCTAGATTGATCATGAAAACCGTGAGGTCATTGTCATAGCGCCGGCTTCTCGATACCTCGGAGACCAATTGCGCCATCACCGACTGTTGCGTAAGCAACCCGGTCTCCGGATCAGTTTCGCTCAGCGCCGCAGAGATTAAGTTTAAATGCTTGCGTTTTCGGACGACCTCATAGTGGGTGACATCGACGACGCAAGCCACTTCGAACGCCTGCCCGTTTTCCATCTGTACGTGGCGGGCAATGAAATTTAACCAGCGTTCTGGGTGGCCGGGCGTGGCAGGGAGTTGATAGGTCTCAACCGTTTTGAATAAGGTGAGGATCCGGTTCACGGGCAACTCGTCTCGGGATTTTCCGATGGTGGATTGGTAGGTGACGGCGAGCTGTGAACATAGGGCGTCGTTTGCCCAGATTATCGTTCCGCCGTCGTCGGCGACGAATATCCCGATGGGAAGAGATTCTAAAATTTGTAAAGCTACCGCTGGGGAAATTGGAGTTTCTGCTTGGATCATAGGGTTCCGAGTGGAGAAGATTGTTATGAAGCGGAGAGGTCGATCGCTTAGCGGTAAGTTGTACCTTAACTTTAGTATAGATCCGCGAGCTCTGCGCGCAAACCGAGGAGGGCTTACGGTCTTGCGCCGACGCAGTTCAGATAAGCTTCCTCTATGCCGGTGGCGCCGAAGTGCTCGCAAAACGCCGCGGGTACGCCTTGGTAAAGGATCTGTCCCTGGTGTAATACCGCCATTCGGTCGCATAGCGCACTGATGTCGGCAAGCATGTGGCTGGTGAAAAACAACGTCAAGCCCTGATTCTTTCGGGCCAGCAAATCTCGTTTAAACAATGCACGGGCTTTCGGATCGAGTCCCCCCATCGGCTCATCCAGAATAAACAACTCCTTACCGCTCAATAAGGTCGCCGCCAGCCCGAGTTTCTGCGCCGTGCCTTTGGAGAGTTGCCGTACGGGTTGGCGGAGCGCCGCGGGATCGAGGTCGACGTGAGTCAGGATCTCATCGATCTTACCGACTTGCCATGGCTCATGGTGCAGCTTCATCATATAGCGAAGAAACTCATTGCCGGTCGCGAAATTCGGCGGGATGAACTGCTCGGGTAAGAACGCGAGCCGCGAGCGCGCTGCCGGTCTCGAATGCGCACGGCCGAAGATCTCGATCGATCCGCTATCGGCGGAGCAGAGATCCAGGAGGCATTTGATTAGGGTGGTCTTGCCGGCGCCGTTGACGCCGACCAGTCCCAGGAATTCGCCTTCCCGGACGCCTAGTTCGATGTCCCGGAGGACCGGTTGTTTCCCGAACCGCTTCGTCAGGCCCTGATAGCGGATTGCCAGTGGTTCCACGGTTTAGTCAAAGTGGGTAAGCGCCGACTAAGTATAAAAAACCCGCCGGGCGGCGGGTTCGGAATGTCGATTTGAACTTTTTCTAAAACAGAAAATACCCGTTACAATTGACGGGGGCGTTAGGGATATCCCATATCTGGTTGGGGGCTGCCCCGGCGACACAAGTGACCGGGCCCTCTGCACCGACCGTGGCAAATACCGTTGCGGCCGGAAGCGCCGATCGCAAGATCCCGCTGTCGGGAAAGCTATCGTCCACTTTCACATCATACTCGCGCATGACATTGACCGGCACCTGGTTACCAGTGATGAGGGCCAGGCGAGGGGGGCCCGCGGCGACATAATCAGGGCTGGTGCCGAGCACTAGAAAACCGTTCCACGGATTGGTCGGTGCTGCGGGAAGGGCGGCCGCGGTGTACGCGGCTGCGTTGGCGGCGACGCCTGGATAGCTGCCCTGTAAGAATCCTGCTCCTGCGAGATGCCCCCAGGCCGCAGCCGCCTCGGGAAAGGTGTTGATCACTTGGTCCCCGTTACCACCGACACCGGGGCCCGGGCACTGCGGCGCAGTGTTCCCGATGGCATTACAGGTCTGAGCTGCCAGCATATCCCCGGGCACCGCGCGATAGCGGTCCAGAAACCCATAGTAGGCGGCTTGCACGCTGGCTGCTTGATCCGCGAGGTTCCGCACGCGTGCTGCGGTCACCAATTCTTGGCCTTTTAGTATGCCGCCGAGCAGCAGCCCGATGATGACCAGCACGATGGCGATTTCCACCAAGGTGAAACCGCGTTGCTTGTTTACCATAATGAAATTCTCCGTTAGGACGATAGTGTTGTGCAGGCCCTATACCATGTTGTCATCTCGTTGATAATGAAGCATATTATTTTTTCTCTGCGACCCGATTGCCCCTTGGGGTGTCGGTTCCTCAACACAATCGTCGAATGATCCACAACGTTTCGATTGCGCAGGATCATCGCTATTGCTCACTTGTTCCTGGGCAGGGGATCGTGCCTGCGCGATTGCAGTTGGTTTAAGCGCGAAGTAAGGAACTGGATCTCATCGGGATCGGTAACCGTGCCGCTGTCGAGCAAGGCCCCAAGTAAGACTTTGGCGGTTTCGATTTCGCCCATGTCTTCGAGAACGAAGATATGCATCTGCTTGGCCCAGGACGGCATGCCCTTGCCGGTGGCATGGCTCGCGATTGCCTGGGCATAACGCAAGGCCAGGGGCAAATCGGCGAGGCGGTGCTTCGCCAGCACCACGGCATGTGCGAGCCAGTGCCAGCGCCGGTTGGGATCGTCCAGAAACCGCTGGTACACGAATTCGAGCATTTGCCGCTGTTTGACTGGCGCCGGAACCTCGGCGTACAACCGGCTTGCGGCAAGCAACGGGTATTGAGAGCGTGGGGCAAGCGTTAAAATCGCATCGAGCCAACGGATGACATGGCCATAGTTCAAATTCCGGAAGGGGATACTAATGCCCGGCTGGTTATCGAAGGCCTGTAGCCAGAGCATGAGCACGCGTCCGAGCGCCTCCGGCTCTCCAAGGCTTGCAACTTTCAGGACGTCGATCCGCGGAGGCTGCGGCAGTGCCCGGCCGATCGCTTGTGAGGCAGGCTGTCCGGTTTGCCAGAGGATCTGCAAGATAAGGCCGCAACACAGTGATAACAATACCGGCACCGGTACCTCATGCAGTGGACGTTCTCTCGCCATGACACCCGAATCCTAGAAGTTCTTGCGGTACAAGTCGAACAAACCCGCGCCGATGAGTAGTACGAGGTAAATCATTGTTTGTCCGATGATCGCGACAAGGTCCGGTGCAGCGGGGGCACCGTAGATGAGCCATTGGCTAGAGGTGTAACGATCGAGGTCGGGGAGCAGGAAGGCGAGGGTGTCGATCACGTTACTGATGAACCGCTGCGATGGGGCTGAGGGATCGGCCAGCGGACCGTGACCGATGAGCTGAATCGACCCGATGGTGCGGGCCAGCACATAAAAACCAAACACGCTGCTCAAGGCGAGCGTGGCTTGCCGGAAGGTGAATAGGCACACAATGCTGACACTGGCGACGATGAACAATTCACAGGCGAGAGATAGGACCCACGGCGCGACACGCTGGGCAGGCGAATACAACAGCAGGCATAATCCGATCAACGCTGCGACCACTATTGCGGCGCCGGAGAAACCGAGAAGCCTGCCGAAGAAGTAGCTTGCTCTCGAGATCGGCAGGGACAGCAGGAGATCTAAACTCTTTTCGTGTTGCTCGCGCAGCATGCTCATCGTCACGAAAAGACTGGTCAGGATCACGGCGAAGAAACGTAATGCGCTGCTTAGTATGCTGACCTTGGTTTCCGCGCTTTCCGTGATTGCGACCTCCCCGATAAATTCGGCGAGGCCGAAAAGCGAAACCAGGGCCGCTAGCACGAGCGAAATGAGTCTATTCTGAATCGCTTCGCGAAGCGTAAACAAAGCGATAGTCAAGATTGCGAGCATATGCATTTCGGATGTTCGAGCGCTAAGCTAATCAGCATCCTGATCGTGTGCGGAAAGCTGATAAATCAAACGGCCGTATAATTCTATTCTATCCTTGATACCGCGCGAATTTCACGTGGCTGCATTCCCAGGACATCTCTCTCGCAAGAACGAGTACCGTATTCTCTCGGCGATGCTGTTTCTACTCCATCTCGCCGTATGGTGGGATTTCGGCAGCATGACATCGCGCTCGCTGCTATTGGCGCATGCCGGGGTATTTCTTATTTGGCAACCGTTCTTGCGGCTAGAGAAGCGGTTTGGTTTAAAAGACACGGTGCTATTTTCGCTGGTTTCGATCGGTCTAGCGTATTGGTTGGACCGCTGGTTATTTTTCTGTTGGTTCCTATTGTTGATCGGGCTAATGAGCGGACTTCCAGGCTATCGCCGTTCCGGCCGCCTGGTTTATATGCCTGTCTTGTTTTTCCTCGTGTCGGATCTGCTCATTGGCTGCGTTCCTCATCTTTTTCGCGTTGAAGCACTGCCGCCGGCCGTTATCACGATGTTTCAATACGGCTTGCTCGCCGTGCCCGCATGGGTGTTTATTGTGCGCCCCGATCCGGGAGGCGGTGCATCTTCATATTCCGTGGATCTATTGAGGGCTATCACCGCGTCATTGATAACAGCCATGCTTGCGGTTGGAAGTATCGCGATTACCTACCATCTGGGCGTCGATTATCCTGTCGCCTTGTTTCACTCCTTGCTCGGATTGGCGCTTTTTCTTTTTATCATCAGCTGGCTTTTGTCGCCACGGATGGGGTTCATCGGTTTGGCCCAATTGTGGGAGCGCTCGCTGATGAATATCGGCACTCCTTTCGAGCAATGGCTGTCGGAACTGGCGAAATTAGCGGACCAGCAGCAGTCCCCGGACCAATTTTTCGAGGTGTCAATCAACAAACTTATCCGCTTACCGTGGTTTGAAGGCGCCGCTTGGGTAACCAAGACGGCGAGCGCAGAGATCGGGCGCGTGTCGGAGCATAGCACGACGTTTAGGGCCGGCGACGTGAGCGTCATTTTGTATGCGCGCCGGCCGATGGGGCCGGGCTTATTACTGCATTGCAACCTGTTGGTGCAGGTGCTGGTCCAGTTTCATCTTGCGAAACTCCGCGAGCTGGAGCTCGCGAATCGTACTCACCTCCAGGCCATTTATGAAACTGGGGCGCGCGTCGCGCACGACATGAAAAATTTACTGCAGTCGCTGCATACGCTGACGAGTGCCTTGAAGCTCGATGATAACGACGATGAACAAGCCGTATCGACGCAGCCGCGGACAACACTCATTCTAAGAAGGCAACTACCGCTTATCATTCAGCGCCTGCAGCGCGCCCTTGACAAGCTTCAAACGCCTGAGAAGGCGGGTGTGACGCACGTCGATGTGGCGGATTGGTGGCACGGAGCAACCACCCGCCATGGGCACAACGGCGTTCAGTTTCGAGCAACAATCAGCACGCATACGGCGATCCCAGCCGATTTATTCGATAGCGTGATCGACAACTTGCTGGAAAACGCCTACGTCAAACGACGTGCAGAAACTGGCATAGGGGTTACCGTGACTCTTCAATCCGAGGTGGGGAGTCTTTGTCTGAGGGTATGCGATCAGGGTAGCGCCATTGCTGCAGCCCGAGCCAATGAACTTTTTAAGCAGCCTGTATTATCATATAGTGGACTGGGTATCGGACTTTACCAAGCCGGGAAGCAAGCGGCACTCTCTGGATACACGCTTGCGCTGAGTGAAAACAAGCCTGGCCGGGTATGTTTCTCGCTGTCCGCCAAGGCTACAGCCTGGAGCTAGAAGCCAAGGCTCGAAAGCAATGAATCCACTTCGTCTTGAGGTGAAACCTTGCTTTCCTCACCCGCCATGGTGAGCGCGGGTTCTGTGGCATGAAGGCCGGATGTCAGACCTGGTAATTCCGAACAAGTGCGTCAAGCCTTATTGTGAGAATTGCATTGTGCAGTCCACGCGTGAGTTTACCGATCTCCATGAACAGATTGGCCTCGCGGTTAGCGGCGATCCTCTCCAGATTTCATTCGCCTTGGCATCGTTGCCTTGTTCGAACGCGGTTACAAGGCTACGTGCTTTACTCAAGAGCGCTTTATTGTTCACGGCGTAGTTTTCTTTCCAGTACGCTGTCGAACTGGTCTTAGGTCTTAACGCGCTCCCATATCTTCTCAATCTTTTCTTTTAGCGTATTAGCCGTGAAGGGTTTTACGATATAGCCGTTGACGCCGACCAGCGCGGCCTCAACCACTTGATCGCGCTTGGATTCCGCGGTGACCATGAGCACCGGCAAAGTGCTTAGACGGATGTCTGACCGAATCGCTTTCAGTAGATGAAGGCCGCTCATGCCAGGCATGTTCCAATCGGTTATCACGAAGTCAAAACCGCCGCTTTGAAGCAACGGTAGCGCGCTATTACCGTCATTCGCCTCGTCGGTGTTCGAAAACCCTAGCTCTCGCAATAGCATCTTAATGATGCGCCTCATGGTAGAAAAGTCATCTACTATGAGAATTTTCATGTCTTTGTTCATGCATACCTCCTAACGCACTACGCCGGCGATCGGGGCCACTAAGATCTATTCGTCGTTAAGGCACTCACTCATTCGAGCTCTCAACCTGATCAATGCCTGAGCGTGAATTTGACAGACGCGTGATTCACTTACGCCCAACACTTCCCCAACCTCTCTTAGATTGAGTTCATCGTCGTAATAGAGAGACATGACTAAGCGTTCTCTTTCGGGCAGGCCAGTGATCGCGTTCGCCAGTGCTTGCAGGAAATCTTGGTTCTCGGCGTATTCATGTGGAATCGGAAATTTCTGCGTCAAGCCTTCCGTCGTGCCCTCCACTCTCAATGGCACGTCCTCGAAGCTGAATACCTTGTGCGCTGTGGCGTCATGGAGGATTTGATAGTATTCATCGAGCGTAATCCCTAGCCGCTCGGCCACCTCCGAGTCGCGCGCATCACGCCCTTGCTCTGCTTCAATTTCTTGTACGGCTTTGGCCACCTGTCGAGCCTTGCGGTGCAGCGAGCGGGGGGCCCAATCGCCCTTACGGATTTCGTCAAGCATCGAACCGCGGATGCGGATCCCGGCATAGGTCTCGAAGCTTGCCCCTTGCGAAGGATCGTAATTGCGCGAGGCTTCCAGCAAGCCGATCATTCCCGCTTGAATCAGATCATCGATTTGCACGCTGGGCGGCAGCCGACTAATGAGGTGATGCGCAATCCGTTTAACGAGCGGGGCATACCGCGTTATTAGATCATCAGCATATGGCTGGCTGGCGCTTGCTTGAGCAGTTGTCCTGGATACTGCCAATTCGTTCACGTCTTGACTGCCCCCGCCGCCTGGCCAAACTGGATAAGTCGTTCAACAAAAAACTCGAGTTTGCCGCTTGCCGCTGTCGGCGTGGGCCATTTATCGGATTGGATGGCAATATTCTTGAATGCCGCCGCGGTGGTGCTCTCTGGATGCGCCTCATAGAGAGCGCGCCGGTATAAAGCCAGGTTGGTGATGCGCTGGTCGTAGGGGATCGAACCGATGAGGTCAAGAGCGACGTCGAGGAACTGCTCCGTTATCACTACAAGCTTTCGGAAAAGCACCTTTCCTTCTTGGGTGCTGTGCGCCATGTTCATGAGCACCCGAAACCGGGATAGCCCGTAATCTTTATGTAATATCTGGATCATCGCGTAGGCGTCCGCTACCGAGCTAGGATCATTACAGACAACGATAATGACCTCTTGGGATGCCGTACAAAATCGTACGACGTTGTCGGATATCCCAGTAGCTGTATCAATAATTAGTACATCGGTTATGTGTGCGAGCGCGCTGAATGCATTGACGAGCCCGGCATGTTCGGTGGCGCTCAGCGCCGTCATACGTCTGATCCCGGAGGAAGCCGGAATGACGTTAATTCCGTAGGGGCCGCGTAGCACAATATCCTCAATGCCACAGCTACCCTCGATGACATGCGATAGGTTTAGCACCGGTTTAAGATCCAGCAGAACATCGACGTTGGCCAATCCGAGGTCAGCGTCGAGCAGGGTCACAGCCTTCCCGAAGGCGGCAAAAGCGAGGCCCAGATTGATGGCGACGGTGGTTTTACCCACACCGCCCTTGCCACTGGTAATAGCCAGGACGCGGATCGGGGATCGACTTCCGGGCCGCGGCGTGTGGGGTAGCACGGAACTAGGCTGCGTCGAAACCATCGCGCATCTCGCCGCGTGATTGCCGTTGATTACATATTTTGTTCAGCCCTTTGCGCATTTGATTTTGTTAACAGGATTCGACAGGAATACCCTCTCGGGCATTGACTCGGCGGAAGAAAGCAAAGAGTGATCCAGTAAACTGTTACCTGGCATGGCAGGCGTTTCTTCCTTAGAGACCAACAAGTTAGCAATAAGGGCGCGCATGCCCGAGTCAGGCGCGCTCGTGCGCTTGATGGGGTCGCGCGTTTTATTCCGTTTTATTCGCCAGAATCTCGACGAAGGTACGTAGGCCGCGGTTCCCTACTCGCGGCGCGGTCGTTACACCGTCCGCGCAGGAGTAGATTGAGGACAGCGGCGAGCCGCTTGGCCCACCCTATGAGAACCCGCAAATCATTGGCAAATGTTTGATGTCGTGGAACCGCACAAGAGTGCATAGAATTAGGCTGCTAAAGTAATTTTCCGTAATAACGATAATCGAGATGCCTAAAGGCGGGGTGCTCCGTATTAATCGCGTTATGGCGCCGTGGAGAAAATCAAGATGGCAACGGTGTTAACGATCTTGGCGGTCGATGACTCGCGTTCCGTGCGTGACATGGTGTCGTTCACCTTGAGAAACGCCGGCTTTAACGTCATCGAGGCCGTCGACGGTGTAGACGCATTAATTCGGGCACAGAGCGGTAACGTCAATCTTGTCTTGACCGACATCAACATGCCCAACATGGACGGAATCGCGCTCATCAAGGAGCTGCGCAAGCTACCCGGATACCGGTTCACCCCCATTCTGACGCTGACGACGGAATCGTCTCCAGAAAAGAAGGCGGAAGGTAAAGTGGCAGGCGCCACGGGCTGGATGGTGAAACCCTTTAATCCCGATCAGCTCATCGCCATCATCAGGCGGGTGATTGCCTAACGCGTAAGCCTTCGGGCGCGCGCGGCAAATACGGCATACGGCACGGCGGGACCAGCAAGCTAACCGCAGCGGGCCTCAAGCGTCAAAATAGCGGGGGCCTACGAGGGAACTCTTTATGCCGGTAGATTTATCCCAGTTTCACCAAACCTTTTTTGAAGAGAGCTTCGAGGGACTCGGAGTGATGGAGTCCGGACTCCTCGCTTTGATCCCTGGGAATGCCGATCCTCAATCGATTAACACCCTTTTCCGGGTGGCACATTCGATTAAGGGCGGTAGCAGCATGTTTGGGTTCACCACAATAACCGAATTTACCCATGTCATGGAATCTCTGTTGGATAAGTTAAGGTCGGAGGAGTGTCCGGTCACGCAAGGTAGTGTCGATTTACTCCTACACTCCGTCGACTTCCTACGCAACATGCTTGCGGCGGTTAGGGACAACACAGACCACAACACCGAACGCGGCGGCAGGCTCCGGGAGCAATTGGAAGAGATACTCGAGAACGGTAATCGAGGAAGCGTCACCGTGAGACCCGTTCCAAGAAAAACCGAAGCTGCTGACGCCGGCGATGCGGCGCGCGGGTGGCGCGTCATGTTTCGCCCCCATCGGCACCTATTGACGACCGGGAATGACCCGCTACCGATGCTCAGGGAGCTGTCCTTACTCGGGGATCTAGATGTGTCGATCGATGTCTCCAAGCTTCCGCGCTTCCAGGATCTTGACCCCGAAACGTGTTTCCTCGGCTGGGGTCTCATGCTGCACGGGGCGATACCGCGTACGCAGATCGCGGAAGTATTTGAGTGGGTCGAGAGCGACTGTGACCTCGAAATAACACCGATTGCTGGGAATACTTTGCAGGCGAATACCCGACCCACGGGTGAGGTAGTTCCGATTCAATCCGGGGATCCTAATCCCGATGTAATTCGGCTCAACGCCTCGGCGGTTGGGCCAGCGCCGGGCGCGGACGAAAATAATATCTTAGTGGAGCGTAGGAAAAATCCATCGGCGGGGGATGCATCTTCAATCCGTGTAAACATCGAAAAGATCGATGCGCTTATCAACATCGTGGGTGAGCTCGTCATCACACAGTCGATGCTGAGCCAGATCGGTGAGGACTTCGCGGTAAGCAAGATTTATAAGCTCCACGATCGTCTGATCCAGTTGGCCCGTAACACGCGCGAGCTCCAAGAGAGCGTGCTCAGAATTCGCATGCTGCCGATCAGCTTCTCGTTTAATCGTTTCCCGCGCCTCGTGCGTGATATGAGCCAGCAGCTTTGCAAGAAGATCGATCTCACGGTCTCGGGCGAGCAAACCGAGATCGACAAGACGGTCCTCGAAAAACTCAGCGACCCGCTCGTGCATCTCGTCAGGAACTCACTCGATCATGGAATAGAACTCCCCGAGGTACGCAAGGCGCGCCGCAAAGACGAGACCGGTCATTTGCATCTCCACGCTTATCACGAAGGCGGAAGCATCGTGATCGAGGTCGCGGACGACGGCGCGGGGCTCAATAAAGCGAAGATCCTGCAACGCGCGCGTGACCACGGGATTATCGGCGCGCACGAGGCTCTCGCGGAGGATAAAATCCACGAGCTTATCTTCCACCCTGGATTCTCGACTGCCGATAGGGTCACAGACATCTCGGGCCGCGGGGTCGGCCTGGACGTCGTCAGACGCAACATCAAGGATCTCGGTGGGAGCATCGAAATCAAATCCGAGGAAGGCCTGGGGTCGACCTTTACGATCCGCTTGCCGCTTACGCTGGCGATCCTCGATGGTCAACTGGTTCGGATCGGGCGGCACATTTATATCATCCCACTGGTCTCGATCGTGGAATCACTTCAAGTCGCTCCGAAGTACGTCAGCCGGATCACCGGTAAGGGGGAGATCTACAAGCTGCGCACGGAATACCTGGCGATTATTAGGCTTTATGAAGTGTTCAAGGTGGTTCCCGACAGCGAGCGGATCGAGAGCAGGATCCTGGTGGTCGTTGAGGGCGATGGCAAACGCGCGGGAATCTATATCGATGAGCTGCTCGCGCAACAGCAGGTCGTTCTCAAGAGTGTGGAAACGAACTATACACGTGTGCAGGGTATTTCCGGGGCAACGATACTCGGCGATGGCACGCTGGCGTTGATCCTCGATGTCCCAGGGGTGCTGGAGTTGTCCAGGAGGGTTGTACCGGTCGGGTTTAGAACCGATACCCATGAAGCGGTGGTAAGTGCCGGATAGGAGCGAAGCATGAATCTAGAGAAACAGTCAAACGAGACGACCCAGCCTATGCCTACGGCAGCGGGTCAATACTTGACCTTTGTCCTCGCCGGAACGGAATACGGCGTCGATATCCTCCGCGTGCAGGAGATCAAGGGCTGGGATACGGCTACGGAAATCCCCAACACGCCGGAGTACATTCGCGGCATCATCAATCTCCGTGGCACCGTCGTGCCCATCGTCGATCTGCGGAAAAGGTTTCATATGGAAGCGGTGGCGTATGGCAATACCACCGTGGTGGTGGTGCTCAAGGTCAGGGGCGCGGGCGGGGAGCGTACCATGGGATTCGTCGTGGACGCCGTGTCGGATGTCTACAATATAACGGCTGATCAGATCAAGGCGGTGCCCAATTTCGGCACCTCGGTGAGCACCGAATTCGTTAGAGGGCTCGCCGCGGTCGGGGACAAAATGGTGATTCTGCTCGAAATCGACCAGTTGGTCGATGCGGGCATCGTGATGACTGAACATGGCGTTACCCATTAAGGGTGAATGATGGGCGATTTGAACCCCGAGAGGATATTCCAGGTTACTCCCTCGACCAAGGTGTTAACGCTTGCAGAAAACTGGTCGATAGCTGAAACCTTAGACAACTTTTCGATGACACCCGAACCGGAAATCGTGTCAACGATCACTAAGCGGTCGTTCTCAAACCCGCGGCGATACCTAGAAGTCGTATAAGCCGGTTCGATCCGGAGAGGACATGAGCATGAGAGTGACATTCTACGATGAATTAACCTTTGGGAAGAAGCTATTTATCCTGGCGGTGCTGTTTGCCCTGCCGTCGCTTTATTTTCTATACGATCAAGCGTCGGTTCAGCACTATGCCGTCGCCGGCGGCATCGCTTTCTGTCTGGCCCTGGGCCTGTGGCTGTATTTCCACCTCATCGATATTTTCGTCAGGCCCTTCGAAGGCGCGATCCGGATCCTGGAGAAAGTCGCGAGCGGCCAGCTTGACAACGAATTTGCCGTCGACACCCGTGACGAGGTCGGTTGGCTCCTGCATACCATCAAGACCACGCAGAAGGGCTTGGCGCAGTTGGCGGTGGAGGCGCGCTCGGTAGCCCATGCCGTCCAGAAGGGTTCCCAGGAGATCGCCCAGGGTAATACCGATCTGTCCCAGCGCATCGAAGAGCAGGCCGCCAGCCTCGAACAGACCGCATCCAGCACGGAAGAGCTTACCAGCACGGTGCGCCAGAATGCCGATAATGCCCAACAAGCGAACCAGCTCGCGGTCAGCGCGCGCGAGCACGCGGAGAAAGGCGGGGAGGTGGTCGGCAAAGCGGTCGCGGCGATGAGCGAAATCAATACCTCCGCGAAGCGGATCGCCGACATCATCGGGGTGATTGATGAGATTGCCTTTCAGACCAACCTGCTGGCCCTGAACGCGGCGGTGGAAGCGGCGCGCGCCGGGGAGCAAGGACGTGGGTTCGCGGTGGTGGCCGGCGAGGTACGCAACCTGGCGCAACGAAGCGCCGAAGCCGCCAAGGAAATCAAGGTCCTCATCCAGGACAGCGTCAGGAAGGTGGAGGAAGGCGCGCGGCTGGTGGATGCCTCTGGGTCGACGCTCGCGGAGATCGTGACCTGGGTGAAGAAGCTCTCGACCATCATCGCGGACATCGCGGCGGCTAGCCAGGAACAGTCGGCGGGGATCGAACAAGTGAACAAGGGCATCACGCAAATGGACCAGGTGACGCAACAGAATGCGGCATTCGTGGAGGAGATGGCGTCCGCGAGCCAGTCCATGGACGAGCAAGCGGTACACCTCATCCAGGCGATTCAGTCTTTCAAGCTCAAGGACGATCACGCGGCACAAGTGGCGTCGATGCCGGCGCCCAAGGAAGGGAAGTCCTTAGCGCCCGTGGCCGAACGGCGTCAATCCAGCCGGCCGTGGCGTGCCGAGAAGAACAAAGCTATGCAAGGGCGGACCGCAGAGAAGACTGCGGTTAAGCGTATCGCGGTAGCGCAAGGGAATGTCGAGGGCGGCTGGGAGGAATTTTAACCGTGGTTTTTGCTAGAAGCTTGGATAAGACTTGGTCGGAGACTTGACTTCGGCCGCAACGATTCATTGCGCGGGGGGACGACAGCGTGGCGAGAAAGCGACAGCGTGAGGTAGGATATGAAAGTACCGTTAAGGAGACGTTTGCGGCGGAACAAACCGCGCCGTGCACAGAGACCCTCGCGGCGGAGGTTGCCGGGACTGATCGCTTAGCCGCGGGATGCCGATCTCCGGAAAACCCGCAAACGCCAACGCAGCAGCCGGACCGCCCGTGCAAGCCGAAGCGCGGCCCGCCGCCCGAAGAGAACCGCAACGACACGCCAGCCGCCGTCCCAGGCGGGCCCGTGAATCCGATCCTCGATCTGGGCGAGAGACTCACGATCGCAAAGGCGGGCGAGATCAAGGAACGCCTGGCGGCGTTTCTGCAAGTTCCGGCGGCGTTTTTGGTCGTGGACGGCTCGCGCGTCGCTGCCGTGGATACCGCGGGCTTGCAGTTGCTGACGGTTTTTTGTCATGAGATGCACGAGCGGGGGATCGAGGTGCTGTGGCGAGGGGCAAGCGCGATCTTGCGGCATGGCGCCGCGACTCTAGGTTTAGTGAAACGCTTGCGGTTGCATGAGCTTTAGGAAACCTTCGCCTGCGAGGGGCGCTTGGTAGCGAAACGATCTTAAATGCAACTTCGGACCGTGTCGGCCAACGATGAAACGATGCTCGACGGAGCGCAGCGCGAAGCGCCCGATCCCGGTTCTTGCGATGTGCGCAAGTCCGTCATGCTACTCCATGTTGCCGTTGCGCAGATCGATGTGACGATGCACGAGGGTGATGCTTCGGTCGCGGTCTTGTCGGGAGCCTTGTCCTCGATCGCCGCCGGCCTCAAGAGCATTGGGCAGTGTGTGCAGGAGAATCCTTCCGCCGGGGAGCCCGCCCAAGAGGGGAACATGTCGGCATCATGCTCAACACTGGCTAAAAAAATCGAAGCAGCGATCATTGCGATCCAGTTCTATAATGCCATGACGCAGAAGCTCACGCACATCTCGGAAAATCTCCGGGCTCTCGCCGATTCTATGACGGACCCAGGCCGGGTCAACCGACCCGGCGCATGGCACGCTTTGAAGCAACAGACCCGTGCGCGGTTCACGATGGAAAGCGAGCGGCGGGTGTTCGATGCGCTGATGCGCGGGATGACGATGGAGGAGGCCGTACTCGCGGCCAAACCGCCAGGCGCTGAGCCACCGCCCGCGGGCATCATCGATCTCTTTCGAGGGTCGGACCGAGATGAATGCACATACGGCAGCGGCTAAGCTGGAGCGAGAGTTCGCATTCAACGACAAGCATTTCGAGTTGTTACGCGTATGCGTGCGCGAGCACACCGGGATTGCGCTCTCCGATGGCAAGCGGGAGCTGGTCTACGGCCGCTTGGCGCGCAGGCTCCGCAACCTCGGGATCGATAATTTTGACGCCTACTGCTCGCTCATCACCGCCGGCGACAAAGAAGAGATCGCCCACTTCGTCAATGCCATCACCACCAACCTCACCGCCTTTTTTCGCGAGTCGCATCACTTCGAGCACTTGGCCGCGCTCCTGCCACGCTTAATCGAGAAGAACCAGAGCACCCGCCGGTTGCGGATCTGGTCGGCGGGCTGTTCGACCGGGGAGGAAGCGTATTCGATTGCAATCACGGTACGAGAAACGATTGGCGATCCACGTGGCTGGGATGCCAAGATCCTGGCGACGGATATCGATTCCAATGTCCTCGCGGCAGCCGCGAACGGGGTTTATCACCCGAAGGGGGCGGACGGGTTGTCCCGAGAGCGTTTGAGCCGTTGGTTTCTGCGCGGCAAGGGGAAAAACGCGGGGATGCTTCGGGTGGTCCCCGGCCTTCAGGACCTCATCACCTTCCGGCAGCTTAACCTCATGCAGTCGTGGCCACTCCGCGGCCCTTTCGATGTTCTCTTTTGCCGCAACGTTGTCATCTACTTCGGCAAGGAGACCCAACGGATGTTGTTCAATCGCTTCGCCGATGTGCTGGCGCCCGAAGGACATCTTTTCATCGGTCACTCGGAGTCTTTGTTCAAAGTCAGTGAGCGTTTCAAGCTCTTAGGCAAGACGGCTTACCAAAGGATCCAGTGATATGCAATCGCACGCGCTGAGCCATGCCCGCCAACTACCATCCCCGCTGCCTGGCTTCGCACATATCAATCGCTATTGGGACAGCTTGCATCAGCGGTTCGCCGCCAAGATCCTGCCCGGCGAATATTACGTTACCCGTCGCGAGGAGATAATCGTCACCGTCCTCGGATCATGTATCTCGGCCTGCATCCGCTGCCGTGCGACCGCGATCGGCGGCATGAACCATTTCATGTTGCCCCAGAGCCGCGCGGATGGCGACGGCACGTGGGCCGGTACGGCGGTCAACGCGGCGACGCGATACGGCAATTATGCGATGGAGCATATCATTAACGACCTCTTGAAAAACGGGGCAAGCCGTAAATACCTCGAAGTCAAGATCGTCGGCGGCGGCCGCGTCTTGAAACAGATGAGCGATGTGGGGCAGCAGAACATCGAATTCGTCAAAGCCTATTTGCAGGCGGAGGGTCTCACCGTCAGCGCCGAGGACGTCGGCGATATCTATCCGCGCAAGGTGTACTACGATCCCCGCAGCGGCAAGGTGTCCGTGAAAAAATTACGCTCGCGGCCCAACGATACCATCTTCGAGCGCGAGAACCAGTATCGGAGTCATATTGAAATCGCTCCTGTGGGCGGTGACGTTGAGTTATTTTACGGGGCGATTCGATGAGCAAGATACGGGTAGTAGTGGTCGATGACTCGGCGGTGGTGCGCAAGGTCTTAACCGCAATCCTAAACTCGGACACAGGCATCGAAGTCGTCGGTGTGGCCTCCGATCCCTATCTGGCGCGTGAGAAGATCAAAAAGCTCAATCCGGATGTCATCACGCTCGACGTGGAAATGCCGCGCATGGACGGGGTCACGTTTCTCAAAAATCTCATGCGCCTGCGGCCCATGCCCGTGGTGATGGTCTCCTCGCTCACCAAAGAGGGGGCGGAAATCACGCTCGAGGCAATGGAGGCCGGGGCGGTGGATTTTGTCGCCAAGCCATCGCTGGATCTCACTAATTCGCTCGAGAGCTACGGGGAAGATTTGATCGAAAAGGTTAAGACCGCCGCGGCCGCCCGGGTCCGGCGTTACACCCGAGACATTGCCTTACCGGAGGTCGTGCCAAAGTACAGCGCCGACGCGGTATTGAAAAAAAAACCGGCAAGCAGGCTCTTCAAGACCAGCGAGAAAATCATCGCAATCGGGGCCTCGACCGGCGGCACCGAGGCCATCAAGGAGATTCTCGCCGCGATGCCGGCCGATGCTCCGGCCATCGTCGTCACGCAACATATTCCCGAGGCTTTCAGCGGGGCGTTTGCGCAGCGGATGAACAGGATCTCGGCGATGGTCGTGCGCGAAGCCGAGGACGGTCAGCGGATCGTGCCGGGCCATGCCTATATCGCCCCGGGCAGCCACCATCTCCTGGTGCGGCGGGACGGGGCGCGTTACGTGTGCCGCTTGCACGACGGCCCGGCGGTCAACCGGCATCGGCCTTCGGTCGATGTACTGTTCCGCTCGGTGGCGCAGAACGTGGGCGCCAATGCGGTGGGTGTGATCTTAACGGGGATGGGAATGGACGGCGCGCTGGGGTTGAAGGAGCTACGCGACAGTGGCGCGCCGACGCTCGCCCAGGATGAGAACACCTCTGTGGTCTGGGGGATGCCGGGCGAGGCGGTCAAACTCGGTGGTGTCGATCGTATTCTGCCGTTACAGCATATTGGCGCCGAAATGTTGAAGCTGGTCAAGCAGCTTTGATGCGTGGGGCACGCTGCGTTTCGTCCGTTCGAAAGGTAGAGAAGGAGCGGTCATTTTGGAGAAGCGGCCGCAGGACCCGCAACTTCTCCTATCGCTTCATCCCGCAAGGCTCAGCTCGCGCGGGTTAAGACACGGGGGCGAAAAAAAGAGCGCGGCGCGGTGACCGCACCCGACCAGTTGCAGCCTACTAAGGCCTCGGCCAAGGGGGCCGGCTCGCCAATGGCAAAGCCCTGCGCGTAGTCGATCCCGATGGCCTTTAGGGTCTTGAGTTGCGACTCCCTTTCGACACATTCTGCAATCGTCTTGATTCCCATAAGATGGGCAACACGACTGATAGCTTCCACCATTTCGCGATCCACCGGGTCGCGCTTCACATCGCGGATGAAGCGACCATCGATCTTGACGTAGTCGACGGGCAGCGTTTTTAGGTAGGCGAATGAGGATAAACCGCTCCCGAAATCGTCCAACGCAAATCGACATCCCTTCGCCTTTAACGTCGATATAAAGTTTAGGGCGCTGGTGAGGTTAGAGATCGCCGCTGTTTCGGTGATCTCAAAACAGATGCGTTCGGACGAGACCTGCGAGCATGCCAACTCATCGATTACGAAGTCTAAAAACCGTATGTTGCCGACCGACTGCCCCGAGAGATTGATGGAAAAGGTGGACTGCGCGGGGCAACATTGGCCGAGTGCCGCCAGCGTCGCACGGACTACCCAGCGGTCTATCGCCAGCATCTGATGGAAGCGTTCCGCGGCCGGGATGAATACCCCGGGAAGGTATTGTTCCCCCGTGTCGTCGCGTAATCGCAACAAGACCTCGCCGTGTATCTGATCCCCTGCCGCGTTCAGAGGAATAATCGGTTGAACGTAGAGTTGAAATTGATTTTCGGCTAGGGCGCGATGCAACCGAGGGATCCATTGCATCTCGCTTTGCCGCCGCACGAGATCGATGTTTCCAGGTTCGAATACGTGCACTCGGTCTCGGCCTTGTTCCTTGGCAGCGTAGCAAGCATTGTCAGCGGCGCTCAGTAGATAGGCCGGATCGTCGCAGGCCTCGGTGATCGGCACGACGCCGATACTTGCGCCGATTCTGAAGAGCTTGGTTCCCCACGAGTATCGGTAGTCTTGGATGTTTTCCCGGAGTTGGTTTGCGATACGTACCGCCTGGTCTAGAGGACATTCACCGAGGATCACCCCGAACTCATCGCCGCCCAATCTTGCCAGCGTATCGCGGTCACGCAACTGGCTCTTCAGTAGAGCCGAAAGTTGTCCTAAGAGCTCATCGCCGGCGCTATGGCCGCAGGTATCGTTCACGACCTTGAACTGATCGAGGTCTATGTAGCAAAGTGCGTGTTGCCGCCCTTGGTCTTTGGCATGCTTTTGCATGAGACGTAAGCGGCGCTCGAACTCCCGCCGGTTCGGAAGCCCCGTTAAGGAATCATGCGTAGCTTGGTACGCCGTCTCTTGAGCGACCAGACTGGCCTCGGTGACGTCGCGCATTATGGCGACCCAATGGTTGATTTCTCCGCTGGGGTCGAGCACGGGATCGATTCGCAAGTTCATGACGAACGTGGAGAGGTCCTTTCGATAGGCCGTGATTTCGCCAGCAAAGGGTTTGCCGACGCGCAGCTGATCTCGCATGTGCTTTAGGACGGAGCGGTCCGTTTGTGGCCCCGCGAGCATGAATATGCTGTTGCCTCCGGTTTCCTGCAGGGTATAGCCGGTGGTGCGGGTAAAAGCGGGATTAACATAGACGATCCTGTCGCTCGAATCATCCGCCGCTACTTGAATGATTATCGTGCTGTCTTCGGTGTGCTCGATCGCCGCTTGCAGAAGGCGAAGCGTCCGCTCAGCGCGTTGTCGAACCTCGATATCGTTGCGGAGCTCGGCGTTCACGCGCGCCAGCTCCGCGCTATGTGTGCGTAAATCGCGTTCGCCTTGCCACTTGGCACTTAACGCCACCGCAAACTGATATACCTCTTGAGAGAAGAACGGTTTTTGGATGAACAAGAGTTTATCGGGGGGCTGCAGGCGCGCGCCTACCACTTGTACATCCACATCGCTATAACCCGTGACCAGCACGATGGAGATATACGGATCCAAGGCTCGCATCTGTTCTGCTGCCCAAATACCATCGAGGCCTGGAGGCATTCTTACATCCAGGAACGCGACTGAAAACGGTTGGTCGGCTATTAAAGCCTCGCGAACCGCGGCGACGGCTTGAGCGCTTTGGGAGCAAAAAGTAACGTCGAAAACGGGTTCAGCGACCGCAACCCTCTCACTCCCGAACAGATCGACTTCAAGCTTGCATAGCGCTGTCTCCCCAGGCATGCAAGCGCGCGTTGGAGAAAGGGCGTTTCGGTACGCGTCCAGGTTCGAGGTTTCATCGTCAGCGGCCAAGATACGCACGGGGCGGGGATCCGACTTCATCGTGGTGTTAAGGCACGCCTCTCAATGTCTAGGAACATTTTAGCAATAAGGGTGCCGGACGTCGAGGGTCCTCTGCTGCTAGTGAGCCACTTTTTTTGGTGCCTGGCATTGGCACACCGATGTCTTAAGAGAGCTGAGATTGGCCACATAGTTTGCTCGCCAAGCCGACGAACTCGACCGCTAGAAACGGCTTATTGAAAAACAACAGCTTGGCGGGTGGCGGCACCAGTCCGGCAACGGTATCGAAAGACTCATCGGAGTAGGCCGTTATGAACACAATGGTTACGTTCCCATCAAGGTCCCGAATACGCTGAGCGGTTCGTACACCATCCATCCCGGGGGGCATTCGGATATCGAGGAAGATGATCTTGAAAGGACATTGACGCTGGAGGGCCTCTCGTACCGCCTCCAGCGCCTGTTGCCCTTGCGTGCAGGTGACGATGTCAAAGCTCATGGGATCTTGGCGCGCCGGGCTCGAATTTCCGAAGAGCCCTTGCTCCAGTTCCTCCAATAGCCTGTGCTCGGCGTCGTCCGGGTCCGGTGAAAAGGCGCGACGAAATGCCTCGAGCACCTCATCGTCATCGTCAGCGACTAAGATCCGGCAACGTTGATCGGCGGTTGCATTCATAAGCCGAACGTCGATCTAAGCGCTTCTATAAGGGATCAAGATGTGAAAAACCGTCCCTTGCATCGCATCGGCACTCGCCACAGATATCTTGCCCCCCATATTGTTGAGCGTATTGGCACACCAGTGTAGCCCTAGCCCGCCCTTCCCATCGGCTTTTGTCGTATAACCCCTCTGGAAGATGGTCTGCTGATGCCCAGGCTCGATCCCCGCGCCATTATCGCGAATGGTTACGCGGAGCATCGGCTCGGTCCCGTCTTTCTCATGTTCGGTCGTCACCTGAATTATCCCCGCGACTCTCCGCGCACGCCGGATGGCTTCGACCGCATTTAGAAGCACGTTGGTTATGACCTGCACTAAGGCGATGCGGCGCGTGGCAATGGTCCCGACAACCTCAACGTTCGGATCGATCTGTATCCAGGGTCGGATCGCCGCGTGGTCTGGCAACAGGCTAATAGCTTCGTCGATTATCGCGGCCAGGGTTGTCGATTCGATGATCGGATCGCTACGGCTGAGGCGTTCCTGATCGGTGATGATCTGCTCGATATGTGCCAGGTGCTGTAGAGCCTGGTAGATCTCCTCGATGGCCTGCTGGCGTTGGTGAGCATGTTGTTTCAAGGCGAGCTGGGCGTACTCGATGAGCTTACGGCGACGATCCTCTGGGATTTCCATGCCTCCGAGCTCCTGGACCGCAGTCGGCAGCCGTAAGCCTGGCGGCTCTCGCAACTTGCTGATCAGTTGCCCAAGTCGGCTGGTAAGAGGGGTCAGGGCATTGCGAATATTATGCAGCACCCCCGCGGCACTGTCGGCGATCCCGGCCTTGTACGAATGCATGAGAATGGTTCGCTTCGCGATCGCCAACCTATCCTGCATCTGTTTGAACTCGCGCTCCAGCGTCCCCACCTCGTCATGGCGGGCGGTCATTAGGTGTTTTGTAAGGTCCCCGCTTTGGCCAACGTAGAGGACATGTCGCGTTAAGGTCAAGATGGGGGCCAGGATCATGTAGCGCAACATCAACCATACCACCAGCACAACCAACGCACTGACCATTAACAGCGAGAAGAGCGCTACCCTGATGGTCTGCGCGCCAACGGCGGTGGCGCCTCGCGGTGTATCTACACGTAGCAATAACAGCGGCTTCCCGTGAATATCCCGCAACAGGCTAAAGGCGCGCACTGCCTGGTCGGTCTCCACGTACTTCACCGTGGCTTTTCCGGCTTTCAATGACCTCGCCGTCGCTTTGTAGGGCTCGGGGAGCGCGGCTTCGATGACGGAATATACGGCTACATTGACCTTGGACCGCTCCTCCAGGCCGGCGATGTGTTTTCGATCCAGGAATCGGCCGAAGACGCATGTCCCGGCGATGGGACCCTCATGGTTAGTGGTCAGTATGGGCAAGGACGATACCAGCATCGGGCCCCATTCGGTTCCTAGCAGCCCTTTGATTGAGCTATCGAGCGGCGCATGCGACATCATTAGTGCCTTCGGTGGCCTCCCCGCCGGGAATGCCGCCGCCATCGGTATTTCGCGACCCTCCTCCAAGGACGCGAGCTGCCCCCATATTAATCGCTCCGATGGGTCAAAGAACAGCATCATGTTGAGTTCATTGTCCTGCATCCACGAGCCCTCGAGGTTGGTCGCGACATAGGCTGGATTGGACCCGCTAAGGAACTGGTGGGTCTCGTCCCAGTGGCTCCAATTCAAGTTGATCTTCGCGACCGTCTTGAGGTCGTCAGCGATCAGCTCCGCAACGCGCGTCATGTTCTTGGCCGCGCTTTCCTGATCGAGCTGCTGGAATACGGGGAACATCACGTGGTTCATGGTCATCTGTGATAGGCCAAGATAGACCATAAGTAGCGACGCCAGCACCACGAGCACCTTGGTACGGAGCGAGACCGTGGTGCTCATAGCGGAGCCATTGCTCGATGGGCTATGACGCATCGCAGAACGAACAGAGGGTTTGCGACTAATGTGCATAGCCATTATGCCTAAAACGAAAGGACGATCGCAATTTCGAACAAATGGTAGGTCTTATTATCCTGAAAGGCCTCCGCGGCGGCCTTTCCAGGAAAGGCCGCACCGTAAACCGCGCTCACAGTGGCTCGCTCATTGATGGCCCAATCGAGATAGATGTTTAGCTCGTCAGCGAAATGGCTTGCACTCACCGGTGTCCCGAAATAGTTGTCCGCATCGAGGGAAAAACTGTAGAAGATCGCCCCGAATGTGAGATCCTCGCGGGGCAGGGTGCTCAGGTGGACCATGTGATTGACTTGATTACTATTGAAAAGCAGCCATTCGCCGGTGATTTCCCCTTGATACCAGGTTCCCCAGCGGCTCCAGCCATAGAACAGCGGATCAAAATCTTCCTCCGCGGTAGCGCCTAGATCGCCCCCGGAGAATTGAGCATAGCGGTATCCCAGGGTCGGCGACCACGGCCAGTCGGTGAACGCGTACTGGGCCTCCGCATACCAGGCCCGTGCATCGATGGCACCGTCGTCGCCGCTGCCCGTCTCCACCGCGTAGTCCGCCCAAAAGGATAGATTCGGCGCTTGTGGTAAGCTTAGCTCATTGACGCGCACGTTCACGAGGTGCATGCCTTCGCGGATGCCAAAGTTTAGCGGGGTGGCGTCGAAGACATAAAGATAGGTGAGCCCTAAGGTTCCATATTCTTCTGAGACGCGCTCGATGTTGATTCCGATCAACTCCGTCAGTTCCTGGTCCGCGTCGGCCTCGAGGTAGAACACATCGCCACGCACGGGCTGGGTGTTGATCCTGAGGAGGGCTGCGCGCTTATACGAGTAGCGCGGTGACAGCCAGGCAGCGCCCTTGCCGAACTGATCAAGATCGCCGTCGTAGATTAGGAAACCGTCTCCTATCTTGAACTCCTGGCGACCGTACGAGATGTCCAGAACATCGCGGGGCTCCCCATCGCCGATCAGCTCTGCGGAGCTCCATCCGAGATAGGCTTGCTCCAGGCCGATGTCGTCGTCGCCCCCGTCGGTGAAGCCGCCGGCGTCTCCATCGCCTATCGTTGCGGTCGCGACCCCTGCCACCCCTGCATACAAGCGACCAAGCCGATCGGCCTCATAGCCGGCGTGAAGCACAGGCTTGAGGTAGGCCTCTTGCCACTCGGCGTCCCCGGTATTTGCGCCGCTGCGAAGGTCGATACGGCCGAGCCCGAAATTGGTATGTTGGGTGGTGAAATACCCAAAAGCAGCCTCCAGGCCGGCTTGGATCTCAAACCCGCCTTTTTGGAAGACGGTGATTTCGGCCTGCACCAAGGGCGAGAATATCAACGGGATCGCGGCCCAGGCGAGCTGAGCGGCTTTTTTAGTAGTGTGGCAATGCTCCCGCATGGTGCGCGCTAGCGGGCCGCGGGCGGCGAGTCACTGGTGCTGGTGGCCGTTATCTGTCCTCGGCGTCGGGGAAACAATCCGCCATCGAGGCCGCGTGGATCGCATGCTGTCGTTGATCCTCACGGAGCGTTTGGATACCAGCCGCGCGCGACCTTCCGCAAGGACAAGGCTGAATATCGGACCTTGGCAGCGCTTGCCGCCTCGATACCTGCATAATGCTCTTCAACAATGAACCGCTGCACGATGCCTCTGGCCAGATATCCCTGTTTAAGTGTTTCCGAAAGCAGGTGGAAGTCCTCGATCGAGCCGCGGCATCGGGCCGCGCCGCACCGGCAGCGCATGGTCCAGTCTTTTTCACTCATCGTCGTTGAGTAATCGAAACGGAGCTCTTCGTCCACGCTGATGTCGCGGAGGGCCATCAAGATGGTATCGTTCATCACACCCGTGTTGGGTTGACAAGAGTGGTTAATATACAGCCCCGGTGGCTCTACATCGATATAATGCCTGGATCCGATCTGGACGGTGTTCCCTTGTTTTTCAGCCATAGCACGAACTTGATCGACTGTAATCACATAACCCCCGAGAACCAGAATCATCTCGCCGGCACGAATCCGTTTCAACGCGAAAAGCCCCCGGCCGA
>JBIMKD010000196.1:0-4393 GCA_043673815.1 Chromatiales bacterium
GAGCTACTGACGTGATACATGCAATTCTGACGGATATCGAAGGTACCACCACCGACATCGCCTTCGTGCACGAGGTGCTGTTCCCCTATGCACGCGCTCACATCGGCGACTTTGTGCGCACCCACGCCCAGGATCCCGCGGTACGCGATCAGATTGAAGCCGTCGCAGCGGAGGTCGGGGAGCCGCTTTCGGTTGATCAGACCATCGGGCAACTGCTCCGCTGGATTGACGAGGATAAAAAGATTACCCCGCTCAAGGCCCTCCAGGGCATGATCTGGGAAACCGGCTACAAGGCCGGTGATTTCCAGGGACACGTCTATCCCGACGCCGAGAAGAATCTGCGTGCCTGGCATGCGGCGGGCAAGAAGCTTTACGTGTATTCCTCCGGCTCGGTGCAGGCACAGAAGCTCCTTTTCGGCTACACGCCCTATGGCGATCTGACGCCCCTGTTCAGCGGCTATTTCGACACCCGCATCGGCCAGAAGCGCGCGGCGGCAAGCTACGAGCGAATCCGTAAATCCATCGGCCGGCCGGCGGGCGAATTTCTGTTTTTGTCCGACATCGGCGAGGAGCTAGATGCGGCGCTTGCCGCCGGCATGCAGACCTGCTGGCTGATGCGAGATCGCAAGCCTGATCCCACCGCGCGCCATCGCCAGGTGCAGGACTTCGACGCGATCCAAGTCTAAGTCCGCTCGGTGAGCGTATCCCGCCCGTCCGCGAGGATGAGTGGCATTGCTAATTGACCGGCCCGTCAATGCCTGGCGGAAATCAATATACGTCGCGGGCGGGGTATGAACTCCACCCTTGACCAAAGGGGAGAGCTGCGCTTCTCCCCTTTGGAAACCCCATCGCTAGGTACCCGCGGCAAGACCGCGGGGTATGCGTATAATCATCGGCTTCCCGCTGGTGTCGAACCGATGCTGGGGTGAGCTTCCACGGATCATTGTGGGTGACGTTCACCTTGCGTCGAGCCACGCTCCACGCTGCGGCGTATCGTGTTTAGGGAATGGAGTGCACCTGCGGGTGGGTGTGGTTGGGCGGGTAGGAGAGGTTGTCGTGGAAGAGCTCGAAGCTGAAGTGCATCACGCTCTCCAAGTTTTGCCCGGTGCTGCTGTGGTTGGTCTGGAGCGGGACATGCTCGACCGCGAACTCCTTGTCCTGCGGCACCGCCCAGGTGACGGACGGACTACGGGGATCGTATGACTTGCCAATCGCGGTTATGGGGAAGAAGAGGACGTCGATCAGGTCATTCTCCTCGACGTCGGGGCTCAGCTCCAAGCTCTGAGGCATGACCGAGAAGTTCTCCTCGGCGAAGATCAGCTGCATCCGCTGGCCGCGGTGGTTCCTCGGGAAGATCTCACCCTCGCCGAAGCTCCCTTCCTGGCAGATCGAAACCTGGTGCTCCAGCCCCCCGTTGTTCGGATAGCACTGCCCGACCGCCCCGCCGGCCCAATCCACCCGCCAGAGCCACAGGGGCTCGCCTTTGCCGCCCAAGTCGCCATCCTGCTCGACGCTGATCTTGTCCAGCGCGATCCGCACCCGCTGCTTCAAGGTGGTGAAATCGGTCCGAGCGGTGAGCTGCTGCCCTCCCCGGGTGGTAGCCACCACCGACAGCTCGTAGGCGGTATTGGACCGCAACGGTTTGAGCTCGAATTGGTGCTGGGTCTGGTAGGCGGCCGGTGGCGGGCTGTCGGCGGTGGTGAGGACGCCGCCCGTGTCCAGCGGACTCTCCACCGACCGGTACACGAACGCGATCGCGGTGGGCTCGGAGCTGGTGAGGGTGACGGTGGCGCGGGTGCCGAAGGGCTGCACCTGGAGGGGGCTGATGGACGCCGGGACGGTGCCGATGATGATCCAGCCCAGGACAGCGGCACCGACCACCGCCGCGGCGACCAGCGGCGGACGAGCGAGTAGAGTACTGGTCATAATGTGATCTCCTGCATATGCGTATACGGGCGCGAGCCTTGAGCCTGCAGCGCGTTGAGCTTATCGTCGGGTTTGGCGTCGATGAGTTGAACAAGGATCGGAACGCTGGTGGCAGCGCCGGGTTTGGTATCCATCGTAGATCTCCTGGAAATAGGGAATAGGGACTTAATAGGAATCGGTTGGGGAGCTTACACCAGGAGTCGGGTCAGGTCTGTGAGATATTCACCTTCTTGAAAGCAGTGAGGAGTGTGACTTGACGGGCATAAGCAGAAGGTGGGCGCAGGGCATCAATGGACGGCATCATCGTCTCCAGGGACCGCCCCTTCGGCTTGCAACTGGGCCTCGATCCTTTGCGTATAACGGGGCCATATCACTACGAAAACCGCTTGTACAGCCAGCCTTCGATCGCGCGGCGCACCTCAACGGGGTTTTCCGTGATGGGCCAGTGATGCGCAGAAACGGCGTGGATTTCCACATGCGCAAGTGGTTCCAAAAGGCGCGCGGTCGTTCCGGGATCGGTGAACGTCGCCCCACGCGATAGGAGCACGAGCGTCGGTATGTTTACCTCGGCCAAGGGCGGCAATGGTCGAGTAACTTCGATGAGCTCCTGAAGATAATTCGCGGTCGGGAAGTATTTTAAATCGGCCCACGGTGATGCGTAGAGACCGATCATTTCCTCTTGTTTTCCTGCGGCGAGCAACTGTGCGCGCGTTTCATCATCGAGCCGGCGCAGATCACGGATCGGGATGTCCCGCCGGTAAAGCCCGAGCCGGTTGAGTAAGCGTACGATCGCTACGATGCTCGCGATCAGGGGGGTAAGTCGACGGATCCAGCGCCCGCGGCCACGGAGCGCTTCCGATAACAAGGGATCGATCAATACCATACCTTCCGTGCGCTCTAAATAGCGGGCTGCGAATGCCATCGCGACCTGTGCGCCCAAGCTGTGGCCGACGAGCGCGGCGGAGGCATAGCCTTCCTTACCGAGAAGCGCGATCAAATCCTCACACCAGCGGACCAGACTGACCTTGCCGCGCGTGAAAGATTCCCCATGGCCGCGCAGATCCGGCCACATCACATCCCACTGCTCGGTCAGCGAGGTGTGTTCGACGAACTCTGACCAACGGGAGTAATTGCTCGCGAGCCCGTGCAGCAAAACGAGCACCGGCCGGTGCCGTCGGTGCTGCGCCAGCCGCAAGCGATAGGTTAACGTCGTGCCATCCGGTAAGGTCAGTCTTCGAGCATATCCATTAAGGCCTAGCTTACCCATTCGATCGGCGCGTGTCTAACGTACCCGCTGGAAACGGCCCTGGACGCCTTCGGAAGTGAGGAGGATAAAAACGAAGTTAATATTCTCGTGTGCTTCATCCAGTTGGTTTGATTATGATATCAGAGAGCTATGGCAACTCCTCAAACCCTCGGTGGAGGCCTTGTCCTTCGATGTCGCCAACGCGCGAGCAGCTTGCATCGGGTGGATCCCGTGACCCAGAGCATGCGCGATGGCGCCGTTTTCTGAGTGTAGCGGGTGAGCCTTGGTTCAGGACAGGGACCACTTGACATGCGAATGAGAAGCGTTATCATTAGCTGGTATGGGCACGCCCGACAGACCCGAGCGGCACCAAAGCGCCTGGAGGGGCGCGGGGACCCGCGCTCCGGCGCCTCCCAAGCGGCGGCTGGCGAGCGACGATCTCCTGGCCGGCCGGGACGAGGTCATCATCGAGCACGCCGGGCAGGAGTACCACCTGCGCCACACGCGGGCGGGAAAACTGATCCTGACCAAGTAGTAATCTGATCAACTAGTTCAACGAGACGCAGCCACCGCGTGCCCGACGGCACGAGGCAGCCAGCCGGAAACATCTGGGGGGCTGTCACGTGTCGAGAAGAGTCGTTTTGCCGGTCTTGATGTGGTTGATCTCCGCCGCCGCCGGAGCATGCGCTGACTCGGGACGCGCTGCTCTGCGCCTATGGAGTCGAAGTGGACATCCTGCCGAGTCCGCTCGGCGTGCTCCTCTATCCACGCACCGCCGTGGCCCTCGTGGGAGATCGATCCGCATGAATCGCGAGACCAAGCCCCCGCTCGATGTCCTCATGGCAGCGAGCTTGTATCTCATGACGCGCTACGCCGAAGAGCGGCGCCCAGACACGGCGGTGGCGCTGGCCCAACACCTCCAGTGGATAGCCGAGCACCCGGAATGTGCGCGCTCGCCGCTCGCCAGGGCCTCCACACACCTCTCCCAGCAGTGGCAGCGTATGGCGCGCCGGACATCCCTCGAACATTGGTTGCGTGAGGATCTACTGCGTTCGCGACGATTTTTTCACAAACTCTGAGTCGTCATCCCGTACACACCACCAAATACTGAAAGAGGAATCTCTACGATGGATACCCACCCAGCCTGTCAACTTCTGGACCTCGCCAACAACGAATTCTGCGGCATCTCGCTGTGCCCGCAATGCCAGGTCCTCCACCTGC
>JBIMKD010000197.1:0-4401 GCA_043673815.1 Chromatiales bacterium
CCATCGCGGTGGGCAGGCCATCTTGACTTTCCGTGCCCTGCATCAAAGCGAGCGCTTCGAACGTGCCTGGAAATTATTATCCAGCATCTACAAACGCACCGTCGAGATCCCGGAAAACGCCGTGCTGTTTCGAAAGCGAACGGTACATTGATGTGTCAGTGCCAGACCTACACCCTTCGATTTTGCGATCTGGTATGCGCGGTATTCAACGGCCCGGCACCTGCCATTCGGAGGTTTGGCAGCCAGGAAGAGGAACTCAGCGCGGTCGCCGCTCTGAAAGACCCCCAGAACGTAGATGTGTGATGTTGAAAAAGAGAGGCATCAAGCTCCAGGATGGTGGTGTTCTAATCCAACCGAGAAAGGAGCCTGGTCGATGATGCCTCAGAGAGAAATCATGAAGCTGGTGGGGGGGGTCAAGGGCTTATGGAAACGGCATGTAACGAATGTCGGGTTACTGACGAGTGCGTTGTTGCTGGGCCGGCGTGCTGGGGTAGCGGCGCTGGGGCGGCAACTTGACGTAGAGACGACACCGAAGCATGCGATTAAACGTGTAGACCGTTTTTTGGGTAATCCGCGTTTTCGGCTACTCGATGCCTGGGAAGCCTTGCTGCCTTGGGTGGTCGGTCCACGCCGGGAGGTGGTGATGGCGTGCGATTGGACGAAGGTGCGGCAATGGCCGGTCTTGAGTGCCAGTGTGATTTATCGGGGCCGCGCGTTGCCGATCCTTTGGGCGGTGCTGGATCCTCATCAACTGCATAAGAGCTTAAACAGTTTCGAGCACGGATTTTTCACCTTGCTCGCACAATTGTTACCCCGGCCGGTGAAAGCCATCGTGTTACTGGACCGCGGATCAAGCGGGTCGAGTTGATTCGACATCTGGAGCGGTGCGGGTTTTCTTATGTGATCCGCTCGGGCGGCAATACTTCAATAAAGCATCCGCACTACCATGGACCGATGCAGGGTCTTATGGGTCAGCGCCGCGATTTGAAGAACGTTCGCTTACGCAAGACCCAGCCGGTACACACCCGTGTGGTGGCCCTTTGGGAGAAGCGGAACCCTGGTGCTTGACCACCAATCTCACCCTGCCGGCCCGTGCCATTTCACGTCTTTACGGTAAGCGCTTCCAAATCGAAGAAACCTTCCGCGACCAAAAGTGCTCACGTTTAGGGTTTGCCCTCAGTGAAATCACCATGCACAGCGCCGAGCGGTTGGAAAAATTGCTGCTCATCGTGGTACTAGCCCAATTGTTGGCCCTATTTGTCGGTGCCATTGCTCGGCAGCGCGGATTAGATCGTGGATTCCGCGCCAATACCGGACACCAACAAACCACTCATAGTGATTTTACCCTCGGATTGTATTACCTCTGGCGAATCCACTGGACCCTTCGAGAGTTAATCAAATTACGCGCCTTAGAACCATGCTCCCTATTCGGGGGATAACTCAGGTCGCCGCTTGGTTGACAGAACGCAGCAAAGAGGGCGTGATGCCCCATGAAATCGGCGTCTTCGTCCGCTCCGAGGCAGAGCTGGGGCGCGCCCGTGCGGCAGTCGTTAAGGCCGGCCTGCCGTTCAAAGTGCTCGAGCACGTTGAAACGACTAGCGGTCAGGTGTCGATTAGCACCATGCACCTTGCCAAAGGCCTGGAGTTCCGCGCCGTGTCGGTGCCTGTGATGACGAAATCATTCCACTGCAATTGCGCATCGAGACAGTGGCCGATGACGCCGATTTAGAGGAGGTTTACAACACCGAACGCCACTTGCTGTACGTCGCCTGCACGCGCGCGCGGGATCACTTGCTCGTGACCAGCGTTGATCCAGCATCGGAGTTTCTGGATGATCTGGTAATCCAACACCGGTTCGAGGTTGTAAAATCACCGATCATTGGGCGGCTTCCCAGGCGGCATAACCGCCCGCCAGCGAAACCACATTGGTGTAGCCCATGCGCTGCAGGGTTTGAGCTGCCAGGGCCGAACGCCCGCCGCTTTGGCAATAGACCAAGGTCGCGGTCGATGGGTCTTGCAGTTGCGGCAGCGAGCCGACCCTGAATTCCAGTAAACCCCGAGGAATACTGATCGCGCCCGGAATGGCGCCGCGCTGAAACTCCTCCGGTTCGCGCACATCGAGAATTACGGTAGTCGAGGGTTGCAGCAATTCACCGGCGCTTTCGAGACCGACTTCGCGGATCTCTTGCTTAGCCGCTTGCACAAGCATCTGAGCGGTGACAGACATGGCGTGCCTCCGTAGAAAAAGTTTTAAGCCTTAGCCCAAGGCTCTCGTATCCGATCGTGCATCGGGGATCGGACATCATGATACCGCGGACGCTTGAGAAAAGGATATCGCTGACGGCGTGTGCCGGGCGCTTGCAGCGCTGAGTACTATGCCGAGTGCCAAGCTCAGTGGCGCGTTAAAATCTATTCCCCGCGGTCTCCGTAGCGATGGGGTTTCCAAAGGGGAGAGGCGTAGCTCTCCCCTTTTGGTCGCCCCACGGGTGCACCCGCGGTGGCGAAATCCAAATTGACTCCTAAGAAAGTGGTTTAAGTACGTATTAATAATGCTTTATATCAAAGTGATATAGGGCTTATTTAAATTACTCACTCCATCGAAAATCGCTGTACCGATCCGCTCATATTTTGTATCTTTAGGCACCAATGAAGATCAGCACCATCAAGCTCTCCGGATTCAAGTCCTTCGTCGATCCGACCACGCTGCATCTGTCCAACAATCTTACCGGTATCGTCGGTCCCAACGGTTGCGGTAAATCGAATATAGTCGATGCGGTGCTTTGGGTGATGGGCGAGATCTCCGCCAAACACTTACGCGGGGACTCGATGGCGGATGTCATCTTCAATGGTTCCAATAGCCGCAAACCCGTCGGTCAGGCCACGGTCGAACTTGTGTTCGATAACTCCGAGGGCGGCTTTCTCGGCCAATACGCAGGGTACGCGGAAATCGCCATCAAACGTCAGGTCACCCGCGATGGCGGATCGGATTATTTTTTCAATGGCATACGGTGCCGGCGAAAAGACATTAAGGATCTGTTTCTAGGCACGGGGCTCGGCTCGCGCAGCTATGCCGTCATCGAGCAGGGGATGATCTCCGGGATCGCGGAAGCCAAGCCAGAGGAGTTGCGGGTGTTTATGGAAGAGGCGGCCGGCATCTCCAGATACAAGGAACGCCGGAAAGAGACCGAGGCTCGGATCCGCGACGCTAAGGGCAATATTGCCCGCCTCACCGATATCCGCGACGAGTTGGAAAAGAGAATCTCCAAGCTCCAGCAGCAAGCGCGCGCTGCCGAGAAGTTTCAGCGCTTGAGAGACGAGGAACGGCAGTTGCGGGCGGAATCGATAGCACTTACCTACCGCCAGCTTGAGCGCGAAGGCAGCGAACACCGTCTGGTGACTCAAGCGCGGTCCTTGGCCGTGGACGCCGCGATGGCGCAACTTCGCGAGATCGAGCTCGGGACAGAGCAGACCCGTCAGGCGAGAAGCGCGGCGAATGACGGTTTTAATCAGGTGCAAGCGCGGTATTACAGCAGCGGAGCCGAAATTGCGCGCTTGGAGCAAGCGATCCAGCACTCCAAGGATCGCCAGCAGGCCTTGGAACAGGAGCTGGAGCGCCTCGGACAAGACCTCGCGCGGGCAGAGGGGCAAACGGTTGCGGATGCGGAGGCGTGCGCAAGTTTGAAAACCGAGATCGAACACCTTATCCCGCAGCATGGGCGCGCATCAGCGGAAGAGCGGGAAGCCCGGGCGCGGCTGCTTGCGCAAGAGACTCAGCTGGAAACACTGCAAACGGCGTTGGATAACCAGGGCGCGGAGGCGACGCAGCTCTCCCGTGCCGAGAGCGCGGAGGACGCGCACGTTCAACACTTAAGCCAAAGCCTAGCAGCGACTCGCGAGCGGCTGAGGGGGTTTCGGTCTGACCTCGGTGCCTTGGCGTTGCGGGAGGAGGTTTCGTCCTTGGACTCGCTCTGCAGCGATCTCGCCGCGATCGAATCGTCCTTCCGCGACTTGCAAGCCCGAAAAGCCGAGTTTCAGACCTCGATTCGAGAGTTGCGCGAGCGGCGCGATCGCCTCGGCAGTGAATTAAATGATTTGCAGACGAAGTTGCAAGCCGCGATCGGACGGCGGACGGCGTTGGAAGCGTTGCGCGATGGCCAGGCGGGGGTTGATCTCGGCGCGGCGCGTGCCTGGCTGGAATCCCAAGGGGTCGTGAACCCCGGGCGCGTGGTCCAGGAGCTTGCCGTCGATCCGGGCTGGGAGCTGGCCCTGGAGATGGTCCTGGGTGACTTTATTAATGCTTTTATGTTTAAAACAATTGATAGTATTTCCAATAAGTTTGATACCTATGGCCAAGGGCTGCTCTGTGCCCTCGAATCGGCGGATGGCGAGTGTAAAGACAGA
>JBIMKD010000198.1:0-11896 GCA_043673815.1 Chromatiales bacterium
AACCAGAACGCGCAGATTCCATCATGGCCAGAGTCCGATACCGTGCTCACGAACAGGCCGAATATATACGTGCAGTCTTCCTTACAAGCCATCATCAATCCTCACCTTGCAAACCGGGTGGAGTCCATATATACGATTTCTTAATCCCGTGCGGGCCGGGATAGTCGCAAGTCCGGAGCTTATCGCTGGTCGAGCTGCCGCGGCAAGATTGGTTTATGGCAGGATCCCAATACCGACCTCGATCCGGTTTATGAAGCGCTGGGTGCAACGGAACAATCGCGGTGGAAAAGGTACCGCGAATATGTCAGGCTGCGTGTGTTACCCTTCGAACAAACTCTGATTTGGGAGGCGCTACAACGAGGACAACTGACCGGCACACAACCTGGCAGTGGCGCGTTCTTGTCCGCTAAACTCTTTGGCTCATGGAAACCCAATTACTTCGCAACTGCTGGTATCTGGCGCAGTCAGGCAGCCACCTCAAGCACGGCCAGCTGATCGCCAAGACCCTGCTGGGCGAACCGGTGGTGATCGGCCGGCGCCAGGATGGCGGCGTTTTCTGTCTGCGCAACATCTGCCCGCACCGTGGCATTCCCCTCAGTTACGGCTGGCTCAAGGACTGCACCCTGCAGTGCTGCTACCACGGCTGGACCTTCGATACGCGCAACGGCGCCTGCGTCGAAATCCCTTCGCTCCCGCCGGATGACACTAGTCTTCGGCTGAGCGCCATCAAGGTGCGTTCCTATCCCTGCCGCGAGGTGCAGGGCAACGTCTGGGTGTTCATGCCCGGCGAGGGTTACGCGGAAGGCCAGGCGCTCGCGCTGGTGCCGCTGATCCCGGATTTCCCCGAAGATGGCCGGCCACAAGTCGGTGAGACCAGGCATTTTCCCTGCAATGTCGACCACGCGGTCATGGGCCTGATGGACCCGGCGCACGCTTCCTACGTGCACACCTCCTGGTGGTGGCGCGCGCGCAATCTCAAGCTGCGCGAGGTGAGAAAGGACTACGAGCCCATCCCCAACGGTTTCCGCATGGTGCGTTACGAACTGAAGCAGAGCGCCAAGCTCTACAAGCTGCTGGGGCAGAACGTGTCCACCGAGATCAGCTTCCAGCTGCCCGCGGTGCGCATCGAGCACATCAAGTGCGACAAGCACACCGTGGTGTCACTGACCTGCTGCACCCCGCTTAACGACACGGAGAGTGAGGTGCACCAGTTCCTGTACTGGACCTTGCCGCTGCTGACGCTGCTCAGGCCCGTGGCGCGCAGCCTGCTGCACAAATTCCTCAGCCAGGACCGACAGGTGGTGGTGTTGCAGGAAGAGGGCCTGCGCTACAAGCCGCCGATCATGTTCATCAACGATACCGACATCCAGGCCAAGTGGTACTTCAGCCTCAAGCGCGAGTGGGACAAGAGCCAGCAGGAAAAGCGGCCGTTCAACAATCCGGTGAAGGCGCGGACACTGCGCTGGATGAGTTGATCACCCTTAGAACCGCCTTGGCCGCGCGGCGGCTCGTCGCCCAGTCCCAGCATCCTTGCCGCCTGCAGCAGCGCGTAGCTTGGGTTGAGCGCAACGAAATCCGGGGAGCATGCGCATTGATTCCCGGGTTACGTCGCTGCGCGCGGCGGTGGTGAGGGCGAATAGGAACAACGACATGAGGCATCGGTGGTTCACAATCTACGCTGGCCTTTCCATTGCGGTACCCGATTGAGTTAAAATTGGCGCCTTTATAGAAGCTAACACGCCGAACGGACGCGTTGGACGGACGCGACAACCGCCGAATATCTCCGCGAGAACACCGATGAGCGGCTACAAGGCCTTTCGGGTCCACCAAGAGGACGGGAAGATCCACGCCCGGATCGAAACCCTGCAGCAGGGCGATCCGCGCCCCGGCGAGGTGCTGATCCGCGGCGTTTATTCCAGCGTGAATTACAAGGACGCGCTCGCCGCCACGGGAGCAGGAAAGATTCTGACGCGCTTTCCCTTGGTGGCGGGGGTCGATATTTCCGGAATCGTCGCGGAGTCGGATGATGCTCGCTACCGGCCCGGCGACAAGGTGCTGGTGACCGGCTATGACTTCGGCGTGAGCCGCGATGGGGGCTACGCGGAGTTTGCGAGTGTCCCGGCCGAGTGGGTAGTGCCCCTGCCCGCGGGTTCCTCCTTATACGAAGCGATGGCGATCGGTTCCGCGGGGTTTACGGTCGCCATCTGCGTGCAGCGCTTGGAAGACAACGGGCAAACGCCGGCCAGCGGCCCGGTGGTGGTCACGGGTGCGACCGGGGGTGTGGGGAGCCTCGCGATTGATATCCTCTCCGGACGCGGATACGAAGTGGTTGCGGTTACCGGCAAGGTGACGGAAGCGCTCTATCTGCGCAGCCTTGGCGCGCGAATGGTCTTAGACCGCAATACCCTCGATCTGGGATCGCGGCCGCTCGAAAAAGGCCAATGGGCGGGGGCCATCGATAACGTCGGCGGAGAGCTGCTCGCCTGGCTCACCCGGACCCTGTGCCCGTGGGGGAATATCTGCGCGGTGGGTCTAGCGGGCGGCAGCGAGCTGCATACTACCGTCATGCCCTTTATCCTGCGCGGCGTAAGCATACTCGGCATCAGCTCCGCAGGCTGCCCGACGGCGCTCCGGCATGCGCTGTGGAAACGGTTGGCCGCGGATCTGCGGCCGCGTCATCTCGACAAGATTGCCGCGCGCACGGTGGGATTGGGCGATCTGCCCGCGGTTTTCGACGCGATGCTCCAGGGGCAAGCGCGAGGGCGGACGGTGGTTAAGATCGCGGGCGAATAACGGCCCGGAATAGAACGCGCTCTATGGTTGCCAAAACCTTATACGACAAACTTTGGGACAGCCACGTTGTGCAGGCCTACGGCGACGGGACGGCGCTCATCTACATCGATCGGCATCTCATCCATGAGGTGACCTCGCCCCAAGCCTTCGAGGGATTACGGATCGCACGCCGAAAACCGTGGCGCATAGACGCGAATCTCGCGGTTTCCGATCACAATGTTCCAACCACCGACCGGACGAGCATCGACGATCCGGTCTCGCGCCTGCAGCTCGAAACCTTGGATCACAACTGCGCAAGCTTTGGTATCCGCCAGTTCAAGATGAGCGACGTCCGTCAAGGGATCGTGCACGTGATCGGGCCGGAGCAGGGGTTTTCCTTGCCCGGCATGAGCATCGTTTGCGGCGACTCGCATACCTCCACGCACGGTGCTCTGGCGGCATTGGCTTTCGGCATTGGCACCTCCGAGGTCGAGCATGTCTTGGCGACACAATGTTTGATCCTGAAGAAATCGCGCAATATGTTGGTTCAGATCGAGGGCAGGCTCGGCCGCGGCGTGACCGCCAAGGATATGATCCTCGCGGTCATCGGACGCGTCGGCACGGCAGGCGGCACGGGACACACCATCGAGTTTTCCGGCACCGCGATCCGCGCGCTCTCGATGGAAGCGCGCATGACGGTGTGCAACATGAGCATCGAAGCCGGCGCGCGGGCAGGACTTATCGCGGTGGACGAGACGACGATCGATTACGTCGCGGACCGCGCCATGGCGCCCACGGGCGGGCTCTGGGATCAGGCTATCGCAGCGTGGCGCAAATTGCGGTCCGATCCCGGTGCTAGGTTCGAGCGTGTGGTCGAGATCGACGCCGATGGCATCCAACCGCAGGTGTCCTGGGGCACCTCCCCGGAGATGGTTGTATCCGTCGATGGGCGGGTCCCGGACCCCGGGGCAGAGAGCGATCCCGTCAAGCGCGACGGTATGCGCAGGGCGCTGGCCTACATGGGCTTGCAAGCGAATGTCCCGATCACCGCTATTCCCTTGGATAAGGTGTTCATCGGGTCTTGCACCAATTCGCGCATCGAGGACTTGCGCGCTGCCGCCGAGGTCGTGCGCGGTAAGCGCATCGCATCGAATATTATGCAAGCTCTGGTGGTGCCGGGTTCGGGGCTCGTGCGCAAGCAAGCCGAGCAAGAGGGTCTGGATCGGGTGTTCATCGAGGCTGGGTTCGAGTGGCGCGAGGCGGGCTGTTCGATGTGCTTGGGGATGAATCCCGACCGGCTGTCACCGGGCGAGCGTTGCGCTTCGACCTCGAACAGGAATTTCGAAGGGCGGCAAGGGCCCGGCGGACGGACTCATCTGGTCAGTCCGCCGATGGCTGCCGCGGCGGCGATCGCCGGACATTTTGTCGATGTACGGGAATTCTGAAAGCGAATGGGACGGCGCGGAACGACGAACGGCGTTGGATATTTTGCCAGGTGGGGGACATGGAGCCGTTTAACAAACTGACGGGGCTGGTGGCGCCGCTCGATCGCCACAACGTCGACACCGACGCGATCATACCGAAACAGTTCTTGAAATCGATCCACCGCACGGGATTCGGACCGAACCTCTTCGACGAATGGCGCTATCTCGATCGGGGTGAGCCGGGCCAGGATTGTGCTCATCGGCCATTGAATCCGGATTTCGTGCTGAATCATGAGCGCTATCGCGGAGCTCAAATCCTCCTCGCGCGGGGAAACTTCGGTTGCGGGTCCTCGCGCGAGCACGCGGTATGGGCGCTGTTGGACTACGGGATCCGCTGTGTGATCGGGCCGAGCTTCGCGGATATCTTCTTCAGTAACGCCCACAAGAACGGTCTCTTAACAGTCATGCTCGAGAATCCAACGATGGACAGGTTATTCCAGGATGTCTCGCGTACACCCGGCTATACGCTCACTGTGGATCTCGAGGCGCAGAAGCTCGTTACGTTGGAGCAACGGGTTATCGACTTCAGCATCGACCCGGTCATTAAGCGGCGGTTAATGGAAGGTCTGGATGATATCGGCATCACGCTGCAATCGGCGGAGCTCATTCGCGCCTACGAGAAGCGGCGCCGTCAGGATGCGCCGTGGCTGTTCTCGGGGAGATAAGCAGCGCCGGCCCGGGTAGTGTCTCAGTTTGAAATCCTGCCTGCTTGACCGCTCATGCTAAGGCGTCCACACTGGACGCATGAGCAAACCCAAAAGACCCCGCGACACAAACCAGCTTGCCAAGTTTATCGCGGATATTGCCACCGGCGAAGTCCAAGACTCCGACCCAGACTTAGGTAAAGACCCTGCGGCGGTCAGTCTTGGCCGCAGGGGAGGACTGAAGGGTGGGGAGGCGCGAGCGAAGGCGCTGACGTCCAAGCAACGAAAGGCCATTGCGAAAAAAGCTGCAGCGGCTAGGTGGTCGTCTCGTCGGAAATAGCTAGAGGAAGTTCTAACGTGCTTCCTTTTTTGGGAATCACTTGATCGATCATTTTGACGAATCTCTGCCACCCGAACCCATTCGAGATAGCTAATCGTTGGAACATGATTAAAGAATACAGATGTTGTGCAAGCATTGGGTGTCCAACATCTTCAGTCAACCATTGGTGGAACTTATTCTTCCGTTGGCCCGCGTTATCCTTTGGCGATTTTAGTTTTAGTTCGTCTAGCACTCCCGGACCTAGTCGTTCATAAACAAGATCGTTCGTGTAGTGTGCGACCACGCTATACCGATTCTTACCCATTCCTGGCCATGGCCAATTCTTGAGCTTATAGATGTTCTCGTAGAATTCATCAGGGAAACGTTTTGCCCATGCGGCAAGCTCCCTGCGAATTACTAACTCCAAATATTTTTGTAGCGCATCCTGCGGGCGTATAGCTTGATAGCCAGTTGCCTCATCGACTAACGCGATGATCCCGGTTTCAGCTAAAGCTCTGACGAGGATTTGTGCCTTTTCCACGATATGAGTTTGTGATGGCTTGAGTAGCCCTTTGTCTCTTGCGGCCAGGTAAATATTGCATACTTGCGGCAGCACCTCAGCGCGATATCCATACGCTTTTGTACCTCCAGGAGTCACAAAAACAATGGGTTTTGTCGACCTCTCTATTTCTTTAGAAATTAGAGGCTTGAGATTAGCAGCAGCTAGAAAACTTGGCATCCTGTCGACTACGCCTGAAGCGACTCCGCGCGCACCTTGCCCACCTTTTGCTTTTGCGGCTCGACCGAGTGCGGACAAGAAACCCTCTTGTGTTAATACCCGAGTCCCGTCGCTCAATACGTAACAGGGGATTTCCACGCCTTCGGCGAAACGAAGGGGCCGCTCGGGCGACCCGAACTTGGCGGTTAGAACCTCGGGGGTAGACCATCTAGCTCGTGCGCCTTGCTTGGCAATCTCGCGTCTTTGTTCTGCTGTCAGCGACTCGGCCCTAGCAAATCCACCTTTTGCCTTTCCAGTGTTTTGGTCATCGTTCATGTAAGCACCTCGATTAAAATTGCTTGCATTCTATCATCGTGGCAGGCACACTGCAAGCATGGGAGTAATAAAATGCTTGCATTTAATTAATCGTTCAAGCATAATGATCATTATGAATCGCTTGAGCCTTGAAGACCGCGCAAAAATCCTTGGCCTGCTTGTAGAAGGCAACAGCTTGCGGGCCATTACTCGTTTAACCGGCAAGTCCATTAATACGGTTACAAAACTCCTCGTTAATGTCGGCCAAGCTTGTTCGGAATATCAGGACAAGATGCTTCGCAATCTCCATTGCAAACATATCCAATGCGATGAAATTTGGGCATTCTGCTACGCCAAACAGAAGAACATCCCGGATGAGCGAAAGGGCCTTTTTGGATATGGCGACGTGTACACGTGGACCGCTCTCTGTGCCGATACCAAGCTAATCCCATGCTGGCAGGTAGGCCGCCGCAACGGGGTCGCTGCAAAGCTTTTTATCGACGATCTGAAGGGCCGCCTTGCCAACCGCGTTCAGCTCACGACGGACGGCCATAAGCCCTATCTGAATGCCGTTGAAGATGCCTTCGGCGCTGACATCGACTACGCGATGCTAGTGAAGCTCTACGGCGGAGAAACTGCCGGCCATGGAGCGGAGCGCAAGTACAGCCCAGGCGAGTGTTGCGGGACGATTACCGGGACGGTCTGCGGTAACCCCGACAAGGCGCATGTGTCAACGTCCTACGTCGAGCGTCAGAACCTCACAATGCGAATGGGAATGCGCCGGTTTACTAGGTTGACCAATGGGTTTTCAAAGAAGATCGAGAACCATGCTCACGCGGTTGCACTGCACTTCATGCACTACAACTTCGGACGCATCCATAAGACGCTACGCGTTACCCCAGCAATGGAAGCTGGAATCTCTGATCACGTATGGACGCTAGAAGAAATTGCGACGCTGACAAAATGAGGAGATCAGGGGTCAATTTCGCCGCCGCGAAAGAAATGAACAAATCCAGCAAAAAACTGAAAAGCTATTCCAATACCCCACAACATAAGTATATTATTCTTGTCTTCCGATCCAAGATACGCCATAGCGCCGCCGGCTAATACAAGAATCCAGCCGATGATTGCTATCGTCCGAGCCGATATCATAAAACCATACCGCGCTTATTTATGTGGTGGGTGACATGCCACAGAGATTGCTCCAGCACCTCCTCCCCATGCACCAATTATTCCAAAACCAAATTGTCCGATAATCAGCGCAAAAGACAAAGAATCATAAACTTCTATTCCAAAAAAGAACCCGGTAATAACTCCGCCTATTGTCGCGAAGATGCATCGACTATCGTCAACATCCATGCCGCACCCCTTTTTTATTCGACTTCTTTTCTTCTTAAATTATCCGCTGTCTTTTGTACATCTTGCAAACGATGGGTAAAAGATACCTCCGTCATGCTTCCTCACGGCGTGGCTTTTCAAACTGAGACACTACCCCGGCCCGCGATTCATTGACAGGGCTGAACGAATCGACTATATAGCGGCCGCCTTTCGCGTGCGCGCTTGAACTTTGTGTCCGACGGTGCGTCGAAGGTGGTGGCATGTTCCAGGATGTACATGGCTGTTTAACCCGCCAGGGTTGGTGAGAATTTTGTAAAGAAATTGGAGAAATAAGGCATGCAGATCAATAAAACGCTTATTGCCGGCTTAGCCGTCTCTGGGCTGGTGCTTTCGGGCAGCGTAGCGGCCGAGACGGTTGAAGTGAAGGCCTCGGGGATGAAGTTCGATCCCGTGGTCGTATTCGTCAAGGCCGGTGATACGGTGCAGTGGACGGGCCTCCCGACGGCGAGTCATGATGCCGTGGCCATACCGAGCATGATCCCGGAGGGCGCCGAGGTCTTCAACAAGAAGGAAGAGGGGGCGACCGTGACGCTTACCGAAGAAGGCGCCTATGTCTACAAGTGCTCGCCTCACCTCGGCTTGGGTATGGTCGGGGCCATCGTCGTGGGTGACAAGATGCCCGCCAATATGGAGCAGATCCAGAAGAGCCCAGAAAATAAGGGACCAATCGCGAGAACCGTCAAAGAGCTCGAGAAGGAAGTCGAGGCGAAGTTCGCCAAGTAAGGCGTATGGCAGCGACCGGCTTCTCCCGCGGTCGGTTACCTTCGCGAGAAGGAGCGGTTGTGTCTGCGTGAGACTTCGCATAGACACAATCGCCTGCTTCGGGGGGGCACTTGGGTGAGCCGCAGGAAGCCTGTCTACAGCGGCCTTTCTCGGCCGCGCTGGTATTGGGTCGGGAGGATAGTCGCCGGGGCTCTCTACTCGCTTGCGGCAGTGGCAGGACCCGAGGATCAGGACCAGCGCAAGGCACTCAAGGTCTGCGCGGATCCCTACAGCCTGCCGAGCTCGAACAAGGAGCAGCAAGGCTTCGAGAACAAGATCGCGCAACTCTTCGCCGGCGATCTTAAACTCTCCTTGGAATACACCTGGTTTCCGCAGCGGATCGGCTTTATTCGCAACACCCTGAGAAACAATGATGCGGCCGACGGGCGGTACAAGTGCGACATAGTGATGGGCGTACCCGCGAACTTTGAGCTTGCGGCCACGACCAAGCCCTATTACCGTTCGACCTGGACCATGGTCTATGTCAAGGGCCGTGGATGGGACGACGTCAAGTCTCAAGAGGACCTCGTCAAGCTCCCGGTTGAACGCAAAAAGGCGTTACGGATTGGCCTCTTCGACCGGAGTCCGGCGGCCATGTGGCTCATCAAGAACGACATGATGGAAAACATCGTTCCGTACCAAATCATGTCGGGCGATGCCCGTGCCTATCCCGGCGAGATAATCGAGAAAGATCTCGTCAGCGACAAGATCAATCTCGCCTTCGTTTGGGGACCGATCGCCGGTTACTTCGCCAAACGAGTGCAATCCCCCGAGGTTGTGGTCATCCCCATGCGCTCGGAACCCGGAATAAAATTCGACTTCAGTATTGCCATGGCGGTGCGTTTCGGCGAGAAGGACTGGAAGCAACAGATCCAAGCGCTTATCGACAAACACCGTGAGCAGATCCGAGCGATACTGGCAGCATATGGCGTCCCACTATTGGAAGATTAACGCTGGACGAGAGGAGTTAAAATACAATATGTTATAATGACGTTTCGAATAGACTTCTTGTACTACGTGACCCAAGCAATTCGGAAAAAAGCGGCGCCGGCGTTCTATATCGCCGGCCCGGTCCTCCGGCACCTCAAAGAAGGTGGGGTACTGGCGCTGGTTGCCCTCGCGGTTTTCATGTTCACGGCCTTGATTTCCTACCATCCCGCGGATCCTGGCTGGACCCACACCGGGCGAGAAGGGGTCATTTTAAACCGGGGGGGTATCGCTGGAGCGTGGTTCGCGGACATCGCCTTTCACCTCTTCGGCTACCTAGGCTACCTCTTACCGGCCAGTGTGGCATTTACGGCCTGGCTGATTTTTCGTGGCCTGAACAATCACGGCGTCGCCGATTACGTGCATGGACTCACGCGCTTTGTCGGCTTGTGGCTCATGGTGACCGTGGGCTGCGGCCTGATCTGGATCCATTTTGATGCGGCTGGAGGTTTCCCATCCCACGGCGCCGGATTCGTCGGCCACGCCGTCGGGAAAGAAGCCGCGGAGATCTTCGGCTCCCTCGGCGCCACGGTGCTGATGCTGGCCCTGTTCCTAACTGGGGTGACTTTGTTGACCGGTTTATCGTGGTTCTGGCTCATGGACACAGTCGGAATCGGCATGCTTTGCATCGTGGCGATGGGACGGCGCGCCGTGGCGGTCGTGACCGACCGCGCCTCCGGGGTGCGGGCGCGCAAGGCGCGTGAGGCGGTCTACGAAGAACAGATCGTGAGGGTCGCGGAGCGTCCGAAGCCGCGCATTGAACCCTCCCCGCCGCCGCTCGCGACTCCGCCACTGCTCAAAGAGCGGCAAACGTCGTTTTTCGATGCACCGAATACGCATCTGCCTCCGATCGCGTTGCTCGATCCCCCGCCTCCGCCGAAAGGGGGATTCTCCACGGACACACTCGAGGCGATGTCGCGCCAGGTCGAGCTCAAACTGCTGGACTTCGGGATCGAGGTGAACGTGGTGGCTGTCCACCCTGGGCCGGTGATCACCCGCTTCGAACTGCAACCGGCCCCGGGCATGAAAGCCGCGCGCGTCACGAGCCTCTCCCGGGATCTGGCGCGCTCGCTCTCCACGGTGAGCGTTCGGGTCGTTGAGGTCATCCCCGGGAAATCCGTAATTGGGCTTGAGATCCCCAATCACCAGAGGGAACTGGTCAGTTTGCGCGAGATCCTAAGCTCACAGGAATACGAAGCCAATCAATCGGCGTTGACACTCGCGCTCGGCAAGGACATCGGCGGCAAGCCGGTGATCGTAGACCTTGGACGCATGCCCCACCTGCTGGTCGCGGGAACGACTGGCGCGGGTAAATCGGTGGCCTTGAACGCGATGATCTTGAGCTTGCTGTATAAGGCGCCGGTCAAGGACGTGCGGCTCATCATGATCGATCCCAAGATGCTGGAGCTTTCCGTCTACGAAGGGATCCCCTCGTTGCTCGCCCCGGTCGTGACCGACATGAAGGAGGCGGCCAACGCCTTGCGTTGGTGCGTCGCGGAGATGGAGCGCCGCTACCGGCTGATGGCCACGCTAGGGGTGCGCAATCTGAGCGGCTACAACCGCAAGGTGCAAGAGGCGATCGCCCTGGGCGAACCGTTGCCGAACCCCTTCTTCGGCGATAAATCGGACGAAGAGACGCTCGCGGCCTTGCCCAATATCGTGGTCATCGTCGATGAGCTGGCCGATATGATGATGACGGTCGGAAAGAAAGTCGAAGAGCTGATCGCGCGGCTGGCGCAAAAAGCCCGTGCCTCCGGGATACATTTGATCTTGGCCACGCAGCGCCCATCGGTAGACGTGATCACCGGGCTCATCAAGGCCAATATTCCGAGCCGGATCGCGTTTCAAGTGTCCTCGCGCATCGATTCGCGCACGATTCTCGATCAGATGGGCGCGGAGAGTCTGCTCGGACACGGCGACATGCTGTATCTACCTCCAGGCACCGGGGTTCCGGTCAGGGTGCATGGCGCCTTCGTGTCCGATCAGGACGTGCATAAGGTGGTCGCGCATCTGAAGCACAGCGGTACGCCCGATTACGTGAGCGACATTCTCCGCGGCGATGACGAAGCGGCGGATGACGAGGTTGCGGGCCTTATCGAAGCCAGTGGCGACGTCGATGATCTCTATGACGAGGCGGTGCGTTTCGTTACCGAAACCCGCCGTGCTTCGGTCTCCGGCGTACAACGACGTCTCAAGATCGGGTATAACCGGGCGGCGCGGATGATCGAGGAGATGGAACGCAGCGGTGTCGTCGGGGCGCTCCAATCGAATGGCTTTCGCGAAGTCTTGGCTCCGCCGCCGCCCAAAGACTAGCCAAAAATATTTGGAATTAAGCATTCCGTTAAACTACCTCTCCCTCCGGGAGAGACCACCCGGCCGCGCGGTGGCCGCGAATTGCGCCCCGGAACCTGCTAAGGTGGTGAGGTGTTCGGAGCCGGCGCGCAGTGTAGCCGCCCTGCCCTCTGGTGCGCGGTTGCTGCCCGTGGGAGAGATTGGC
>JBIMKD010000199.1:0-9485 GCA_043673815.1 Chromatiales bacterium
GACCACCGGCATTCGATCGTCGGTTGGTGCGGAACCGTTGCTGAAGGATCGCCGTGTCGCCCCTGCGAACGAAGCATACTCGGCGTAGGTGACTTCGTTACGGCTCATCGCGAAGCGTTTGACGACGACTTGATGCGGGGGACTTTCGTCGGCCGCCGCCGCGGTTTTAGTGCTTCCCATCGGGAAGGAACCCTCCGGGATCCAGACCATCTCGGGTCCCCGGCCCGCGCCGTGCATCGGATCGCGAAAAACCTCGGGTGCGGCGAGCGGTTCCGTCGCACTTGATTTGCTTGGCTCGGCGGCCAAGGGATCTGGTTTAAGATCCCCGCCCGAGCCCGCTCGGGGTCGGTCGATCTCGAGCGTTGGTAAGCCGGGCGCTAGCCCCTCATCGGCGGACGGATTATCCATAGACACCGGCTCGGGCGCTGCTTCGGGGGGAAAGAGGTCTTGCGCATACATGAAGAGTAGGACCGCGATCAAGCCCAACACCGCTGCGATGCCGGCTATTACGGCTACCGGCCGGGCCCGCCGCGGTTCCGGAGAGGCGACTTCCGGTATCTCTTCGGCCGCCGGTGGCGCGGGGAGGGTGACGGCTTCGGATTGAATCGAGGGGGGAGCTGCGCTTTTTACCGGCTCCGTGCGTTCGAGAACGTTGATAGCGAGCACCGTGGTGTTGTCTTGGTGTTTTGCTTTGGCGTTGTCCGCGGCGTTGAGCAGCCCATCGACTAGGCTATTCGCCGTGCTTGCCTTGTTGCCGAGGGCTACAATCTGATCCTCGGCTAGGGTATCGAGACCGTCGGTGGCGAGGATCACCTTGTCGCCCGGCAGGAGCTCCAGCGGCTCGCCGGGGCAGTCGATCTCAAAAATATCCTCGCCGGTCAATGCGCTTAAGAGCATGTTTCTGGAGCTCCCCGGTTCGGGTTCCACGGGCTGGCCCAAAGCCGCCATGCGATCCAGAAAGCCGCCGTAGCTATGATCGGCGTTGGCCTTTTTCAGTTTGTGATTGCGCAATAGGTAAATGTGGCTATCGCCGACACTCACGTAATAGAGATGAGAGCCTGATAATACGACGCTTACCAAGGTGCATCCCATGCCTTGCAGGGCGCTCATTTCCTTGGCGGTGTCACCAATGACTTTGTTGGCGTGTGCTATGCCTTCGTGGAGTAGGGCTGGAATATCTCCTTCGGCGTAGTGGGTGGTCACGTGCCGATTGAAGGTCTGTACCGCGAGATTACTGGCAAGGTGACCAGCCGCATGCCCGCCCATGCCGTCGGCCACGATCAGGACGGCGTCGGCGCCGGCATCCGATTTCTCGCTGAGATACGTGATTAGAAACGCATCTTCCTGAGAATTGCGGCGGCCGATGATCTGTGATCCGGCAAGCTCGAACCGTACTGTCATCGTGGGTAATCGACCGGGCTTTAGACTTTTGTTATAAGGCGTTGGCGGGGTGGTAATTTTAACTAGGTTAGTTTATCAAACTAAATTAATCTATCGGCAACGGGCGTGTTGCTTGACTGATGACGCGGGATTACATGCGCGAAACATGCCTATCTGAATCCACCGATCGGCGTGACCTTATGGCGGCGAGCCAAATTATGGAAGCCTTTGAGCGCTTGGGTCCAGCCATCGGGCAATGCATGCTGCGCGACCAAGGTCCGCTGCGACGCCGCTTGAAGAGCGTGCGCGCCGCACAAGCGGCCGGCAGAGCGGACCCGGACGCGCTCGGCGCACTCGAACAGCAGATACAGGGATCGATCGATACCGCCCGACGGCGATCCGAAGCCTGCCCGCGCGTGGAATTTCCCCAATCCTTGCCGATCGACGCGCACACCAAGGATATCGCCAGTGCGCTGGCGTCGCGCCAGGTTATCGTCGTGTGCGGCGAGACAGGCTCGGGAAAATCGACCCAATTGCCGAAGTTATGCCTGTCCTTGGGCCGGGGTATACGCGGCATGATCGGCCACACCCAACCGCGCCGGATCGCCGCCCGGACCATTGCCTCCCGGATTGCCCAGGAGCTTGGCGTCGAGGTGGGTCAAGCGGTCGGATTCAAGGTGCGTTTCCGCGACCGCGCCGGACCCGCAACCTATATCAAGCTCATGACCGACGGGATCCTGCTCGCGGAAATCGAAAGCGATCGCCGGCTTGAAGCCTATGACACGCTCATCATCGACGAAGCCCACGAGCGTACGCTCAATATTGATTTCTTGCTGGGTTATCTAAAAGATCTGCTACCCAAACGCCCCGACCTCAAAGTGGTCTTGACCTCGGCGACCATCGATCCCGAGCGCTTCGCGCGGCATTTCAACGACGCGCCGATCATTGAAGTTTCCGGGCGCGTCTATCCCGTGGAGCTTCGCTACCGGCCGCTGCAGGCGGACGAGGAAGGGGCGGAGGATCGCGATCTGGGGCAAGCTATCGTGGCCGCGGTCGATGAGCTATCGCGCGAGCCGCCGGGAGACATCTTGATTTTTCTCCCCGGGGAAAGGGAGATCCGGGAAACGGCGGAGAGTTTGCGCCATCTGCGCATGACCGAAATCTTAGCGCTTTATTCGCGCTTGAGCGCCGCCGAGCAAGACCGGGTGTTCACGGGCCACCCCGGCCGCCGCATCGTCTTGGCCACCAATGTGGCGGAGACTTCGGTCACAGTGCCGGGTATCCGCTACGTGATCGATACCGGGCTCGCGCGCATCAACCGCTTTAATGCCAACACCAAGGTTCAGCGCTTGCTGACGGAGAGGATTTCGCAAGCTTCGGCGCAACAGCGCAAGGGCCGTTGCGGACGCTTGAGCGCGGGGATCTGTATTCGTCTGTACGCACGCGAAGACTACGAGGCGCGGCCGGAATACACCGATCCGGAGATTTTGCGTAGCAACATGGCGGCGGTGATCCTCAAGCTGCGCGCCTTGGGAATGGAGGAGCTTGAGCGCTTCCCGTTGCTCGATGCGCCGGACAGCCGCGCAATCAAGGCAGGTTACAAACTGCTGGAAGAACTTAGTGCGACCGATGCCGCCAAGCGGCTTACGGCGCTGGGGCGGCAGCTTGCGCGGTTTCCGGTTGACCCGCGTATCGGCCGGATCATCCTGAGTGCCCGTGAATATCACTGCCTGGCGGAATTGTTGATCATTGCAGCCGCATTAAGTATCCAAGATCCGCGCGAGCGACCGTTCGATGTTCGCGAGGAGGCCGACGAGGCGCAGCGGATATTTGCAGACCCGCGCTCGGACTTTCTTTGGTTCCTGCGTTTCTGGCAGTTCTATAGTGAGCAAGCGCGCCACCTCTCCAAGAACAAGCTGCGGACTGTGTGCAAGACCCATTTCGTCTCACCGGTTCGCATGCAGGAGTGGATCGAGGTCGAAGGCCAACTGCGGGCATTGGCGAACGATCTCGGTCTCGTGATGAATGCGGCGCCTGCCGATTACGATGCGGTGCATAAGGCGTTGCTGACAGGCTTTTTGGATCAGGTCGGGTTTAAATACGAGAAAAACCAATACCTCGGCGTGCGCGGTGCGAAATTTCACGTGTTCCCGGGTTCGGCATTATTCAAGAAATCGGGCGCGTGGATTGTCGCCGCGGAGATCGTACACACCTCGCGCTTATATGCCCGGACGGCCGCTACGGTGGAGCCCGAATGGATCGAGCATGCCGCGCGCCACTTGGTGCGCCGCAGTTATTCGGAACCGCACTGGGAGCGCAAGACGGGACGCGTGAGCGCCTATGAGCGCGTCACGCTGTACGGCTTGATATTGATCGCAAACCGCAAGGTCGACTACACCGCGATCGATCCGGTCGAGTCTCGTCGCTTGTTCATCCAATCGGCCTTGGTCGAGGCACAGTATGAGACGGCGGCTCCTTTTTTTACCCATAACCGGCAATTGGTCGCGGACATCGAAGAGCTCCAGAGCCGAGCGCGGCGGCTCGACCTACTGGCCGACGAGCAGGTGCGTTACGATTTTTTCGATCAGAGGATCCCGCCGGACGTCAATAGCGTCGCGAGCTTCGAACATTGGCGTGCCAAGATGGAGCGGGATAACCCGAGCTATCTTTATTTCAACACCGACATGCTCATGCGTAACGGGTTGGAAACCGAAGAGAGCTTTCCGTCGCGGCTCGTGATCGATGGTACCGAACTGGCTTTAAGCTATCGATTCGAACCGGGGCATGACGCCGACGGGGTGAGCGTCACACTCCCGGTCATAGTATTAAATCAAGTCCAAGAATCATTTTTTGATTGGCTGGTTCCAGGTTGGTTGCCGGAGAAGATCGCGGCGCTCATTCGTCTCTTGCCTAAAGCGCTCCGCAAGGATTTCATACCGATCGAGCACTATGCCAACGCGTGCGCCCGGGCGTTGCGGCCGAATAGCGGCTCGTTAATAGACTCCCTGGCGGCGGAGCTTAAGCGTCTGACAGGCGTTCTGATCCCTCATGACGCATGGGACCTTAGCCGGCTGCCGGAGCACCTGCGGATGAATTTTCGCGTGGTCGACGGCGACGGGCGAGTGCTCGGAGAAAGCCGCCGGCTCGGCCCGCTGCAACGCCAGCTCGGCGATCGTGCGCGCACGGCGTTTTGCGTGAACTGGACGCTCGAGCGCGAGCGCATCACCCGCTGGGATTTCGGCCAGCTTCCGCGGCAGGTGCAAACAAGCCAGGGCGGTGTCTCGCTGCGCGGCTTCCCGGCATTGGTGGATTGCCAAGACGCGGTGGCGATCCGGGTGTTCGACTCGGAGGAGCACGCCGAGCGCGAGCATCGAGCCGGCTTGCGGCGCTTATTTGCGCTGGAATTACCCCAGCAAATCAAATATCTGAAGAAAACGACCCCGCGGATCGAGAAAGCGGTGTTATTGCACCGGCCGCTCGGGAATCGGGACGCATTGCTCCTGGATCTCATCGATGCCACTATCGATCGCGCTTTTCTAAGTCTGCCCGCCGAGATCCGGGCGGAAGGCGAATTCCGAAAGCGATTGGCACAGGGGAGTGGGGAGTTAATTCCCACCTTTGATGGACTCGTCGATCTCATGCTCGCCGTCTTAGTGGAATGGCAGGCCGTTCAGAAGAGACTCGCCGGCGCGCACCCGAGCGCAGAGAGGGATGTGCGGGAGCAACTGAGTTATCTCGTCCACCCCGGTTTTGTTTCCGCCACGCCCGCCGATTGGCTGCCTGAGCTACCGCGTTTTCTCAGGGCCGCCGGTCTCCGCTTAGCGCGGTTCCAACGCGATCCCTTAAAAGATAGCCAGCGCGCCGCCTCGATCGCTACCTGCTGGAATCGATGCTTGGAACGACTAAGGGCTCAGGATAGCGCGCCGGAATTCATCCGCTACCGTTGGCTGGTTGAAGAATACCGGGTCTCGCTCTTTGCCCAAGACCTCGGCACCTCGGCCCCCGTCTCCCAAGCGCGACTGGACGCACAATGGAACCGGGTCCAGACGAGTTTGCCGGCCGCGGGACGAGTCGCCTAAAGATGGCAGGGGAAAACATCGTCTTTTCGCTCTTCCTCGTTTTCACGGGGGCGGCGTTTCTAGCCACGCTCGCTCTTTACGCCCGCCAGGCGATGCTGGTCGCGTATATCGTGCTCGGCGTGGGGCTCGGCCCGTGGGGTATCGGGCTGGTCTCGGATACCGCGTGGATCGAGGACGTCGCGGCGATCGGGATCATGTTCTTGTTGTACCTCATCGGCCTCAACCTGCCCCCGCAACAACTATGGCGTCTGCTCGGCGAGGCCTTGTGGGTGACCTTGTTAAGCTCGGTGGTATTTGCTCTCTTAGGCGGCGCTTTGGGGCTGGTCTTCGGATGGTCCCCCGCGGATGCCGCCTTTCTTGGCTGCGGGCTCATGTTTTCCAGCACCATCATCAGCGTTAAGCTGCTCCCGACGACGGCGCTCCACCACCGGCACACCGGACAGGTCATCATCAGCGTGTTATTGCTTCAAGACCTGGTGGCCATCGTGATCCTGCTCCTGTTGCAGGGATATGGTAAAGGCGGACAGCTTGCCGTCGACATCGTGATGCAGCTTTTGGGCTTTCCGCTGCTGGTGCTGATCGCCTATGCCCTCGATCGCCTAGTGATGGAAAGGCTCATCACGCGTTTCGACCAGATCCATGAATATATTTTCTTGCTTGCGATCGGGTGGTGTCTCGGCATCGCGGAGCTCGCCCGTGTTCTAGGATTGTCCCATGAAATCGGGGCCTTCGTCGCCGGCGTCACCCTGGCCACCAGCCCCATCGCTGCCTACATCGCCGAGAGCTTGAAACCCGTGCGCGACTTTTTCCTGATCCTGTTCTTCTTTTCCTTGGGCGCCGCCTTCGATCTGGGCGCGCTGCGTCACCTCATGTTGCCGGCGCTAGTGATCGCCGGCGCCATACTGGTCGTAAAGCCCTGGGTGTTTCGAGAGCTGTTAAAGCGGGCCGGAGAAGAACCGGATATTTCACAAGAAATCGGCGTACGGCTCGGCCAGAACAGCGAATTCGCCCTCCTCATCGCGGTGCTGGCGGCGGAATCGAAGTTCGTCGGCGACGATATTTCCTATCTGGTTCAGATCACGACCTTGATAACGTTTATCATCTCCTCGTATGTGATCGTACTGCGGTATCCGACCCCGATCGCGGTGTCGGATCGGTTGCGGCGGGACTAGCCCGCGTTCCTCGCTGGAGCGTTGCGATTGAACTTGAAGATCATCGGCCCCATCGAACATTGCGTTTGTTCTTCCTATACGCACTGAATCAAAGTATCATCGGGACGTGGTTGCCGAGACCAAAAGCCTTGAGTTTGAAAGCCTTCCTCTCATGGCGGTCGAAATTCGCTTCCATGCTGATGCAGCTGCTTTCAAGATGAATTTGCGCGCGGCGGCAACGATAGAAGAGGCCTTCCTGTCCCATGGATTGCAGGCTGAAGCCATTTATGATCGCCGTGAGTTTCCTGCTTCCAAGCCGGACATATCCGCACCAACCCTGGGATTGCAACAAGTTGCGGGCAAAGACAGTGAGATGGGGATCACTGTCGCGCTTCAAGACACCATGCTCAAGGTCGAGTGGAGGAAGCAGCCCGGAGATCAGGCTCGGCCGTATCCCCGCTATCCGGCGCTTGAGCAAAAAGTTATATGGGCCCTTGGCCTCATGGATCAGATCGCAGACGGTGCAACTTTCTCCCCGACAATCTCCAATATGACGTACGCAAACTTCGTTCCCGCAGAGCAACCCAGCGGCGCAGCGCTAGCTCTGAGAATATTGCAGGGACGTTTCCGCGACTCGGTACCGCCTGATGCATTGCAGGTGCACGAGCTGCATTTCCGTTGGCGACAACCATCCGGTCTGGACAGGGGCCTGTTATTGGCGGAGGCGCAAAGAGAAATGGGCGAGGAAAAGGATGCTGGTTTTCTTCTTCGGACCATCACCGGTAAGCGGATTTCAGGCGAGCCTCCTATCGAGGCCTTGAGACAATGCCATTGGGACTTGCAGCGCTTCTTTGAAGAATGCACGTCTGAAGAAGCAAGGATGGGTTGGGGGCAAAAGCGTGGCTGAGGCACTGAGCCTGCGGCACAATCCTGGCAACTTCACGAGAGCCGGATTTTACGGAATTAGCCCGCTGACAACTTCTCTTGACCACTCAGAGCAGGCAGCCGTTCTCCCAACGCCACGCAAGGAAATCCCGGAAGTGGAGCGCGAGCGGGTGTTCGAGGTGTTCGATGAGTTGCGAGAAGCTCTCCGCAAGAGGTTCCGGGAGCAGCTATGTGCAGCTTCGGACGAAGCAGAGGCGATTGGGGACCCCGCGATCGTCCCTCTAAAGGGCGAGGCGAGGACAGCGTGCCTCAACATCGCCAACATCGCGGCTGAGAGGTGCTTCTTCGCCGATCGGCTGCAGCTAGTGGCAACGGCTAAAATCAACGGAGGCGCAGTCTTTGTGGGGCGCAACCCGTTGAACGCCAGGAGAATCGATGTCGAAATTGAGCCAGGTGGAAGCTCCGCAGAATTTGTTGCCACCCAGCGAGCCGAAACCGTCTCCGAGTTCTCGTACGATCTGGACGAGGATGTGTTCCGCTCTTGGCTCGATTGGCTTCTGCGTCCTTCGTAGGGTTCCTCCTCACCGCGGAATTCTGAGGCACGCCGGACCGCAATTCCTTATGTACGAGAATGTGATTACTGGCGACGTGTTCAAGCTAAGAAGTAACGAGCTGAATCTCTCCTGGCGAGCGTATACCGGGATTCTACGACGGAAGGGCGAAGTCGAAGCCTACCAAGCGTTTAACGAGTACGAGTACAAGATAAACAACAAGATTGGCCGGGCAAGGTACCGACCCGGTCTGCTTCGCTTTCGATGGTTCGAGCTCGTACGGGAGGGGCTTTGGCCGGAATGGAAGCGCGAAGAAAAGCAGCGGCTTGATGGAAGGGACAACCCTTACTGGCATCTGCACTATGAAACCTCGGGTGAGCCCCCCACGGCTGTTAGAATTCGACTCGCGGAAATAGCGACGAACCGCGTCTTAGCTCGGTGCATTGCCGTGTAGACGGCGACTTGAGCATCGCCAGCGGCCTCAAGTTTTGGCAGATGATGCGGAAGCTGGCGGGCGTGCAGGGAGTCGCCGCGTAAGCAGCCAGACTAAAAATAGCGCCGGAACACCCACGAGAGCCGAACCGGCAAAGAACAGCGCATAGGCGTTCATCAATCCGCTACCGGCAGCCAGCGCCTCCACCATGACGCCCGACAGGCCCTTGAGTCCCTTGCCCAGCAGGGCGTAGAAGGAGCTGAGCAGGGCGTACTGCGTGGCGGTGTATCCGGCGCTGGTCAGGCTTGACATATAACTGACCAGCGCCACGCCGGCGAAACCGGTGGCGAAGTTGTCGATGAGTATCGCGGCGGTAAATATTTCCAGCCGCGGCCCGAGCAGGGCCATCGCCGCGAAGGCGATGTTGGAGCCCGGACTGAGCAGCGCTCCCACCAGCAGCGTCGGCACGAAGCCGAAGCGCACGGCACTCAGGCCGCCGAAAGCAACTCCGGCGATCGACGCCGCCAGCCCCACCGAGCCGCGTACGGCGCCCACGGTTTCCTTCGCCAAGCCCAGGTCCGCGTAGAACGGGTTGATCATCGGCCCGATCATGAAGTCCGCAAGCCGGTACAGGCTGATTGCAGCGAGCATTAAAAGCGCGTTATGCCCGTGCGTGCGAAAGAACGCGATGAACGGCCCGGCCATGGCGTCGAACAGGCCGCGCAGTGACCATAGGCTTGCTTCGACAGCGCCGCTGATGATCCTGCGCGGCTCCGGTGCAAACCATGCTGCCGCCATACCGATTCCCATGGCGCCGGCGAGGAGGCCGTACGACGCGGGCCAGCCGATGCCTGCCGCCACGATCAAGATCAGCGCTTCGGTCGTCAGCAAGGCCGCTCGGTAGCCCAGTTGATGGGCCGCGGTGAGCAGCGCCAGCTCCTCGTCGCCGTCTGCGCTTTCGATGCGCCAGGCGTCAATCACAATATCTTGGGTTGAAGAGGCGAAC
>JBIMKD010000200.1:0-10769 GCA_043673815.1 Chromatiales bacterium
GGCGCTCGCGCGGCCGCCGGACAGACCCCCCACAAATAAGGTGCGGTCGGGTGGCGCTGAGCATCTCGGTGCGCTTGACGAGACCGACGAGGTCATATAGCGTGACAAAAAGGCACTTTGACGAGAATCAGGGCTCGCCTGCCCGACGCAGGACAGCGTTTGCGGAGCGCTTCAACGAGGCCGCTCTATCGGGCAAACTCACCGGGGTGACGGCGAGACCAAGGTTGACGCGTCGCAGCGCCTTGGTAGTTCCCTCGTCGGTTGTGCCTTGAGATCAGCGGGACAGGACGGCTCGGCGCGAAGGTCAACAAACTGCTTGCAGGTACGGGGTCGCCAATAGGGCGGATCGCATGAGTTGGCTGACCATCACCTGGTCAATGGGGGCAGCGGCATGTTTGACGCTTGCGCTGATGTACCTCGCCATCTGGTTCCAGCAACCGCGCCAAAGGGCGTATCTGCTGTTTTCGCTGACTGCGCTCGGGGCCGCCGGGAATGCCGTGCTGGAGCTCCTCGTGATGCACGCGCAGACGGTGGCCAACTATGCCACCGCGCTGCGGTGGTCACACCTGCCGATCTTTGTCCTCGTGGTGTCCATGACCTGGTTCGTCCGTGCCTATTTCGGCACCGGACGCCGCTGGTTGGCCTTCACGGTGACGTCGCTTTGGACGCTCACGCTGCTCCTCAATTTTCGTTCGCCGCACAGCACCGTCTATACCGAGATCACCGGCCTGATAACGGAGCAGACATCCTGGGGAGAGGTGTTCTCCGTCGCGCGAGGCGTGTACAGCCCGTGGAACCTGATCGCCAATCTCGGGATCGTATTCCTCGTCGCGTTTGTGGTCGACGCCTCCCTCGCGCTCTGGCGGCAGGGCGGTCGGCGCCGCGCCGCGGCACGTTGACCACCAAAGGCAATCTGGTGTTTCAGGAGCCGTATCGACGGCACGCTCGTCGCCTACGAACGACCCATCGCGAACTTCCACAGCTCGCGCTCTTCGCGCGCGGTCTGCGGAGGCGGCGAGCCCGTACGCCGGTTTCGCTCAACTTAGATCGAAGAGCTGAAAAGGAGGAAGCATGGAATCGATAAGTTCCTTGGACTTGGCCGTCGCGCGCCGCATCGCCCGGCCCCGGTGCTTGCCCGTGAGCGCGGCGAGCCAGGCCTTCGGGATCGGAACCTAATGGCGCGGTTTTTCCATGCGTTCAAGCGCTCCGAGCTCCAGTTTCGTCGGGACGCTGTCCGTCTGGGTATCTTGGACCTGCTCGATTTCCCCGGCGGTGGCACGCGATGGATCGAATCCTGCCTGACTCGTCAGTTCCTTGGTAACCGCCGTAGCGCGCCGTACGGCCAAGGCTTCAAGGTCGTCCGTTGCCAGCGGAGCCTTTTCGATAAGGTGCTGGAATAATTTTTCGTAGAAATCGACGTCCTCGCTAGCCTGGCCCATCAGTGACAAGATCGCGCTGACTCTTTTTGGCTTCTTGCCTTGAGATTTTTCGTAGCTCGCCTCAAACTCCTCGATGGCATCTTCGCCGTGGCGTTCGTCGGACAACGCCTCCAGCGCGCGTTGCGTCTCGGCATTATCGACGGCCACCGGACCCGGGTCCTCGCCCGGTTGCAAGTCGGCATCGAGCTCTTGCGCCAGGGCGCGCCGCACCTGCAATGACCTGAGCGCTGCGCCATCGGCCGCGGGGTCGTACGCCCCGCGTACCGTTAGCGCGATCATTGGCCGCTTGGTCAATGCCTCCGCTACTTTTGCGAGCTTTTCACGCTCAGGCGGCGGGATCGTATCGATACCCGGCGGGAACAGGATCGCGTCGATGCCCTCCTCCCCGCCGACGATGGCGCCGAGTGCCTTGAAAGGCGCGGTGACGGCAGTGGTGATGAAGTTGACGATCGCCTCCCAGACCAAGTGCCCAACGCTGAATTCAGGATGGTCCAGGTCACCTGTGATGGGCACGGACGCGTTGATCTTGCCCTCGCTATCGGTGAGCAGCGCGATCGCGAGGTCGAGGGGCAAATTTACCGCTTTCTGACTCTCGACCCGCTCACCCAAGGTAAATTGATCGAGGATGATAGTGTTGTTGCTCTTCAACCTGCGATCCTCAACTTTGTATTCCAGATCTAGGTTCAGCTTTCCGGATTGGATCCTACGCCCGGCAAACGTGCCGCTGTAGGGCGAAAGCGGTGACATCGCAACGTTGCGGAATACCACTTTAACATCGCTGAATTTCTCAAGCTCTAACGGGCTTAATGACCCCTCCACGTTGACCTGGCCGTATTCGTCCACACGCCCCTCAAGCTTGAGCCTGGTTCGGCTGGTAGGAGCCGAGGAGATGCCGGTCACTGCGCCGGATAATTCGTGGATGCGGACGGCGAACGGAAGGACCAGGCTGAGGTCGGCGAAATCGACCTTCGCCCCCTCGATCCGGACGCGCTCCACGGTCACTGGAATCGGATTGGCGCGATCGCTCTTCGGCTTTTCCGTCTTTGCCGGCGGCCCGGAAGATGGCGCGCGTTGAAAGGCAGCGGCGAGGTTAAGGGTTTGATCTTTAAATATTACGATCTTCGTGCCCGGTTCGACAAGACGCACTTCCTTGATGGCGATCTTGTCGGGGCCGAGGCTGAAGTCGAAGCCATCGGCAGACAGCGCCTTCCAGGACAGGAAGGGCTCGCCGCTCTTGGATAGTTTTAGGAGCAGTTTATCGAGGCTGAATGCACCCGCCGCCTTGAGTGATGGACCGGCCTTGGCTTGGCTATAATCGACCCGCAAATTGGCGGAGAGAGCGGCGCTCTCGAGTGTAAGCGCCGCGACCTGTGCAACCAGCGACTTCAGCGGCGTCAGGTTTACTCCCTCGATCTTGACCTGCGCCTCCGCGCGATCAGCCTTTTGTGATAGTTGTCCCGTCGTGCTCAATGCGCCGCCTTGTTTGATCGTGAGCCGCGCATCGAACGCGATGGGTGTCTGGCCGTCATTGCTGATGTCGGTGAGCGCGACTTTCATGTCTTCTATGTCGTACGCAAGCTCGGGCGATACGCTTTGGTCGGTAAGCGCCATGCGAAATCCCTGGAGGTCGAACGCCTTGAGCGCGAAGCGCCACGGCTTGCCTTCGTTCTTGTTCTGCGTTTCGGTGACATCGATCCGGACATTTTCCTGGTCTCGATGCCCGAATAATTCAAGCAAACGGATTGATTGATTCGCATCTCGGACTACCTTGGCGCCCCCTCCCTGTAGGGCCACTTGTTGGATCGTGGCTTCCCGTTTCTCGAGATCCAATTGCCCGCCCTCGACTTGAATCGAATCCAAGGTCGCGAGCGAATCGCTCTTATTTCGTTCGGCGATGGCAATGCGCTCAAGACTGACGGTCAAGTCCCGGATCCGCGCCTTCGGTGCAGCGGGGCCGGTTTCCGCTTCCGCGCCCAGCCCCAGCTTGAAAGCCCCAACGGAGACCACGGAAGGTCTGGCGTGACTCGCGTCGGCATAAGCGATCCCGATGTCCGCTACCTTGAATGCTCCGAGTTTAACCCGCCAAGGCGCTTCGGGCGCACCGGCCGAAGTCGCGGGCGGAGCAGGCTGCGGCGCATCGGGGGTAGCTCCCGGCTTCACCAAAGTCTCCCAATTGGCGATGCCCTTCTCGTCGACGGACACGGCGACATGCCCCTTGAGCACGTTGAATGCCGGCACGACGAGCTCCCGGCTCGCAAGGTCAAAGCGAGCCCCCGCGACCTCGATGGTGTCGAGGACCAGGATCGGCCTCGGATCAGAGGGGGTAGACAGCCGCAATCCCGTCAATTTGACGCCCACATCGTTGACGGTTAGGTCGGCCTTGGCTTTCTCATATCGGAAGCGGTAACGGGCCGTTGCGCCCACATCCCCTAACGGTTCAGCCAGGTTCAACTGGTCACGGATGAAGTTCCAAGGCGTCGCTAGCTTGAAGCCCCGGAGTCGCACTTCACCTTCCGATAGGATGGGGTTCAACGAGACATCGCCCTTCCATTCCACTACCGCGCCGTTCGCCAGTTTTGCGCTGACGACGTGAGACCCGCGGTGCTCAAGCGTCGAGATTGTATCGAACTCGAGGTCGATCGGACTGACCGTTTCCGCGACCGGAGAAGACTTCGAGCGATCCGTGAATTTCACCGAGCCACCTGTGAGCGCTATGTGTTTGAGCAAGAGCCGTGGCGGGTTGTCATCGGGCTTCGATGCCTCGTCGGATTCCGGAAGCCGAGCGGCGACTTTGGCCAGGTTCAGCCGGCCTTCCCGATCGATCACCAAATCAGCAGACCAACCCTCAAGCCGTATATCCGCAAACGTCCATGCCCAGCGGTACAGGCTTTCCACTTCGAAATCGACGAACAGGCGCTGAAAGCTAAATATCGCCTCCCCGGCCACGTCTTTGAAGGAAAAGTCCTTCGCCTCGAGCTCAAAGAGAAAGGGGTTAAACCGTACTTCGGCGACAGCAGCCTGACAGCGGAGCTGCTCGGCAGCCAGCTTCGGAACATAATGCCGCACCAGATAGGGGATGAGCAGAAACCCGGCGAGAGTGTATACCGCCAGCGCCGCGGCAATACCAAGCACCCAGGGATTCCTGACCCGCTGAACGAGCCGTTTCAGTTCCACCCGAACGTCCATGCTTGATTAGGTGAGCGGCGTGAGCATTTTTTTGAGAGACTGCGCGCCGGGTGCGATCTTCGGGCTACGATTTGGGGGTTTTCTTAGTCGCGGATGACGGCTTGTTTTTTTCTTCCTTGGTCGTAAGCGCCGCCGCGGTCTTGGTCAAAAGCTCGCCCTTGTAACTTGGCGGACACAATCTGTTGACCTGAACCGCTGGATCGAAGCCCCGCTCAATGGGGATTCTAAAGCCCGAGGAGAGTTCAAGGCAAGAGAGCGAGGATCGCGGCGTGTGGACGCCGCTTTGGGTCCGGGTGGCCCGCCGCCTCCGCCGGTAGTCTCGATGATCGAGGAGTCGACCACCTGATTCTCAATCCCCACACCATCGCCTGCCGCTCAACTCCATCGCTATGTACAACTTCCGCTCCACTGCATTATCAGTACTCTAAGGCCACCCGATTCATACTCGCTCTCCTTTGGATTGGTTAACCAAAGCACCTAAAGGGTAGCCTGGGTGGCCCCCCTAGATAGCATCTGTGCCCGCGACTCGCTCCCGTCCCCCCGCTGGATCCGACGACGACTACGCGGGCTTGCCATGGACGACGATGTAGCGTTTTGTCCAGTCGACAGAGGCTTGCTATGTGCGGATGCTATAATGTTTCGGTCAGAGTTCTTATCGCATCTGCGCAAGCACGCGGGATTTCGGGGGCTTCACCATGAGGTCTTAATCCCGGTGTGGAGACCGAGGCCTAACATAGGTCACAGGCTCCGAGATTCGCTCGGCGCCGAGCGATGTACCGAATAGGGTTTAGATTTGACGCCAAGCAATGGCGTCGTGTAGGGGGCAGAAATGAACCAACAATGCGATGTCTTATTGCTGACTCTTCTTCTGACGCTCGCGGCGCCCGTGAGTGCCTCAGTGCAGCCCACCGAGTATCGCATTCCGAAAGGCAGCCCCTTCGAGCTAATTGAACCGGCACCGCCGGGTGCAGACCTCGCAAAGTTCAGAGGAAGTGCTCGAATTGCCGGTAAGTTTGTTGCAACGTGGCTGTTTGATGGACTTGAACCTTTAGAAATTGAGCTTACCTTTCTCCCAGATGCAAACTCAAAAAGACTATTGCCTTATGTAAAAGATTCCAAGCTTCGCCCAGCCGAAGAGCTTTCGTTCTCGAATGAAGATCAGGCGTTTGAACTCCCTCTCACGCCAAACGAACTGAGGCTCCTGCGCGCACGGACGGTGCTCACGGTTAGCGGAACTGTTACGATCCAAATCGCCAAGTACGCGACTGCCGCAGATTGTGACCACAGGGCGTACGTGGCAAAGCTTGTCCGCGTCGAAAGGCACGGGACTGTTCATGCAAACATGGCAAGCAAGCCCTACACTGGGTGCTAACCCTTCGTTCAAGCCGACCCGCTCCGGCCTGCGGCTCTGTGCGCGGCTTAGCGCGAACGCTCGGCATGACTACAACAGGATCTGTGGAGGTATTTATGTATTTTGATCCCATTACTCACGATCCGGGGGTCATGGGTGGTAAGCCGTGTGTTCGTGGGCAACACGTTCTTCCGGAGAATGTTGCGCCACTCATTGTGGCAACCCTTCGCCGGTACGAAGAACGATGTCAAGGCCGAGCTTCTGCAGTTCGACTACATCGGCCACGAACGAGAATTCCCCGCCGGCACGGCAAGCCAAATGCGATAGGGAAGTGCACGGATGCAGAGGGATCCCGAATGCAACCCTTGGCAGCGGCATCGCAGCGTGAGCATATTTTTATCGAGAGACTGCGCGCCGGGTGCGATTTTCGGGCTAGGATTTAGGGGGCTTCTTAGGCGCGGATGACGGCTTGGTTTCGTCCTTTCCTTCCTTGGTCGTAAGCGCCGTCGCGGTCGTGGTTAACAGCTCGCCTTTGTAACTTGGCAGCACGTAGGCCCAATGCGCGGTTTTTTCGCTCAGCGCCTTGACCTCCTCGGCGACCGATGGAGCGGGTGGTTTTGCCTTACTCTCGGTATTCGCGCCCGCCTTGCCATCTCCGGAGGCTGGGTTCCCGGTGTTCGCAGCCGCCTTCTTAGCCACCTCGGCGTCAAAAGAAAATTCCACGCTAGCCCATGTCTTATCCTTCACGATCGCGCTTTTAACGATTGCCACCAACCCATCGAAGGTGCGCAAGGTTGTCACCGTAGGGTCCGCCGGTAACTTGAGATCCGCCCGCGGCACGACATCATCGAAGCGCAGGTACTCGAGAGAGGTCGCCAGGCTGTTCACGGTCAACTGGGATTTTACTTTGTGCCCTTTCGGGAGCGCGTCCAGCGTGTAGTCCGCATCCTTGGGATCGTTCTTGTAGATGCGCACTAGCGCCTGCTCCGGCTTTTGAATAACGACTTCCCGTATCCGCTCCGAGGGGATATGGGCGACATCCTTGACCAGCCACTCCATCGGATTAGCCGGCACATCCAGACTGCCCTTGACCAGCAGCGCTTGCGCTTCATCCGGAAGCCGCACATAGGTTCCGGCAGTTTTACCGGTACTTGGATTGCCGATAATCAATGACGCCAGCGCTTGGCCATCCCGGCCCAGCAACGTCACAAGCTTCGAGGCGGCGGCTTCGCCAGCGGGATCCTCGACACCGAGTTTTGCGTATAGCTCTTTATTCGCGGTCTTGGGCTCGATCACTTGCAGCTCGGCCAGCGACACCACAGCGCCCTTCACCTTTTCAAACAGCGCCGGGAAGTGGCCGTGATTCTCGACCTCCCAGCTAGCGTCTCGTTCGACTAAGACCGTCTGCTCGGTCTTGGACTTGATCTTGATTTTAGAAACGTCGTTCACGCGCTCGAGCAGATCCGCAAATACCGGCGTGGTCCGGATTTCAGTCTCCGGCGCGTTCCTCTCCTGGGTAAAAAACGCGGCGGCCACCACCGTCAAGGTGATCAGGGCAAGGACATAAAAGGCGTTTTTTTGCATTGCTTAGAGCTTGTGAAGAAATCTAACCACACATATTGGAAATGTCGGGTACCACTCCAAGGCCCAGGTCCTTCTGGGACAGATATCCCTCTTTTCTCCCTCTCCCTCTGGGAGAGGGTTGGGGTGAGGGGATCAAAATCATCGACGAAGTGTTTGATTTGAGTCCCCTCATCCTAACCTTCTCCCGGCGGGAGAAGGGACTTCCGGATTCGTTGAAGTCGGTCTGTATAACATTGGTTGCGTGAAAATCTAGGGATGGCGCCGTGCGCGCACGATTCCCAGACCGACTCCGAACAACCCGATCAAGATCGGCACCAAGCCGATATTGATAAAACGCAATTGGTCGCCCAAACGTTCGATATTCTTGCGCAGATCGTGCTGCACGGCGCGTAGCTCCTTGCGCGTCGCGATCTGCTCGCCGCGAAACGCCTCGATTGCCTGTTTTTGCTCCGGGCTAAGAAGCAAGGCGCTGCCCTCCTCTTTCTTGCTTTGCAGCTCTTGGATCTTGCGCTCCGTCTCCTCGAGCTTGGCTTGGAGCGCTCGCTCGCGGTCGCGGAAACGCGCCTCGGCCTCCCGTTGAACGGCTTCGACGCGCGTGAACGGTCGCGCATACTCGCCGCGGCTGCGCAAGCTGATGAGGTCATCGTTACCGCCCAGGTTGTCGAGGGCATTGATCACGAAATTGGCGTTGTCCGCGAACGCCGAAGGCACCCGAAGCCCCAAGAAGTTCTGTACCTGCACCCAGAAGCGGTCGCTCAAGAGATCGGTGTCGGCCACCACGATCAGATTGACGGGACTCTTGGATTCCGCGATGAAACCGGCATCGCTGGCATCGGTCTCGAGCTTTTTTGGCCGGCCCTTGGGAAAGGCGGTTTTGACTTTACCGCTGATACGCGCGGCCAAGGTCAGTGCTTTATCGCTCGGGGTAAAGCCCTGAAGCAGCGCCGCCGGATCGCGGTTGAACATCACCATCTCCCGATCCAAGAGCGCGGCGCGCTGACCGGTGGAGATGAGCGGCGTGAAGCGTGTGCCGGCGGCAGCGACTTTCTCCAACACACCGGCGGTGCCGACATTGATGGTTTTGAGCTCGTTGGTCACGAAATCCTCGCGGTTGAAATGCTCGCGGCCGAGGCGCAGCCAGGGCAGATATTCGATTTGCTGGGGCCCGGCGGGACCGTTATAGGAGACCCGCAGCGCCGACTCCAAATCGCCGGCCACTTTGCCCGCGAGGAGCTTCACCCCCCATTTCTCGAAAAGATCGGGCAGGTTGGAATCGAATTGCGGCAAGGCACTGGGATTCTCAGGGGGCGGCGCGGAGCGATCTTCCTCGGCGAACGGATCGACGAAGACCATCGCCTTACCGCCCTTGAGCACGAACTGATCGATCGCGTAACGCATCTGCTCGGACAGCGTCTTGGGATGGATCAGAAGCAAGGTGTCCACGTCCGCGCCGATGTCAAGCGCCTCCTGCCCGATCTCCCTGATCTCAAACGCTTCGCGCAACATTGTCGCGAGCGCCCACTGCGACTCCTGCTGCGCCGCTCCCCCGAACAGCGGCAACGAACTGAGGACGCCGATCACGCGTTTCTTGGGATGCGCGAGGGCATAGATAAGCTTTGTGATCTCATACTCCAAAGACTGTTCTTTTTCCGGTTGGAAAAAGGCGATGGCTTGCTCGTCGTCGGTCGAGTTGGTCCCGACAAGTCCTAAATACCCGCGATCGCCTGTGGTGCTGATCGGCAACTGGGTGATGCCATAGGCCACTGCTCGGTCCTCGGCCTCGGAAAAGGCTTCGGGATCGATGACGTTCAGTACCAGTTGACCGTTGGACACAGCGACATATTCTTCCAATAAGTCGCGGATGCGGTTACCGTAGTTTTTCAGCGCCGGGATCCCCGAGAACAGTTTCTCGGAAAAATAGAATCTGAGGGTGATCGGTTCCTCGAGTGACTTGAGGATGTTGCGGGTGCCCTTCGAGAGCGTAAACAACCGGCTCTCGGTCACGTCCAATCGCCATGAGCTTAAGGTCTCGGCGGTCACAATGTTGACGGCCACGAATAACGCCGCCGCCAGCATCAGTCCCCCTCCCGAGAGCCACTTGCGGCTCATAACTGTCGCCTCCTTCCGTAGGTGAGCTTAACTGGCTTTACGCGCATCGATCGCGACCGTCGTGGCGTATAGCCAAAAGGCGATCAGGCTAAGGAAATAGACTAGACTCCGCACATCGATGACACCCTTGCGAATCGCCGAAAAATGCGTGAGGAAGCTGAAGGAACCGATGGCATCGACCAGCGCTTGCGGCATCCAGGCCCGGAACAAATCGAGCACGATGGGGAAACCGCTGAGCACGAAGCAGAAGCAGACGGCCATGCTGAGCACGAAGGCAACGACCTGACTCTTCGTCAGCGCCGAGAAGCACCCCCCGATGGCGAGAAACCCGCCGGCCATGATCAAACTCCCGAGATATCCGGCCACGATGACGCCATTGTCTGGATCGCCCAAGTAGTTCACGGTGATCCAGATCGGAAACGTCAAGGTCAGCGCCAAGGTGGTGAAACACCAGGCCGCCAGGTACTTACCCAATACTGCTTGCGTCAACGACACCGGCAAGGTCATCAACAGCTCGATCGTTCCCGCCTTACGCTCTTCGGCCCAGAGGCGCATCGAGATCGCCGGGATTAAAAATAAATACAGCCACGGATGGAACTGGAAAAAGGCATCGAGATCGGCTTGATTGCTTTCGTAGAAGCCGCCGAGATAAAAGGTAAAGACCCCGGTCAACAACAAGAAGATCACGATAAAGACATAAGCGACGGGCGTCGCGAAATAGGCGTGAAGCTCGCGCTTGAAAATCGCGAGGGTGGTCCTCATGCGCGCGCGCCCTCGTTAAAATCCGCAGTGATGGTACGGAACACCTCATCGAGGTGCCCGGTCTCCACGCGCAGCTCGTCCACCTCCCAGCCGTTTCCGCGCACGGTCTCGCCGATCTCGGCGATAATCGAGCGGCTCTTTTTCGGCAGCACCAGCAGGCGCACCAACCCATCGCGCACCGGGAGCTCCTCGATGTCCTCGACGTTGCTCAAGGTCAGCAAGCGCCTCTTGGCATTGCCCGCCGCGCCATGGTTTAGAACCAGGGCGACCGCGTTGTAATACCGTGAGCGCGCTTCGAGCTCGGCCGGCGTCCCGGCAAAGAGCACCCGGCCGCGCCC
>JBIMKD010000201.1:0-15177 GCA_043673815.1 Chromatiales bacterium
AGCAGCCCCTGGGCACGGCCACGCGGTCCGGGGCGAGGTCGGGGGCTACGCGGATCTGGCGCGCCGCCCCTCGGAGTCCGTCGTCGAGAGCGTGCCACCGCTGTGGGACAACCTCGGCACGCTGAGCTACAAGGTCACGACAACGAGTCGACGCGCCCAGAAGTACTTCGATCAGGGCCTGCGGCTCACCTACGCGTTCAACCATACCGAAGCGCGGCGCGCCTTTCGGATGGCGCAGAAGCTCGATCCGAAATGCGCCCTCTGCGCCTGGGGTGAGGCGCTCGTGCTCGGCCCCAATATCAACGCGCCGATGGACTCCGCCGCAGTAAAACCTGCCCTCGCGGCCCTGCGCGCGGCGCAAAAGAAAGCCCGCTACGCTTCCGGCCGTGAACAAGCGCTGATCGAGGCGCTCGGTAGGCGCTATTCCGAAAACGCCGAGCGGGCGACCCTGGATGCCGCCTACGCCACGGCCATGAATCGAGTGGCGGCCCGCTATCCCGAGGACGCGGACATCCAGATCCTCTACGCCGAGTCTCTGATGGATCTCACGCCTTGGGACTACTGGGCATCGAACGGCCGCCGGCCGAAAGGCAGAACGGCGGAGATCCTCGGCGTCCTGGAACGGGTGCTGGACAAAAATCCTGACCATCCGGGGGCGATCCACTACTATATCCACATGGTCGAGGCCTCGGACCGGCCGGAGCGGGCGGAACCCTATGCCAAGCGTCTCGCGGATCTCATGCCCGGCGCCGGCCATCTCGTGCACATGCCCTTTCACATCTATTTCCGAATGGGCCGCTATCTGGACGCGCTTGCCGTGAATAAGGCGGGGGTAGCGGCCGATGAGGCCTATATCGCCGAGGCGGCGCCCGAGGGCATCTATCCGCAGGCCTATTATCCGCATAACGTGCACTCGCTCATGGCCGCGGCCCAGATGATGGGCGACGGCAAGACCGCCATCGCCGCGGCGGAGAAGCTCTCGCGCGTGGTCACCGCTGATGCGGCCCGGGCCATTCCCTGGGTGCAGCCTATTAAAGCGGCGCCCTATTTTGCCCACGCCCAGTTCAGCGCGCCCGAGACTGTGTTGGCCTTGCGGGATCCCGGATCCAGTCTGCCCTATGTTCAGGCGATGTGGCACTACGCTCGCGGCGTGGCCCATGCGTCCCGTAAGGATATCCAGGCCGCCGAGCGCGCAGCAGCGGCGATCGCAGGAATCGCGGCCCGCGCGGACTTTTCCGCGCTCACGGCCGGCGGGATCCCCGCGGGCGACGTGCTGGCGCTCGCTCGCCACGTGCTACGCGCTCGCATCGCTCAAGCCGGAGGCGCCCTGAAGGCCGCGCGTACCGAGCTCGTGCGAGCGGTAGCCATTCAGGATAAGCTTTCCTACACGGAGCCGCCGTACTGGTACTACCCGGTGCGCCAGTCGCTCGGCGCCGTGCTCCTGCTCTCGGGCGATCTCGCCGGCGCCGAGGACGCATTCCGGGCGAGCCTGCGCGAGGCGCCTCACAACGGCTGGGCGCTCTATGGCTTAACGCAAGTCTACAAGCGGCGGGGTGATAAACACCAAGCACGTGTCGCCGAGAGACGGCTGGGAGAGGCCTGGGCTAGCGATCGCGCGCGGCTCGATCTCTCCCGCTTATAAAAAACCCCGCGGGTTGCGCGGGGTTTCTAGTGATGCGAGTGGATCCCTTCGGGATTACATCATGTCCATGTCGCCCATGCCGCCGTGCCCGTGGCGTCCCGGCATTTTCTCCTCTTCTTTGGGCATCTCAGCCACCATCGCCTCGGTGGTGATCATGAGCCCGGCGATCGAAGCGGCATTCTGCAAGGCCGTCCGCGCCACCTTGGTCGGATCCATGATACCCATCTTGACGATGTCACCATACTCCCCGCTGGTGGCGTTGTAGCCGAAGTTGCCCTTCCCTTCTTTCACCTTGGACAGAACGACGGAGGCCTCCTCGCCGGCATTGGCCACGATCTGACGCAGCGGTTCTTCCATCGCGCGCTTGGCAATCTGGATGCCGATGTCTTGGTCGTGATTTTCGCCCTTGAGCGCATTCAAACCCTCCAGCGCCCGGATGAAGGCCACGCCACCGCCCGGCACCACGCCTTCCTCGACGGCCGCGCGCGTCGCATGCAAGGCGTCCTCGACCCGCGCCTTCTTCTCCTTCATCTCGGTCTCGGTGGCCGCGCCGACCTTAATCACGGCCACACCGCCGGCGAGCTTGGCCACGCGCTCTTGGAGCTTCTCCTTGTCGTAGTCGGAGGTGGACTCCTCGATCTGCGCGCGGATCTGGTTGACCCGGCCTTCGATGGCCTTGGGATCGCCCGCGCCGCCGATGATGGTCGTCTCTTCCTTGGTAATCGTGACGCGCTTGCAGGTTCCGAGATCCCCCAAGCTCGCCTTCTCGAGACTCAGCCCGACCTCTTCGGCAATGACCGTGGCCGAGGTCAAGATTGCGAGATCTTCCAACATCGCCTTGCGGCGGTCGCCGAAGCCGGGCGCTTTGACCGCCGCCACCTTGACGATACCGCGAATATTATTGACGACCAGCGTGGCCAGGGCCTCGCCCTCCACGTCTTCGGAGATCGCAAGCAGCGCCCGTCCCGATTTGGCTACGGCCTCGAGGATCGGCAGCAAGTCGCGGATGTTGGATATTTTCTTGTCATGGATGAGGATCATCGGGTTTTCCAGCTCGACATTCATGTTCTGCTGGTTATTGATGAAGTACGGCGAGAGATAGCCGCGATCGAACTGCATGCCTTCGACGACCTCCAGCGTGTTCTCGAGACTCTGGCCGTCCTCGACGGTGATAACGCCCTCCTTGCCGACTTTCGCCATCGCTTGCGCGATGATGTCCCCGACGGCCGTATCGGCGTTGGCCGAGACCGTTCCTACCTGGGCGATGGCCTTCTCGTCATTACAGGGCTTGGATAGCTTTTTTAATTCTTCAACTGTCGCGGCCACGGCTTTGTCTATGCCGCGTTTGAGATCCATCGGATTCAGGCCGGCCGCCACCGCTTTGATCCCTTCGACCAGCATCGACTGCGCTAACACAGTGGCGGTCGTCGTGCCATCGCCTGCTTCGTCGGAGGTGTGCGAGGCGACCTCTTTCACCATTTGGGCGCCCATGTTCTCGAACCTGTCCTTGAGCTCGACCTCCTTGGCTACCGACACCCCGTCCTTGGTCACCGTGGGCGATCCGAAGCTCTTTTCCAACACCACATTCCGGCCCTTCGGACCCAGGGTTATCTTGACCGCATTAGCGAGGATATTGACTCCGGCAAGCATGCGCTTGCGGGCGTCTTCGCTAAACCTCAATTCTTTAGCTGCCATGTTTCACCTCTATAGTAAAGATTTAATTTTCGATGACGCCCATGATGTCGTCTTCCCGCATGACCACAATGTCCTGGCCGTTCATTTTGACTTCGGTACCGGAATACTTGCCGAAAAGCACCTTATCACCGGGCTTGACGTCGAGCGGTCTGACTTTGCCGTCTTCCGAGAGCTTACCCGGACCCGCGGCAACGACTTCTCCTTTCATGGGTTTTTCCGCGGCTGTGTCAGGGATGACGATACCCCCGGCGCTCTTGCGATCCTCCTCTAGGCGGCGGATGATGACGCGATCGTGTAAGGGACGAATATTCATGATTTTTGACCTCCTCCGATGTTCGATAGAAAAACAAAGCGGTTTTAGCACTCGCTTCTTGTGAGTGCTAATTATAGGTGGTGAGCCGATACTGTCAACCGATCCCCGGACCCGGCACGCCCAATCTAAGGAAGCTCTGAAAAAGTATCGCGAGCAAGCCAAGATGCGCGAAGCCGCGGAGCGAGTCGCGAGACATATCAGGTAGATAGGCGAGCGACGCGCGAGCACGCGACGACGCGGGAGCGGCCCAGGGACGGCCGCGCTTTGAGGAGCGAGGAAAGCAGATGGGCTGCGCAGTAACTTTTGCAGAGCTTCCCTAAACGAGGATCGGCGATGACGGATGCCGAAGACTATCTACTCGTGCTATCGACGTGCCCGGACAACACGGTCGCGAGCCGAATAGCAACCCGGTTGGTCGAACAACGCGCCGCCGCTTGCGTCAATATTCTTCCCGCGGTGCAGTCGATCTACCGCTGGGCCGATAAGCTCGAATCGAGTGCCGAAGTCCTGCTCTTAATCAAGACCCGCCGATGGCGTTACGAGGCGGTGGAATCCTTGTTAAAATCGGAACATCCGTATGAACTCCCCGAAATCATCGCGGTCCCTATAGTGCGGGGCTCGAGCCCGTATTTAAGCTGGATTAACGAAATGGTGAACGCAACCCCGTGAAGACTGTCAGCGCTGTCTGTTTAGTTTGGTTTTTAACGTTGCTACCTGTGTTTGCCGATGAACAACGCGGGGCGGCGAATATATTCGAGGATTTCAAGCGCGGTTTCGCGGGCGAGCCGGCCCGCCGGGAGTTTTTGCCTCCCGACGAAGCATTTGGGATCACGGTCGACATCAAAGATCCGGTGACCCTTGCCGCGCGCTGGGACATCGCCGACGGTTATTACCTATATAAGGATAAATTCGGATTCGACCTGACCGACGGCGACGTCTGGCTCGGACGCACTAATCTTCCCTCGGGGCACTTCAAGGAAGATCCGGAGTTCGGATCCGTCGAGGTGTATACCGGGTCCATCACCGTCCCGCTGTCGCTCAGACGCCCAAGCCCCGGCGAGGCCGAGGTCGGCTTAACCCTTAGGTATCAGGGCTGCGCCGACGACGGGATCTGCTACCCTCCGATGCAGAAAACGCTCAGCCTGCGACTGCCAGCGCAGGTGGCGGCCGGCGCCGCTTACGGAGGAGCAAGCGAACCCGTCGCCGAGCACGATGCGTTGGCGCGGCAACTCGAAGGGGGCGCCGTGCTCGCGACCTTGGCCATGTTCGCCGGGTTCGGGATCCTGCTCGCGTTTACACCGTGCGTGTTTCCCATGGTCCCGATTCTCTCCGGAATCATCGCCGGCCAAGGCGAGCACGTAACCACGCGCAAGGCATTTATTTTATCGAGCGTATTTGTCGTGGTAATGGCCGCAACCTACGCGCTCATGGGGGTGATCGCCGGACGCTTCGGCCACAACTTGCAAGCGACGTTTCAAAATCCGTGGGTGCTGGTGTTCTTTGCCGCGGTTTTTGTCGGCCTCGCCTTGTCGATGTTCGGTTGGTTCGAGCTACAACTCCCGCCAAGTTGGCAGACGCGCCTCGCCCGGGTGAGCAACGCGCAAGCAGGCGGAACCTTGCACGGAACCGCGGCGATGGGATTGTTCTCCGCGCTCATCGTCGGACCTTGCGTGGCGCCGCCTCTGGCCGGGGCCTTGATTTATATCGGTAAGACTGGTGACGCGGTGCTCGGCGGGATGGCGCTCTTTTGCTTGGGCATCGGCATGGGATTACCCCTGATAGCGGTGGGTACCTCGACCGGGAAGCTCCTGCCCAAAGCCGGGCCTTGGATGCAACAAGTCAAGGTGTTCTTCGGGTTTGGGATGCTCGCAGTCGCGGTCTTAATGCTGGAACGCTTGCTGCCGCCGACGTTCACCGTATTGTTATGGGGGCTGTTATTGACCACCGGGGCGATTTTCTTCGGGGCCCTCGATCTGCTCCATAAAACCGCGTCATGGGGTCACCGTCTGGCGCGCGGCGCCGGGTTTTTGGTTTTGACTTACGGCGGTATCTTGATAGTCGGCGCGGCCGCGGGGGCCACCGATATGTTGCGTCCATTCGCGGGCGCCACACTCCTGGCGCAGGGATCCACCGCGACGCCACTCAAGCTTGGCTTCGCACGGGTCAAAGGGGCTGCGGATCTGGAAAAGGCATTGCGCGCGGCCCGCGATCGTGCCGAGCCGGTGATGGTGGACCTTTACGCGGACTGGTGTGTGGAGTGCAAAGAGCTTGAAAAACATACCTTTGCCGACCAAATCGTCGGCCAAAAACTTAGCAAATTAACGCTTATCAAGGCGGACGTGACGGCCAATGATGAGGAGGACCGCGAGCTGCTCGCGAGCCTCGGAGTCTTCGGGCCGCCGGCCTTGCTTTTTTACACACCGGACGGTACCGAGCTTCGCAACAAACGTCTTGTCGGGTTCGTCGAGGCGGAGACGTTTCGGCTGCACCTCGACCGGGTGTTGCGCCGTTGAGCGCGGCTTACCGTTTTGGATTCTATTGTTTGTTTCTGATCGTCGCCGGAGGCGGGGGCTATCTTCTCCGCGAACACCTGGGCGCGCGGGCGGATTTTTCGACCCTCGTGGGGCAGGCGCGGCCCGATTTTTCACTCAAGGATTTCAGAGGCGAAAGCCGCCGCATCAGCGAGTGGAACGGAAAAGTTCTGCTGCTCAACTTTTGGGCCACCTGGTGTCCTCCATGCCAAGAAGAGATCCCGGATCTCATCGCGCTTCAAGAAGACTATAAGGGCGCGGGCTTGCAGATCGTGGGTATCGCGATCGATGAGCTTAGCACGACGCAAGAATTCGCGAACAAGGCCGGGATCAATTACCCGACGCTGACCGGCGAGGGGGAGGCCATCCAAGTCGCTCTGAGTTACGGTAATACGAGCGGCGCGCTACCCTACACGGTGATCGTTGATCGTAACAAGAGAATCGCCTTTACCCATCCCGGCCAAGTGCGCAAGGACGAAATCGAGAATCTCATACGACGGCTGCTCCGCATTCCCACCTAAATTCATCGCCGCTGGTTCCGCGCGGCTTTCCACCGCGCCGCTAAATAGCGGGTAGTTTGCTCGTTTCCGCCGTTAACTTATGCTAATGTGTCGGAAACAAGCGGCAACTAACCGCGATTGAAGAACCGGGTATGTCGCAACTGGCGCTCATCAACGGACCCAACCTCAATCTATTAGGAACACGTGAGCCGGAGGTGTACGGTACCACGACGCTCGCCGAGATCGAGTCCCGCCTCGAAGCGCTGGCACTGTCCGCGGGACACATGCTGTCCTCGTTTCAGAGCAATGCCGAACATGAGCTGGTGGAGCGTGTTCATCGCGCGCAGTCGGAAAACGTCGCCTTTATCATTATCAACCCCGGTGCTTTGACGCACACGAGCATCGCGCTACGCGATGCGTTCGTAGCAGTCAAGATACCGTTTATCGAAGTTCATCTATCCAATATCTTCGCGCGCGAGCCTTTTCGCCACACTTCCTACCTTTCTGGAGTCGCGGTCGGGATTGTTAGCGGTCTCGGGCCACAGGGATACGAGCTTGCCTTGCTAGCGGCGATCGCTCGTTTGCGAGTCCATGCCGCCACACGTTCGCCCGACCAGGAAAAAGATGGACATTCGTAAAGTAAAAAAGCTAATCGAGCTGCTGGAAGAGTCCGGCATTGCCGAGCTCGAAATCCACGAGGGAGAGGAATCCGTCCGGATCAGCCGCTATCGGGCGCCACCGGCGGGTCAAACCTTCTTACAGCTAGCGGATCCGCAGCTCCCCGCCCCGCACGGGCATGCCGTCGCTCCCGCCGATGTTAAACCGAAACCAGACTTTGAAGGTCATTCCATCACCGCTCCGATGGTCGGCACCTTTTATCTCGGCGCCTCTCCGACCAGCAAACCGTTCGTTGAGGTGGGTCAGCGGGTAAAACGGGGCGAGATTCTGTGTATCATCGAGGCCATGAAGGTAATGAATCAGATCGAAGCCGATAGCGATGGCACGATCGCCGCGATTCTGGTCGACAACGGCCAACCGGTGGAATATGACCAGCCCCTGTTCGTACTGAAACGAACTTGAATCCTTGCGCGCAGGGAGGCCTCCTTGGCTCGTAGGAGCGAGCGAGCACGCGACGCAGCGATCGGGATGCGCAGTAGATTAATTCACAATCTCTGAGCCATGCTTGACAAAATCGTGATTGCCAACCGGGGTGAGATCGCCCTCAGAGTTTTGCGCGCCTGCCGCGAGCTGGGGATCAAGACCGTTGCGGTTCATTCGACCGCGGATCGCGATCTAAAACCGGTGCGTCTCGCCGACGAGTCGGTGTGCATCGGTCCGGCGCCCTCGGCGGAAAGTTATTTGAACGGCCCGGCCTTGATCAGCGCCGCCGAGGTCACCGACGCTGTGGCCATCCACCCGGGTTATGGGTTCCTCGCGGAAAACGCCGACTTCGCCGAGCGCGTCGAGCAAAGCGGGTTCATCTTCATCGGCCCGAGGCCGGAAACGATCCGGCTCATGGGCGATAAGGTATCCGCCATCCGCGTGATGAAACAAGCAGGAGTTTCCTGTGTACCTGGTTCCGGCGGACCCCTAGGCGTCGATGTCGACGAGAACCTCCGGATCGCACGCGCGATCGGTTATCCGATCATGATTAAGGCCGCGGGAGGCGGGGGAGGGCGCGGCATGCGGGTGGTGCATGGCGAAGCCGCGCTGCTTAATGCCATCGCCCTTACCAGCGGCGAGGCCCACGCGGCCTTCGGAAACGGTTCCGTCTATCTTGAAAAATACCTCGAGACACCGCGCCACATCGAGATCCAGGTCCTTGCCGATACCCTCGGCAACGCCATACACCTCGGGGAACGCGATTGCTCGACGCAGCGGCGCCACCAAAAGATCATCGAAGAAGCGCCCGCTTCGGGTCTCGGCGCGCAGATTAGAGACACTATCGGCATGCGGTGTGTGCAGGCCTGCCAGGAAATCGGCTACCGCGGCGCCGGCACGTTTGAGTTTCTCTATCAAGATGCTCAGTTTTACTTCATCGAAATGAACACGCGCATTCAGGTCGAGCATCCGGTCACCGAGATGGTCACTGGGGTGGATCTCGTCAAAGAACAGATCCTCATCGCGAGCGGTGAACCTCTGAGTTATCGCCAGGACCAGATCATCCTCCGTGGTCATGCCATCGAGTGCCGGATCAACGCCGAAGATCACGAAACCTTCATGCCCTCGCCCGGCACGATCACTTTATTTCATCCGCCCGGCGGTCCCGGGATCCGCTTGGATACGCACATTTACCAAGGCTATGCGGTTCCGCCTTACTACGATTCCTTGATCGGCAAGCTCATCGCTCATGGCGAGAGTCGAACCATCGCGCTCGCGCGCATGATTAACGCCCTCACCGAGATCGTGATCGACGGGATCAAGACCAACCTGCCTTTGCATCGCAATATGATGAATGACGAAGGATTTCGCGCGGGCGCTATGGATATCCATTATCTTGAAAAGAAGCTGGCACTGACCTGAGAGCTTGTGAGTAAATCTACTGCGGTAGAACGGATCGAGGAGTGGGTCCTCGTGCCTGCCAGGCGGCCGGCCGGGGCGGGCGCGCCAGGGCGCTGAAACGATGCTGGCGCGCTGTCCGGAATGCCGTACGCTATTTCGCCTTTCCGCGAGCGAGCTCAAAGCGGCGCACGGCAAGGTGCGCTGTGGAATTTGCCGCAGCGTCTTCGATGCCTTGGAGGCTTTGGTCGACGCGCAAAGCGAACCCCCAACGCGCGCTGCGCCCGGGGACGCCACGACGGGCGGCACCGATGCGGCTCAGGCTGCCGACAGCGCCCTAGCCCAGGCGCTCGATCTCACCGCCATTGAGGGGCTGGTCCCGAAACACCGCCCGAGCGCGTGGGGCGCGGGGGCCGTCATGCTCCTGATGCTGCTGCTGGGTCAGATTGCGTGGTTTCAAGGCGCCCGCGTGCTCGCGCTGTTCCCGGCAGCGCGCCCGCCGCTCGAGTGGGCTTGCGCTCACTTGCATTGCCAGTTGCCCCGCTACCGCGATCCGGGCCTCATCCGGCTGGTCTCGCGCGATGTGCGCGTCCATCCGCGTGCCCCAGACGCACTGTTGATCAATGCCCTCTTCACCAATCACGCGGAATTCTCCCAGCCCTACCCGGTACTGCAGCTCGGTTTGTACGATACGGATGGCCAAGTCCTTGCCGCTCGCCGGTTTGTGCCCGAGGAGTACCTCGAAAAACACGTTGACCCGGCGCTGGCGATGCCGCCTGGGATCCCGGTTCATATCGTCCTCGAAGTGGAAGGCCCCCGGAAAAACCCGGTGAGTTTCGAGTTTAAGTTCCTGTAACGTGCTTCCTTGCCCGGAGGCGCTTTAAGCCGTTGTCAATGGCTTCAATCAAGACTCGTTTCCCGTTATCATAGGCGCCTAACACTACGGCGCAAGAATCGTCGAGAGATTACGCGTTCGGTACCGGGGGGGCGGGCGCAATCTCTTAAGAACGAAGCACTACGATTACCCCCTGTAGCGAGAGAGGAGGGCTAACATGATAATAGCCGAAGTCACCGGTATGACGAGCATATTTGACCATAAGCTTCCTAGGCAAGCATTCGTCGAGCGCAGAAATCAACCGATTCATCAGTGCATCACTGAGTCCTTGCAGATCTACTTTGCCAATCTCAACGGCCATAGCCCGGTTGGGCTCTACGCGTTAGTGCTTAGCGAAGTCGAGCGGCCGTTATTCGAGGCCGTGCTGGCGCAAACCGGTGGCAATCTCTCGAAGGCGGCCCAAATCTTGGGCCTGAATCGCAACACCCTGCGTACCCGCCTCAAGAAATACAGCTTGATCTAGCCGCGGCCAGGCTAGCCGATGCGGTCTATACGACGTGCGCTTTTGAGTGTCTCCGATAAGACCGGGCTCGTGGATCTCGCGCGGTTTTTAAGCGCGCAGGGTGTGGAGCTAGTGTCGACTGGGGGTACGGCACGGCTGCTCGCGGAGCACGCCCTGCAAACTATCGAGGTCTCAGACTATACCGGCTTTCCCGAAATCATGGGCGGGCGCGTCAAGACCCTGCATCCGAAGGTCCACGGCGGCATCCTCGGCCGTCGAGGTATCGATGAGCCGCTGATGCAGGCCCACGGGATCGGTCCCATCGATCTCGTCGTCGTCAACCTGTATCCGTTCGAAAGCACCGTCGCGAGGGCCGATTGCACCCTCGCCGAGGCGATTGAGAATATCGACATCGGCGGCCCGGCACTGGTGCGCGCCGCGGCCAAGAATCATGCCGCGGTCACGGTCATGGTTGACCCGGGCGATTATTCCCCGCTCATCGAAGAGATGCGCACCGCGAACGGCAGCATCAGCGCCGGAACGCGCTACCGCTTGGCGGCCAAGGCATTCGCTTATACCGCGCGCTACGACTCTTTGATTGCCGCTTATCTAGAAACCCAGGGGGCGGACGAAGGTTTCCCGCTCTTGTATTGCCCGCGCTATGCCAAGCGCCAAGAGCTCCGTTACGGCGAAAACCCTCACCAACGCGCCGCCTTCTATGCGGAAACCGATCCCCCGCCGAGTAGCGTCGCCGCATCCAAACAACTGCAAGGTAAAGATCTCTCCTTCAACAATATCGCCGATACGGACGTGGCCTTGGAGTGCGTGTTTTCCTTTTCCGGGCCCGCCTGTGTCATCGTCAAGCACGCCAATCCGTGTGGGGTAGCGCTCGCCGAATCGCCGCGAGCGGCTTACGAGCGCGCTTACGCGACCGATCCTACCTCCGCCTTCGGCGGGATCATCGCCTTCAACCGCATGCTCGACGCGGACACCGCCGAGGCCATCCTCTCACGCCAATTCGTCGAGGTGATCGCCGCCCCGGGCGTCGCGCCGGAGGCCCTCCAGGTCATGCAACGCAAACAAGACGTGCGCGTGCTCACTGTCGGTCCGCCGGAGGCGCGCGCTCGGAAGGCGTTCGATTACAAGCGCGTGCAGGGTGGCCTCTTGGTGCAGGAGCGGGATGAGGCCACGGTAGAATTTGCCAGCGTGAAAGTCGTGACCCAGCGTGGCCCGACCGAAGCCGAAATCGCCGATCTGCTGTTTGCCTGGCGAGTGGTGAAGTTCGTCAAATCGAATGCCATCGTTTACGCCAAGGCCGACCAGACGGTGGGTATCGGCGCCGGCCAGATGAGCCGGGTCTACAGCGCCCGCCTCGGCGTCATGAAAGCCACTGAGGCGGGCCTCGATCTCTGGGCTTCGGTCATGGCCTCGGACGCCTTCTTCCCGTTTCGCGATAGCATCGACGCGGCCGCCGCGGTCGGCGTCACCGCAGTGATCCAGCCCGGCGGTTCCATCCGCGACACTGAAGTGATCGGTGCCGCCGACGAGCACGGCATGGCCATGGTCTTCACGGGGATCCGGCACTTCCGCCATTCATGACGTGAAGGTTCTAATCGTCGGCGGGGGAGGGCGCGAGCACGCCCTCGCGTGGAAGGTGGCGAGCTCCGCACATGTCGATCGCGTCTACGTAGCGCCGGGGAACGCCGGCACTGCGCGCGAACACAAGGTTGAAAACGTCGCCATCCCGGCCGGCGATCTGGCGGCCCTCCTCGCCTTCGCCCGGAGCGCTCGGGTTGACCTCACCCTGGTCGGATCGGAAGCGCCGCTGGTGGCCGGGATCGTGGACCGCTTCGACGAGGCGGGGCTCCGGTGCTTTGGCCCGAGCCGGTCGGCGGCCGCGCTTGAGGGCTCCAAAGTCTATGCGAAGTCCTTTATGGAGCGCCACGGCGTAGCCACGGCGCCTTACGCATCTTTTTCGGATCTCCACGCCGCCAGCGCGTATATTCGAGCCCAGGCGCTCCCGCTGGTCATCAAGGCGAACGGCCTCGCGGCGGGTAAGGGCGTGGTTATCGCTCAATCCACTGAAGAGGCCGTCCGGGCGGCCAGCGATATGCTCGCGGGCCGCGCCTTCGGCAGCGCCGGGCAGGAAATCGTCGTCGAGGGGTTCTTGGAAGGCGAGGAGGCGAGTTTTATCGTCGTAAGCGACGGCATCGATGTCCTGCCTCTCGCGAGCGCACAGGATCACAAGGCGCGCGATGCCGGGGACCGCGGACCCAATACCGGGGGCATGGGAGCTTATTCGCCTGCCCCTGTGCTCACCCAAGCGGTGAGCGATCGGGTAATGAGCGAAATCCTGCTGCCGACGATGCACGGGATGGCGCGGGAAGGCCGGCCCTATCGGGGGTTTCTGTATGTCGGTGTCATGGTGGCTCCCGACGGCACACCGCGGGTGCTTGAGTACAATTGCCGCTTAGGCGATCCGGAGGCCGAGGTCATTTTATTGCGATTACGCTCGGATCTCGTCGAGATCATCGAGGCGGGGCTCGCGGGCCGTCTGAAGATAATCCAACCGCACTGGGATCAACGCGCCGCCCTCGGTGTCGTGCTCGCGGCGGCGGGCTATCCCGGCGCCCCTCGCATAGGCGATGTGATCGCGGGCCTCGATGCCGAACATCCCGCGGACACCACGGTCTTTCATTCCGGCACTGCGATAAAGGAGGGACGGATTATCACGGCCGGCGGCCGCGTGGCGTGTGTGTGCGCACGAGGCGCGACCGTCAGCGAGGCCCAGTCGCTCGCGTATGCCCGGATCAAAAAAATCCAATGGCAAGGCATGCACTACCGGCCCGATATCGGCTACCGGGCGGTGGCGCGGGAGACGAGGGAGGCGGAAGCTTAAGCGCTGCCGTCCCAGTGCAGAAAGTTTCTGAGTAAGCGCAGTCCCGCCTGCTGGCTCTTCTCGGGATGGAACTGCACCGCGAAGACATTGCCGCGCGCGAGAGCTGCGGTAAACCGCAACCCGTACTCCGTATAAGCCGCGGCGAGCTCCTCATCCTTGGGTACCACGAAATAGCTGTGGACGAAGTAAAAGCGCTCGCCCGGAACAATACCTGCCCATAAATGATGAGAATCCGCCGGCCACACCTGATTCCAACCCATGTGCGGGACCTTCAAAATATCCTCACTGGCCGGGGCATGCAGCTCCCGCGGAAAACGCACGACCTGTCCCGGGTATACCCCGAGGCCCGGCGTGCCGCCCCCCTCCTCACTCCACTCCATCAGGGATTGCAGCCCCAGGCAGATCCCGAGAAACGGCCTCGCGGAAAGGACCTCGCGCAGCACGCGATCGAGCCCCATGGCCGTGATATGCTCCATGCAGTCGCCGATCGCGCCTTGTCCCGGAAAGACGATGCGATCGGCGCGCACGAGATCATCCGGGCGGCCGCTCACGAGGACGCGGTGCCGGCCTTCCGACACGTACTCGATGGCCTTGGCAACCGAGCGCAGGTTGCTCATGCCGTAATCGAGAACAACGACGGTTTTCATCGTGCGATGAACGGCGCGCGGCGTTTCTCAGAGGTTGTGCATAAAATCGTCGCGAGCGATGGGAGGTCGCGTTTCGCCGGAGCGCAGGAACCGGAGTGTATATTGAAATACATGAGGATTCCGAGCACCGCCGGCACGCGAGATCCCGAGCGGAGCAGATTTTTTCACAAGCTCTCAGAGGCTGCCCTTGGTCGAAGGCACGGCGCCCTCAAGCCTTGGGTCGGGTTCGACGGCCATGCGCAAGGCGCGGCCGAAGGCTTTGAAGACGGTCTCGATAATATGATGGGCGTTGCGGCCGCGGAGCGTGTCGATGTGCAGCGTTACGCGCGCGTGGTTGGCGAACCCGTGGAAGAATTCGTAGAAAAGATCGACATCGAAATCCCCGACGCGCGCACGTGGAAAATCCACGTGAAACTCGAGACCGGGCCGTCCCGAACAGTCGATGACCACCCTTGAGAGCGCCTCATCGAGTGGGACGTACGCATGGCCGTAGCGCCTGATCCCGCGCTTGTCGCCGAGCGCTTGCGCGAGCGCCTGACCGATCGCGATGCCGATGTCTTCGACGCTGTGATGCGCGTCGATGTGCAGATCCCCGCGCGCTTCGATCTTGAGGTCGACCAGCCCATGCCGCGCCACCTGATCGAGCATATGGTCGAGAAAGGGGATCCCGGTATCGAGATCCGATTTACCGGCACCATCGAGATCCAAGGTCACGCCGATCTGGGTTTCCTGGGTATCGCGTTGTACTTGTGCTGCGCGTGGGCTCATGGGGGTTCCCTGTTAAAAGGTCTTTATAGCATAACGCAGTATAAGTTTTTCGGAACCTAGTGTAGTGTCCCGTAAATAACTTTCATAAAAGCGACTATAAAAATCCCCTCGCCCTCAGGGAGAGGGCTAGGGTGAGGGAGGTTAACACCGTGATTTTGATCCCCTCACCCCTCACCCTACCCAGGAACCTGCATTGGGCTGGGTAATGCGAGGATGAGTTTAAAGCCATGTTTGCGAGCGAGTTTGCGCAAGATGCGTTGTTCGGTTTCGCGGACGCGGGCTTCGTATTTCTTGAGGCCGTGCTCGACGTAGGCGACGCCGTGAACCATGATCTGCCAGAACAGCG
>JBIMKD010000202.1:0-3595 GCA_043673815.1 Chromatiales bacterium
CACCGGCCAACTGCTCGGCGAATATACCGGTGCCGCGACGTATGGCAAGGAATATATCTATCTCGGGAGCCAGCAGGTGGCGAGCGCCCGCACCAACCAAGCTCCCGAGGCCCAGGCCGGAGCGGACCGGAGCGTCAACGGCGGGGCGTCGGTGCAACTCGATGGCCGGGGCTCACGGGATCCCGATGGCGTCATCGAGCGCTACCTCTGGCAGCAGACGGCCGGCACCCTTGTGATCCTGAGTGGGGCCGCGACCGCCATCCCGAGCTTCACCGCCCCGGTGCTGACGGCGACCTCGACGCTCGGCTTCACCCTCACCGTCACCGATGACAAGGGAGAAGAGGCCTCCGACAGTGTCACCGTCACCGTGCGCGGGAACGCTCCCCCCCTGGCCGATGCCGGCCCCGATCAACGCTTGCGCGGTGGGGAGCCCGTGATCCTCGATGGCTCGGCCTCCCGCGATCCGGACGGGACGATTCGGACCTACGCCTGGGTGCAGTCGGAAGGCACGCCCGTCACGCTCAGCGGGACCCACGCGGCTATCGCAAGCTTCACGAGCCCGCGGATCGGCACCGAAGAAGTGCTCCGTTTCACCCTCACCGTCAGCGATGACCGAGGGGCCGCCGCGAGTGACAGCGTGCAGGTGATCCTCCTCCCGAACGGCGCCCCGACCGCCAACGCCGGGATAGATCACACCATCGACGGCGGCACCCTGGTCACCCTCGACGGCGGTGGCTCGATCGATCCCGAGGGCTTGCCGCTCACCTACCAGTGGGTGCAAACAGCCGGGACACGCGTGCCGCTGACGAATTCAAGTACCGCTCAAGCGATCTTCACCGCCCCCTATGGTGCGGGGCCTTTGATGCTCGAATTCACCCTCACCGTGACCGATGACTATGGGGCGCAGGCGAGCGACACGCTGACGGTCACGGTGCAACCTCAAGCCGACTCCACCGACACCCAGGCCCCCCGCACCCATTACGGGCGCTCGCGCACCGAGGTCGAGGGGGTGCTCGCCTACACCATCACGCTCACTGCCAACGAGCCGGCGAGCGTCTACTTCCGGGTGGGCGGGGTGGGGAGCATCGTGACTGGGGCGAGCCCCACCCCCGGCTGGCAGATCTATGGGAGCCCCATCACCGTGGTCATGACGAGCCCCGGGCAAGCCACCGTCGAGTACTACGCCGTCGATGCGGCGGGGAATGTAGAAGCGATGGAGACTAAACTCTTAAGGAGATCCCGATGAATCACGGAATGCGGCGTTTTATATCCTTGCTCCTCACGCTCCTGAGCCTGAATGCCCAGGCCGTCGAGGAGGTCATCCATTATCATAACGATGCCCTGGGCTCCCCCATCGCCGCGACCGATCAAGACGGCCGCGTGGTGTGGCGCAAGTCCTATGCGCCTTACGGCCAGCCCATCGGCCAAGCGGCCCCGAACGAGCCCGGCTACACCGGTAAGCTCGAGGAGCCCGAGCTCGGCATCCAGAACTTCGGGGCCCGCTGGTACGACCCCCGGATTGGGCGGTTCCTCGCCATCGATCCGGCGGGTTTCGATCCCCAGAACCCCCAGAGCTTCAACCGCTACGCCTACGCCAATAACAACCCCTATCGCTTTGTAGACCCCGACGGCAATAGTCCCCTCGATGTGGGATTCTTCATCGCCGACACCGTCAGCCTCGGCCTTGCCGTCGCTTCGAGGAATCCCGCCGCCATCCAGTCCGCAGCCTTCGACTTCGCTGCAAGCGCCGTGGGCCTCGCAAGCCCGATCCCCGGAACCGGCCTCGCTATCAAGGCGGGACGGGCGGGGGAGAGGGTTGGGGATGTTGCAAACATCCCAGGAAAGCTCTACCACTACACGTCGAGTAAGTACGCAGACACCATTGTCGAGAATGGCCTGAAGCCTGGCATTTCGTCGAAAAAGGTATTCACCACGCCGGACGGAACAAAGAGCGGGCTGCAAGCCCAGATCGACTTGGCACTGCCGCCAAACCGGGGCGTGCCAGATGCGCTGCTTGAGATTGACACGAGAACGCTCAATCAGATGGGCGTCAAGGTTCCCGGCGCGACTCCTGTGGGTCGGGACTTCAATATGCCGGGAGGTGGTCAGGAAGTCACCTTCGATACCTTGATCCCGCCGGAAGCGATCAGGAGGGTCAGGTGATAACGAACGACCTCCTCCAACTCCTTGATGCTGAAGTGGCTGAGTTCTCGAGTCGGGCTTCAGGCGAACAGGGTTACGAATACATCAACAAAATTGCGGCACGTTATGTCACCTCGGAACGGCAGAAATTGGTTGCTGCACTCACGAGTTGGCTTCAACTGAGATCGGAGCCCAAAACAATGATTGCGGTTGATATCGCCAGTAACCTGCATTTGAACGAGTTACGTCCAGAGATCGAAAAGCTCTTGGTCGATGTCGAGCAGGGAAACGCATTCTTGCCGTTTTATGCTAGACCAATAAAAGCTGCGCTCGCGATGATTTGATGTTGCAAAGGGCGTAGAGACCAAAGGCAAAACGGTTCTCGGTCACTACCCTGAGTGAGCAACAAAGGGTCAAGTCTCGACATATAATAAACTGATATGTCAAGACCAGACCCCATCCGCGCGCGGAGGCTCCTCTTTCGGGCGGTGCGCGAGACGCTGATGGAAATGACGGGGGATGCTAGATATCTCGGTGTCGAGCCCGGGTTTCTCCTCGCCCTCCACACTTAGCGCCGGTCCTTGTTGTTGCACCCCCACCTCACTGTCTCATGACCGACGGGCCTGGATGAGGCCGGGCAGTGGGTTGAGCCGAAGAAGCGTTCCTTTCTGCACGCACGCGTCGTCATGGCGCTCTTTCGGGGGAAGTGTCTGGACCGTCCGCGAAAAGCCGCGGCGAAAGGCAAGATCCGGCTCCCGTCGAAGTGGGAGGGCGGGGACTTCTAAAGGCGCCTAGCCAAGCTCCACCACACCAAATGGACGTGCATCTGCAGGAGCGCTATCTCCACGGCGAGGAGGTGGTGACGTATCTCGCCCGCTATGTGCAAGGGGGGCGCTCAAGAACGGGCAGATCCGACGGATCACCGACGAGGGGATCACTATCGGTTGGGTGTAGATCGGCAACTGATCTGATTTCATTGAAGTTATGGGGTGTTCGGGTAGCGTGAGCTGACAATTTGTCATGGCGGTAGAGAGGTGAAGGGGCAGTGGTCCTCGTGGATAATTCGTTGTGCATTAATGCAACGAAATCCGGAGGCTGCCCCGATGCAAGTATTTCACACGACCCAAAACGATGCCACAGCGAAGAGCGCGGCGATCGACTGCACAAGGCGGTCGCGGAGTTGCGCGCCCGTCGTGGGGCGGAGGAGAACTTCGAAGGCTTTGAACAGGAGTTGCACGCCGTATTCATGGACGCCGAGTGCGAGATCCTCGCCGAGGAGCTGGAGCGGCTGGATGTGAACCAGCCGCAGCTACTGATTGACGGGCACCTGCACCATCGGGTGCTACGCAGTTCGGAGAGCTACCTGAGCGCGGCGGGTGCGGTGAAAGTGTGGCGGACGCTCTACCGCCGTGGTCGCGATGGGGCGGTGGTGCCGTTGGAGTTGCGTGCGGGG
>JBIMKD010000203.1:0-20896 GCA_043673815.1 Chromatiales bacterium
CCAAGTTCAACGCCAGTATGACATTGCGATCATCGGACAAACCCATGAGGTGAGCCAGAAATTCTACGTGATTTCCGCCTCGAGCACGACGAAACATCCAGCGGTTGCTGCGATCAACGAAGCCGTGGGTCAAGCGATGCGGGATCCCAAGCGCCATCAATCAATGTCCGAAAAACCAATGGTCGAAAAAAGAACCTGAAGGCTAATCGATCCGGAGATCCGCGGCGGGAACCGTATGCCGTCTGATCCGTCGGACCAAACAGTCGACTTGACGATGCGTGCTTCTCGCACGGAGAGCGCGGTCAGACTTCGCGCCTTAGAAAATATCGAAGCTGATGTAGAAAAAATCTACTATCATGAAGGACGCACCGCGCCTATATTGAATTCTGAGTCAAGCGCAAGCTTGACGGTGTGTATCCATAAATTTGCATCGGGAGGTGTATTATGGAAGCGCTCAATGTTATTTGGGCAACCCCTACGGGTGCTGTTATAACGTTTGTTATACTCGGTTTGGTTGTTTTTGGTCTAGTTCGCTGGGCGAACAAGGAGCCGGCTCAAAGACACGAGCAAACCAGCGGTGAGAAACCGATGGGAGTCGGTCGCGACTAAACTAGTCGCTATACGGCGTGCGAGTACCGCCTTGGCGTCGCAGAGGCTGCCGGGGACGCGGTAAACTCGCACGCCGGATAAGGCCGGCAAGCCGCCTCCACGGCGGCGCGTATCCCTCGAACGCTGCCCCGCTGCACTACCCATCACTTTCACTTGACATCGATGGGGCACAATGCCCCAGGCCGATCTGCTCGCAGAGCGGCACGACGATGTCACTCTCGGCTGCATCTCGCTTAACGCTTGATCTTACGGAAACAGGACCTGTATAGCCGCCTTGTAACGCATCTCTCCCGCCCAGCACGGCTTCGCGCGGCGTACCGATGAGGTCGTACTCGAAATTCGCAATAAAACCCTCGGCAACCGAGCGCGGTAAAACGTCCTCGCGCGGCGCTCGACGTACTTTGCGACGCCCACTCCGGGTCACGCCATTATACGAGGGCAAGCAAGGAGGTATGATTTGGGGAGAAGCGTATTAGGCGTTCAACACAACCTGGCATTTCGTTGACCATTGAAACGGGATATGCAATCGGTCTGGTCCGGCCGGCCATACCCCTTAGGCGCCACCTGGGATGGACAAGGGGTGAATTTCGCGCTCTTCTCCGAGCATGCCGAGAAGGTCGAGCTTTGTCTCCTCGATCCGAAAGGTATGCACGAGGTGGCACGGATCAACGTCCTCGAGCAGACCGATCAGATCTGGCATGCCTATCTGCCGGCAGCGCGCCCGGGGATCCTCTACGGTTACCGTGTCCACGGGCCCTATGATCCGAACCGCGGGCACCGCTTCAACCCGCACAAGCTGCTGCTCGACCCCTACGCCAAAGCCATTGTGGGCCAGTGGCGATGGACGGACGCGCATTTCGGCTTCAACGTCGCTAGCCCGGACGCGGACCTCTCGCTTGATAGCCGCGATAATGCCTGCGCTATACCCAAATGCGCGGTGATCGATCCGGCGTTCACCTGGGGCGACGATCAACCCCCGCGCGTCCCGTGGCAGGAAACCATCCTCTATGAGCTGCACGTCAAGGGTTTTACCTGCCAGCATCCCGAGGTGCTGCTCCCGCTGCGGGGGACCTATGCCGGTCTCGCTTCGGCGCCGGTCATCGAGTATTTAACGCGGCTCGGCATCACGGCGGTGGAGCTCTTGCCCGTGCACAGCTTCGTCGATGATCGACGGCTCGTGCAACACGGTTTATGTAACTACTGGGGATATAACTCCATCGGCTACTTCGCCCCCGAGTCACGCTATCTGGCCACCGGAGAGGTGAACGAGTTCAAAATCCTCGTCAAGACACTGCATGCGGCCGGCATCGAGGTCGTCTTGGATGTCGTCTATAACCATACCGGCGAAGGCGACCACCTGGGACCCACATTTTGTTTTCGGGGCATCGACAACGTTGCCTACTACCGTTTGGAACCCGACATGCCGCGCTATTACGTTGACTATACGGGTTGCGGAAACACGCTCGACACCAGGCACCCCAGGGTGCTTCAACTCATCATGGACAGCTTGCGCTACTGGGTGCTGGACATGCATGTCGATGGTTTCCGCTTCGATCTCGCCGCGGCGCTCGCCCGGGAATCAGACGCGGTGAACCCACATGCGGCCTTTTTCGATCTCATCTCGCAGGACCCCGTACTGTCCCAGGTCAAGCTCATCGCGGAGCCCTGGGATCTCGGCGCCGGCGGCCACCAAACCGGCAAATTTCCCGCCGGTTGGAGCGAATGGAACGGCCGTTACCGCGATGCGGTACGCGAGTATTGGAAAGGAAGCGGGGGGGTGATTGGTGAAGTGGCCTCCCGGCTTACGGGCTCGAGCGATCTCTACCGGCACCGGGGGCCTTACGCGAGCATCAACTACATTACCTCTCATGACGGATTCACCTTGCAGGATCTGGTAAGCCATGACGGCAAGCACAATGAAGCCAATCGCGAGGATAATCGCGATGGCGAGACGCATAACCGTAGCTGGAACTGCGGCGCCGAGGGAACCACCGAGGATCCCGCGATCCTGAGCCTGCGCGCCCGGCAAAAGCGGAATTTCTTGGCCACCCTGCTGCTTTCGCAAGGGGTGCCGATGTTGCTCGCGGGCGATGAGATAGGCCGCAGTCAAGGCGGCAACAACAACGCCTATTGCCAGGACAGTGCCACAAGCTGGATGAATTGGAACCTCACGGCCGCGGACCTTGAGCTGCGCGCCTGGGTCGAGCGTCTGATCCGCTTGCGCCGGAAGCATCCGCTATTCCGAAAACGCGACTTTTTCGAGGGACGCCAGCTCGGTAACAGCGGGGTCAAGGATCTCCTCTGGTTGCATCCAAGGGGCGGCGAGATCAGCGCCGAGGAGTGGAGCCAACCGTTCGCACGCTGTATAGGTATGTACCTCCCCGGACACGGGCTTACGGAGATCGACGAACGCGGTCAACCCCTTGCCGATGATGGTTTCCTGGTGTTGCTGAACGCACATCACGAGACCATCACGTTCGTGCTGCCTTCGTTTCAAGACGACGTTTGGGAGGTCGTCCTGGACACCGCGGAGACGGCGGTCGAGGGACGATACGCTTCCGGGATGAGCTATCCGCTCCAAGGACGTTCGCTTGCCTTGCTACGGCAAACCGGTGAGTACGGATAACCCGGAACACGAGCGCACAGGGGTTCGTGCGCTTCGTTGCTTCAATGAGGCCGCGGCGAATCGCCGCGGAAAATCCTCGGGAAGAGAATCGATGAATAAGGAAGGGGAAGCTTCAATGAGGCCGCGGCGAATCGCCGCGGAAAATCGGTGATGCGTGTTGTACGCCACCGCCCCACAGATCGCTTCAATGAGGCCGCGGCGAATCGCCGCGGAAAATGGACCTGCTGCGAACCGGCATGACAGGCCGCTCGGAACGGCGTTTTGCGCGCGGTCGTCCGGTCAAGGGTTCACGGGCTGGCCAAAGGTCCGGCATTACGTCACGTTACGACAGTAGTTCCCTGATTGTTAAGGAGGCGCCGTGTGCGAGCGGTCACTAGGGTTTCTGCCATCACAGAAGCGCTCGCAACCGTGAGGCAGCCATGCTACACGATAATAGGCGCGCGTTCGAGGGCCTTGAACTGCTTGCCCAAGCTCACGACCCTCGGCACCACCGTGTCGGCGGACCCGAGATCGAGCATCAGTACGTGATCCTCTTCGTGATGGATGATCTCGTCAAGGGTAGCAACCAGCTCCGCATGCCGTCGCCGAGTGAGGCGGCATTGGAAGACGGAGAGCTGTAGCCATTCTCCGTAACCGTTCATGAGAGAGAAGATGGCCCGCCAGCGCTTGGGGTCCGAGATATCGTAGGTCACGATGAACAAGTGTTCGTCCATGGTCCCTCAGCGCGTCGTGAAATTCGGGTACTCGGTGATGTCGCCGAGCAGGAAACGACCGAGGAGCCTTGCCTGGACCTCGAAAAGTCGCCGATAGCTCAGGCGGTATCCGAAGACTGGGTGGGTGATCTCGTGGTCGATCCGCCGCTCGAAGGCGGCGATGAAGCGCTTGCGTCCGTCGTGCGTGAGATTTACGGCCCCCGCGGCGGAGATGAAATCGGTAGGCTTAACCTCGCCATTGTTGATGGCTTGGATGACCGCCGAATCCGCCACGAGTGGCCGGAATGGCTCCATCATGTCGAGCGCAAGGGCCGGGCGACCGTAGCGCGGCTGGTGATAGAAACCCCGGTAAGGATCGAAGCCGACGGCTGTGAGTGTGACAGTCCAGGTGCGCACCAGCAGGGCATACGCATAGGACAAGAGCGCATTGACGGGATCGAGCGGCGGGCGGCGGTTTCGCGTCGTGAAATCAAAGGCGAGGCTGGCCGTATCGGGATCACGTTTGATGAGGTTCGCGAAGGCGCCGAAGTAGCGCGCCGCCGCCGCGCCCTCGAACCCGAGCAGGCTGTCGAGATCTTGTGCGCGGCTACCTTGATTCGCGTCGTGCTTAAGCTCGGCCACGAGGTGATCCGGCGGTGTTTCTTCACGCCAGTTGCGCCGCATCAGGGTTCGGCAGTTTTGGATCTTGGCGCGCACAAAACCTTTGGCCAACGCCAGACAAACCCGCTCGTCGAAGCTCGCCCGATACTGGGCGGTGCGCAGCTCGACGTTCTTGTGGCCGGTCCCCTGGGTGTGCCCGAGAAACCAGCCTCCGTAGGAATGCCAGGTGACCGGGATCTCCCGGCTCATAAGCTCGTGCAGGGTGGGCGTGCTGAGGTAAATATTTCCCATCAACACGACCTGCGAGACATCGATGAGCCTGGCCGTCGTGACGAGGTTGTCGTCCACGAATACCTCCAGGGTCTCTCCACGCTTGCGGACCGAGCCCCCGCGCGCCTGCACGTACAGCGGCAAGGCAGTGTCGTGAGCGACGCCGAGGGGACGCGGGCTCGGCCCGCCGCGCTTGAGGAAATTGACCTCATCGGGGAGGCAGATCCCGACGAGCGAACAGCGCGGGCATTTGGGACTGTCTTCAAGGGGCGACGGAATTTGGCCGCCCGCCGCAACGAGCCGCAGACCGTTGACGGCCGCGAGCGTCAGGACGCGCAACTCCTCGTCGAACTCGACGCGCACGCGCTCGCGCGAAGCCGCGAAATAGAGGATGCCTGCCTCGCACTTATAGCCGTGCTCCTCCAGGATCATCCCCTGCACGCAGAGCTGCACCCGCTCCGGGTCGTAGGCGCCCTTCGCGACATGCGGCCGCTTGCCGCGCTTGTAGTCCACCGGAGTGACCGCATCCCCCTCCCCCTCGATCAGATCGAGCTTCGCGATGAGGCCGAGGCGGTTCGAGGACAACGTGATCGAGCGGGCATGGAAGCGCTTGGTGGCATCGACGTCCGCCGGATCGGGCAGGGTGCCGGCCGGCTTATCGACCCGCCGGTGCTGGTAACGTCCTTCGACGGTATCGCCGCTCTCCGCCCACTCGCCCTGCACCCACTCGAGATAGGCGAGTCGCGGGCAATACTGATACTCGTTGACCATCCGCGCCGGCAGCAGCGGCTGGTCGCCCGAGAGCTCGGGAAAGGGTAATGGCAGTTCGGTTTGCTGGGCTTCGTTCATACGCAGCCCGAGGCACGTTTAATGCCTCATACTGTCAGCAACTTCCGGTTCTAAGAAGGCCCCGGCTACTTTCCGGGAACGCCATTGCCGCCACCGGCGACGGACGCAGGGGTGTCTGTGGCTGCATTGCGCTCGCTCACTCGCGGTGAGCCCGCGATTCGCGCTGCAACCTCGGCTATTCCCTCTATCGCCTGTAACCGCTCGCGTAGCGTGAGCGAGCGCCATCGGCGCAACTGTGCGCGCCGGCTGCCTTCCCAGCTCGTCAGGCTCCAGTCGATATCGTCATATCCCCGGTTCATCCTCCTTCCTATCATTCAAGATCCAGCGCAGGTGCTGGATGTCGTCGAGATCCCGCGGTCTGCCGGCTGCTTCCTTCATTCTAATCAACGTCGGGATTGAAACGAAACGCACGGGAAGTCCGGGCGCGAGCTCGTCCTTGAGGGCGCTGTCGTATTCAGTTTCGAAGTCGAAGGGTTCGGTAACAAATACATCAACCGACGTGGCCTTATGCTGATCGCTGAAAAAATTCAATACCTGCATGCCCTTTTCCTTGATCCACCGCTCGCGCTGCGCCTTGTCCGAGAACGCCTCCGCGGTTACCGGCACCAACGGTCTGTAACCGAGTCTGGCCAGAGCATGAAACGCGGCAACGATGTTATCGACTCCAAGCTCAACGACCAGGTCGACGTCCATTGTCAAGCGCGGGTACCCGTGCGCGCCTACCGCGAGGCCCCCGGCAACCAGATACCGGACTCCCGCTGCGTTGAGCGTTCTGACAATCGCCTCCAGACTGGCAAGATTCATTATCTATCGAATCGGCGCCTTAAAACGTATAACTCATGGTAACCCAATAGTGCCAATCCTCCACGGCCTCGCGGGTGTCGGGTGTGCCGTCCACAGCTTCTACCTGAGACAGCGGCACACAAGCTTTCGGCCGGCGAATCGGATCAGACGAAGATCTCCGCCATGCAATCGTCTTCCTTTGCCAGCCCTAGCACCTCGACCTCCTCGCCCCTCATCAGTGGAGAAACCGATCGCTCCGCGACGCACTTCGCCTTGAACGGAAACGCAAGCTTCTTTTCAAGATAATAGTACCAGCCCATCGCCCGCTCTTCTGGGCTGTAGGCATCCACTACGATCTCGTCGAGGATCCGTCGTTCGCGGGCGCGGTCGGGTTTCGGCGGCTTAGGCATCGTTAGCAGGAGCGAAAAGGCCGAGGCCGAAGTGGCTGCCATAGCCCAGGCATAGGGGGCCGCGTACTGGCTCCGCGAAGCGCAATTCCAACAGGCGGCCGAGAGTATCAGGCTGCACCAGGTTTCGTTTGCGGCGGAAGCGGTGGAAGTGCAGCGGCCGCAGAGCGCGACCACCATGCTGGATAGATGGCACCTCGCGAATCTCGGCGAGCTCGGGTAACCCGGTGCCGCGCCCGTGCCATTCACGTCGAAGCTGCTCAAGAATAGCCTCCGCCGTCGCAGCAGCCGAGCGCATTTGTGGTTTCTTGAGGTGCCAGGGGTGTAGATAGGGGGTCATGCTGCGCCAAACCGCGGCTTCACCAACCAGGGGTGTAATCGTATCGAGTAGCGTTGAGGAGCCGAATCCTTCCAACATTAGTCTCAACGGCTCGCCCTCATCGCGCTTGATCCAATCGAGTGCCGTCAGCACGCGTACGGCATCGGGGCTAAGACCGCCCGGGGCATGCACGATAAGGTGCTCGATCTCGCCTCTTGCGTTTGGATCGGGCAACCAAAACGCATGACCATGGCGGTTGTCGTCGCCTAGGTCGTGGCCAGAGAGTTCCTTGGGCAATGCATAGGGGCCGAGTAAACGCTTCGCGCGGCCCATCGTCGCGAAGCGCAACGCTTCACCGATACGTACCGCGTCTTTAATGCGTGGCAAGGGCTTACCATACAGGGCATAGCGCGCGGTGGTGACCGCCGACTTTCCTATCGGGATACGGCGCTTAGGCGTGACCCTAGGCGTGGTAGCGACGAGTGCGTGCAGCGATCGCCGATAGCTCAAGGTTTGAGCGCAAGGCGGCGCGCTCCAGCCTGCCGCTTGCAGGTCCCCCGTTTCGACACTGATGGCATCAAGCCAGTCTGGAGGTACGGTGAGTGTGAGCTTCTTTTGTGCGGCGGTCAGTCGGACTGCACGTGTTGCCCTGTCAGCATGGACTCCCTCTGAGTCAAGTTTACTACTGCGGAACGCGAAGTAGTCGTGCGGTTTGCGCGGTGCGAGCAAGCGGACGATTTCGCCTGTCACTTCTCCGGTTTCTAAATCCACGCATTGCATTGCAGGTACGCAGTTGGGTTCAAGCACTTCATCCGTGCGCCGGGCGTCCACCCAGGACTCTGCGCGACCCAGAAAACCCAGATTCTCAAGCAGGGCGTCGACCAGCTCAGTTTCGGGGCGGGTTAGTTCCAGATTCGGCCAGGCGATCACAATAGGATCGTCTTTGCCAACCCGTGCAAAGGCATCGAACACCAATGTGCGCTTGTCGCCTTTGCCAGGCATGTAGTGGCGAGTGTGGGCGTGGATTGCAACCTCGGACAAGCGGAACGAGGGCGGTTCGGCTTCCGCAAGCCGTGCCAACAGTGCATGAAGTTGGTCGCGTGGGTATCGTGCGGGATCCAGTTTCCGATGCCACACCGCGATTAGTGCGCGGGCGATGCGCCATAGGTCCGGCGGCCAAGCTACGTCTGCTTCGTTGACGTGACGACCCCAGGGCGTGGCGTGATAACGCCCGGCCGGGAAGGTGAAGGCGATGGCGAGCATGGCTACTCGTCGCTCGCGGTGTCTGGCGGCTTTTCAGCGCCCTTTGTGCTTTCCTTCTTGGGTTTGGCCAACCCTTCCCAAATCACACGGGTGACGCGATCGGCAGGCCATCTTTGGTCGGTGGCGACCGCTTCAATCAAGCTCGGCAGAGCGGCTTCGAGTTGCGCAAGCGATGGTAGGACGAAACCCGTTGGACGCTTGATGATGATACCGGAATCCTTGACCTCCAGATCGCAGGCCGTGCGCAAGCGCAGGCCTGAATGCAGCAAGGCCTGAATTTTGAACAGCGCCAAGACAATCAGGAGCTGTGACACCGTGTTACCCAAGCCGAAGGCTCGAATCTGGGCTAGGTCAAGATTGAAATAGGCAATGATGTTGGCTGAAACGAACTCTTCTCTTGGATAAATTACATTGCCTTCACCGCCTTTCAGGCCTGGGTTCACTGCGCTGACCTTAACACCACCGCTTGATGCGCTCTTGATCTCAGATGCCTCGATAAACGCGGACAGGCTTCTCGGAAAGCGAATGACACCAGCGACTTCTTCCAAGAAAAGTCCGTGAAGAAGAGAGTTCACGTCATGTCGTAGTAGGACGGGAATTAGTTGCTTGTGAAGTTCAAATGGACGATCAGGCTTGTAGCCGATCTTGTCTGCAATTTCCTTGAAGCCCGGAGTTCGCGCGATGTATTCGGAATTCAAACGGTGAGCTTCCAGAACCGAGTTCGTCAAAGCTTTCCCGCTCTTGTCCAGCACTTTCGCCAGCGGTAAGCCCCTGAGCGGCGGCACCCAATCATCCGAAGGCTTGTCCCAACAGACGGTTTCGAGCCGGTTCGCCATGCTCTGAGCGGATTCGACGAGCAGCATACGTTCGCCGTTCGGCCCGTCGTAAGTGGCCGCGCCCAAGTTAGGGAAGCCGGTGGGTTGAAAGCGCGTGCCTTGTAGTGGCTGCAAGTGCGCTTCGAGTAAAAGGCGCGGGGCGGTGGCGAGGGCATCAAGGTTCAGCGACATGGTGGCTCTCCTGGCTAGGCAATAAGTTCGGCTGGTAGAATGGTGTCAAGTTCGAGTTCTGGGCTTAAGTCGAGGCCGCGCAGCAGCCGCCCGGTTTCCGCAAAGGTGAGTGGAATACACAGGGCGGCGAGCCAGCGCGGACCGTGGATAGCCGCGACGCGGGGCGGATTGCGCCCCGGTAGCTTCAGGCCGAGCGCACGCAGGCGTTGCCAGGCGAGCTTGACGGCGGCCCCCGCGTCATTGGCGGCTAGGCGCGCGGGTATCTCGGCGGGGAGTCGGAAACTCCGATCAGGCGGAAGCCATTTCAAGGTCCGCAGCACGGACTCTGGCGTGAAGAAGACTTTGAGCAGCCCGAATGCTGGTAACAACACGGCTTCTTTATCGCCGTGCGGCGACTCGGCGCCGCTCCAGTCCACGCACGCAAGACCACGGAGGAGCTCGCCGATGCGGGCATCGTCGGTGGCGCCATCGAGGAACGCGGCCACATCATCGCGGGTAGCGCCGGTCTGGCTGGCCAGCGCTTCGCCGTCCGTGCCGAGCGCGATCGCTTCCAACCGGCGTCGGTGCAGGAGTGCGGTGAGATTTCCGGCGAGCGGGCCCGCCCCCCAGACGGCGAGGCGGGACGTCGGTTCCCATACGCGGTCGCCTTCAGCATTCCGCATCTCGCTGACAGCTGCGAGGTGACGACGGGCGTGCAGAACTCGCCGGCCTTTGTTATCTCGCATGCACAAGCCAGCAAGCGCCGCAGCAATGCGGAATTCGGCGGACTGGCCGTCTGCCTTGATCGCCCACGGCAATGACAGGCGCGGAACAGGAACACGCACGGATTCTTGCGATTTGGGGCTGGTATTGAGGGCGGCTTCGATTCTCCCCAGTCGTCGGAGAACGGTTTGCATCGCGGTGCGGCTGGCTTGTTGCGTCAACGCAAACAGAGCGGTGTCGAGTTGATGGGCGGCGGCACGGAATGCATTTGGGGAATTCTCGTCTCGTGCATAACACTGCACCGAAGCTAGCCAGTTGCGATGTTCCAGTTCGGCTATGAGGTCAGCATCGGGATTGCGGCGCACAGCGATGCGCGACAACGGTGTGGCTAGGAAGTTCTTTCCTTGCCGCTTCAGGAAACCGTAACGCTGGAAGCTCTGGATCCCACGGTTGACGCCCAACTGAGCCACGGCGCGGGCAAAGTCGAGGCCGTCGCGAGCGGAGCGGCCATTGAGTGTAGCGCGGCCTTCGCTCAGTAGGGAGCTGACTTCATCCACACCGCACGGAGCCGCCCACAGCGGCATCCATATTTCATTGCGCGAATCACTATCGTCTCCGACGCTGGCGGCACCTTCGGTTCCCATTCTGCTACGGACCACGAATGGAGCCGACAGGATGGCCCGGTCGCCGGACTCCAGCCGTCGCACCGCCGACGCGGCGAATAGCATCGCACCTTCGAGCGTCAAGATGAAATCCCAAGGATCGATCCGAGCACTACCCTCAAAGCCCGACGCAGCGTTTGGGCCGCCGGCGGAACCCGGCGCGAACTGCCCCATGGCGCTTTCGGAAAGCATGTCGCACGGGACAGCGAACAATGCACAACTGAGGCTGCCGTCGGCGCCCGGGCGACACGCGTCAGCGGACACGTCAATCACGTCCAATAGCCGTTGCATGAAGTTGTTGGTGAAGTCGAGATTGCCGTCGTTTCCCCCGGTGCCAAGCAATGGAGGAAAGCTCGTCTCGTCGCTGGCGATGACAACTGCGCAGTCCATGGCGGACAGGCAACCATCAGACGCAAGGTTTCTGAACGTTTGAATGAATCGGTCCTTTCTGTTATCGGTCGCTGTGTTTTCAGGAGCTTCGGCGATCTTGAAATCGGCGACCACGCGACGAGCGATAGCGATCGCGTCTCGATAGGCGGCGAATCGCGGAGAGGTGGATTGTTCAATTGCCGCTACCGTCCTTGTGGCCTCAGTTTCCTGATCACGAACACCGGTCTTGAGCTTTTTGCCCGTGACCGGGTCTTTCTCTTTGAGCTTGCCTTCCTGGAAGTAAAACCCGCTGCCGCCGTTCCACGGCGCAATTAGCGGCGTGGGCCGATATCGTTCCAGAAAGAATGCGCTCAGTTCCTCCTTCGTCAATCTCGTCCGCAGTACAAACTCATCGGCACGCCAGAAGCCGGTGGCCTCGGGATCTCCGCCGGCATCGGTCGCTGCCTCCGCCACCAGACGCAGGACTGCCAGCGCCTTAAGGTACGAACTGAGTGGTGTGGGTGTGCAGCCGTGCAACGTGATCTCGTGGATCATTTTGCAATCTCCTGCTCGGCGCGCGTAGCGCGCCAGTCGGCAATGCGTACCAGGGCTTCCAGCCATGCCAACCGGAACGGGCCTAAGTGCTTCAGCAGCCGTTGGGTACGAGTGGTCCACGAGGGGCCTTGCGGACCCTCGCCCAGTTGCATCAGATCCAGGTGGAGGACCGTTGCCGGCACAATCTCGCCGTCTTCGAAGCGAACTTCCGGGAGCGTGTCGCCGTCCCACACCCCGCGTGCGAACAGACACCCTTCGGGGGCCTCGTTCTCTTGTGGGAGCGCGCGTAGGGACATACGCACCTTGCCGTGGTGGGCTGCGATCAGGTAGGCGATCAGATTGGAGTCCGCTTCCGCGTCGTGCTGGTCGAGCCAAGCAAGCGCCGACGCGAGCTCGTGACGGAAGCGCGGGCGCCGCACGGGCTGACCATCTACCATAATTTGATAGCGCGGCCTACCTGGTTTGCGATTCGGCTTACGGCCAGATTTGGCCCAATGCCCTTCCTCAAGCATCTCGTCGGTTCCCTTCTCGTGCGCGTATCTGAGCATCGCCTGGAAAGCCTCGTGAGCCTTACCGACGTCGTGCCAGCGCGCCGCGCGGATCACCGCAAGGGCTTCTTCCACCTTCAGAGTCTCGCAAAGCGCGCGCGCCTCGCCCTCTACGTCCGCGAGGTGGCGCGGGAGCGTCACCGGCACTTGTAAGAGGCTCCGGTGGTCGTCGTCGAATGCTTCTGCGGTCAGCGATTCCTTCGCAGGCGCGGCGATCACGGGAACCAAGGCCTTACTCTCCGGGACGAAACCGACTTGCGGCGTATAGCCGCCGATGGCGGCTTTCAGCATCAGCGTCATGCCGGGCCGTAGGCGCAATCCCCTCGGATTTGGTGCGGTCCACGCGTAGGCCAACGTGTCCCATACGAACACGTCGCCGGTTTCCAGCCGATCCAGTAGCCTCCTCGCAGCGCCCAGCCCCGCACGGCAAAGCTCTTCCCGCAATGCTGGCGGTTCGTCCTGCGCATGCGCATTCAGCGCCCGCCAAAACAGCAGCACATCGGCGTCGTCGGCATCGCGAACGTAAGGCGCGATGTCCACGTCGAAGCCGGAAAGGTCAGGATCGGTGTTGAACAGGTCGAGAAAATCCTTGCGCCGGAGCACTGGGTGCAGTGGTGCATCGGCGGTGATGGGTGGGAGACCGGCAGGCGCGGCGCTCTTGAAATCCGGATTTGCAAGAATCTTCCGCGCGCCATCGAGCTCCTCGCTGGCGTAGGGCTTGGCGTCCGTTACGTCGATCCAGATGACCCGCGCATCTCTGCTCTCGTTGAACTCGCCGTAACGGTTACAACGGCCAAAACGCTGCACGAGCGAGGCCCAGGGCGCGAGCTCCGTGAACAGTACACGCGCGGAGAGATCGACGCCGGCTTCGATGGCTTGGGTGGCGATGAGGATGCGGCCTTCGGCGGGTGGCGGCGAATGCATACGCGTTTCATTTGCACGACGGTCTTCGGCGCGGAAACGGGAGTGAATCAGCAGCCGTTCAGGGCCGGGCGGAACAGAGGGCTCCGGCGTCACTGCCTTTTTCCGGCCTCTGGCCTGTGGCGGAGCGAAACGAACTTCCAGCTCGGCGAACAGGCCCTGTGCGCGCTCGACCGTATTCAGAATGGCAAGCGTCGTCGTGCTGGGCTGATGGTCTGCAAGCACCCGGTCGGTCAATGTTCGGTAATAAGTCTTGAGGTCGTCGTTACTAAGCTTGCCGACCTTCTCACTTTCCTCGGCTTTCTCGGATTTACCAGGTTTGGTCGAGACGAGTGCCACCTCGCATCGCGCAAGTGACTTGACTGCCTCACGCCGCGCCTGAACCGCGGGTATCATCTTTTCTTCTTCGTTCAGTCGTAGCGGTGGATTCAGTGATGCGGGATCGAAGTCCACGGTCTTCAACCACTCCGGCTTGAACGTGGCCGAGACCCACAGACTGCGACTGTTTGAGGCCGAACCGAGATCGCGGCGAAACGCTTGAAGTTGCGCACTGGTCACCAGGGCTGGTCCCATCAATTGAACTTCATCGAACACCCACATCGCGTCGTTATGCAGCCAGGCGAAGTGCACCGGCCACTGATAGCGACTCATGCTATATCCGCGCATCAATGCACGCGATAGCAGCATATCCTGGGTGCCAATCAAGACCATTTGTTCCTCTGGCCATTCCGCCCACGACTTGAGATCGTCTTCGCCGCCCATAAGGAGATGCACGGAGACCTTGCCGCGTCCGGGCTCGTCGAGCCAGCCCAGACGGGACAACCAGGCCCTGACGTTGTCCGCCGTTTGTTCCACCAAGACCCGCATGGGTAGGCACCAGACGAGCCGTCGTGGGATGTTCTGGGCAGGTTCACGGTCACGGTTACCGCCGGTTCGCAGACCGCGTTTCCAGGCCCAGGCAAGCGTCACGGCTGCGGTCTTACCCAAACCTGTTGGGATATCGAGCAGCTCGGGCCAGTCTGCTAAGGCAAGGCACTGCTGATACGGATAGGGTGCCTCGCGTTGGGTTGCTTCTCGGAAAAAGGCATCGTAGGTCATGGACGTCTCTTGCGTCTTCAGCGGTCAATGACAGATATTGTTTTGTCACCTCATCCTCTCTTTACCGAAGGGAGAGGTAACGATCATCGACTCCAGAAATGTAGGGTGCGTTAGGCGTGCTTTTTACGCCGTAACGCACCGACTCGGCCCGCGCAGCGGGCCTCCTTTCCAAACAGTACTCCAAGGTGTCGGCCTGCGGCCGACGGGTTGGTGGGTTACGCCGCAACCAGTGCGGCTCACCCACCCTACATCTAAGTCGCGGTCCCCGCCAGCGCGAAAGCGGTGCCAGATGATCGCCCAGAAGATCGGGTTCGAGGCTTTTGAGGAGCCGGTCGAAGGCCACGATGGCCTGAAGCTCCGCAGCGTCGGACCAAGGTCCGGGAAGCTCGTTGCTGCCGTCATCGGCGTCGCGGCATGCCCGAAGGGCGAGGAATCCGCTAAGAATTGATCCCGCAGATGGCCAAGCAAGCTCTGAGCTTCAAATCGGGGATCCGCCGTTCCGGATCACGCGCACTCGGCCTTTTCGATGATGACCGGATCGGTCGGCACGTTTTGATGGCCCGCCTTGTCGCCGGTCGACACCGTTTTGATCTTATCCACCACGTCCATGCCCTCGATCACCTTGCCGAAGACTGCGTAACCCCAGCCGTCCTGCCCTGGATAGTTGAGGAAGCCGTTGTTCCCGACATTGATGAAGAACTGCGACGAAGCGGAGTGCGGATCGGAGGTGCGGGCCATTGCGAGGGTGTATGGATCGTTCTTGAGACCGTTCTTGGCCTCGTTCTGGATCGGCGCCCTGGCCGACTTTTCTGACATGTCTTCGGTGAAGCCCCCGCCCTGGATCATGAAGTCGCTGATAACGCGGTGAAAGATTGTACCGTTGTAATGGCCGCTTGCGACGTATTCGAGGAAATTTTCCGCGGATATCGGCGCTTTTTCCGCATCGAGCGCAATGACGATGAGGCCGTGATTAGTGTGGAGCTTGACCATAGGTTTAGCCTTCATAGGTATACAGGAAGAGGGTGACGTTTCTTTCGCCGCTTCGGGTTGGACGGATGCGGCCGGTGGTGGCTGAGCATGGGCAGCCATGACGAACAGCGATAGCATGACGGGAGTGACGGATCGGGCGATACGGATCATAGGGCTTCCTTCGCTAAGGCAACGGACAAAAAGTACACGGCGGCAAGCGGCGGTCTCATCGAGGATGCACTCATTCTCCTCGAACCCGCATCGGCACGCCTGCCGGTTAGATCGAAGGATAGGAACTTCCGTGGCAATCCGCAACGGGTAGTGCCTCGGTAATGCTACCGTCTCGCACTTGCGGCGATTCCTGCAGGTGGCGCTAGAAGATTTGTCGTTGCGTGCCGAGCACGGTAATATGACGGCCAAACGACAACAATCGAGCACTGCCATGACCTTCCTCTATAAGAGCAGCCTTCTCTACCACGGATTGATGACCATGGTTTACCACGTCCACCGGCGCGAGCGCTTCGAGGAGGTCGCGCGCTGGGTCCCGCGGGACGCGGAGGTGCTCGATGTCTGCTGCGGCGACGGATCGCTGAGCACCTTTCTACCGGCCTCCGTAAGTTATCGCGGCCTCGATGAAAGCACGGCCTTCATCAAAGCGGGTAGCCGCCGGGGCCGGAACCTCCGGCACTTCAATTTGATGGCGGAACCGCTCCCGGTGGCGCAGATCGTGATCTGTCAGGTGAGCCTGTTTCAGTTCTATCCGAAAGTGGAAGAAGTGGTCGGGCATTTATTTGCGGCGGCCACTGAGCGCTTGATCGTTTCGGAGTCGGTGAAGAGCTTCAGTCAGTCGAAATATGCGTTGCCGAAGGCCATCTGCTCATGGGGCACGTGCGTCGATGGGCTCAACGATGGGAGCTTCCGCTTCAACGCAACCAGCCTGGAAGCGCTTTTCACACCCTATCGGCCCTATCTTCGGCATACCGCGGAGGTTTGCGCGGGCCGCGACTGGATTTACGTGTTTGATAAGAACGGCGCTTAAGGAAGCTCTGCAAAAGTTACTGCGCACGCAATGGACTGCAGGGCCGCGGCATTGTCCGCGATTCCGAGGTGACACTCCTCGATACCCATTTCGGCGCGGCGCTTTACGGAGGGCGATTGCTCGCCCGTAACAATCCCGGTGACGATGCCGGCCAGCGTTCGCAGGCGTTCGACACCCATACCGTCGCGGATGCTGAAGCGCTTTAGGATCTCGCCCTCTGCGCCGTAATACACGCCGCTATCGGTGAGCACGCCATCGCAGTCGGTGATCACCATCCGGATCGCGCGGGCGCGCTCAGTGAGGCCGTCATGCATGCGATCGGACGTGGCGGAGCAGCCGTTTGCGCTTGAGCGTCTGGCGGCGCGTGAGCGGATTGTGCTTGCTCTTAAACGGGTTATCGCCTTGGCGAAACTCGATGCAAAGCGGTGTGCCTTGAAGCCCCAGCGCCTCGCGAATCGAACGCTCCAGATAACGGCGGTAAGAAGACGGCACATGCTCGCCGCGATTGCCGTGGATAAGGATCCGGGGCGGGTTGTGGCCGCCCAAGTGTGCGTAGCGCAACTTGATGCGCCGCCCGTGGATCAAAGGGGGTGGATTGAGCGCGACGGCTTGCTCGACGATGCGCGTTAACGTGGCCGGAGGCACATCGATGAACGCCGAAGCGTAAGCCTCGTCGATAGAGGCGAACAGATTGCCGACACCGCTCCCGTGCCGCGCCGAGATCGTGTGGATCGCCGCATAATCGAGAAACCGCAAACGGCGATCGGCTTCCTTTTTTATGTGCGCGCGTTGGTCGGGGCCGAGCCCGTCCCATTTATTGATCGCGATGACGAGACTGCGGCCGCTGTCGACAATCATGCCGAGCAGCGCGGCGTCTTGCTCCGTGACCGACTCCGTGGCGTCAATGACCAAAACGACGACGTGCGCGCGTTCGATAGCCCGCAGCGTCTTGATGACGCTGAACTGCTCAATCGCCTCCGAGATCCTGGCGCGGCGGCGGATCCCTGCGGTGTCGATGAGTACGTAGTCTTTTTGGTGGCGCCGGAAAGGGGCGAAGACGCTGTCGCGGGTCGTGCCCGGTTGATCGTAAACCAGCACCCGGTCCTCGCCGAGGATGCGGTTGACCAGCGTCGATTTGCCCACATTGGGCCGGCCCACCACGGCGATCTTTATCCCTGGTAAATGCGGAGCGTCGTCATCGACGGCCGTCTCGGCCCGCGGTAAGGCCTCGAAGGCGAGATCGAGGAGTAGGTCCATCCCTTGGCCGTGGGCGCTCGATACCGCAACCGGCTGCCCGAGCCCCAAGCTATGAAACTCCGCGATGGCGCTGTCATCCTCGATGGCCTCGGCTTTATTGACCACGACCTGGATCGGCCGTCCGAGCGATCGTAAGCGGCGCGCGATCGACTCGTCGCGGCCGGTCAGTCCTTCCCGGGCATCGACCACGAACAAGACCAGATCGGCCTCCTGTACGGCGCGCAACGATTGTTCGGTGACGAGCCCGCCGAGGCCGCGCGGATCGTCGCGAAGTCCGCCCGTATCGACCGCTAGGTAGGCGCGGCCTCGGTGGATCGCGGCCCCGTAGATCCGATCGCGCGTCAGCCCGGGGGTATCCGCGACCAGTGCGTCGCGGCTACGCGTGAGGCGGTTAAACAACGTGGATTTTCCCACGTTGGGACGGCCCATGATGGCGATGACCGGTCTCATCTACTCGGACCCGGCGCGCGATAGGCGCTCAAGGTGCCGGAGGAACTATACGCAATGACAGTGGCGTTGACTACCAACGGGGGCACGATGATCGCCGCATCGTCGACTTGTACCCTGGCGGCGAGCCTGCCGGTGTCGCTCCGCATCCAGTGCAGGTATCCTTCCAAATCACCGACCACTACATAGTCCCCGGCACTCGCCGGTGCCGTCGCCGCGCGGCCGCGCAATTTTTTCTGCCGCCATACGGAGCTGCCGGAAAAGCGATCCAGCGCCCACACGATGCTCTCATCATCGGAGAGGTAGAGGTTATCGGCGTCCACCCCCATTCCGGCATACGAAGAATGCTCCTGGTCCCACTCGACGCGACCGCTCTCGATCGATACCGCGGCCACCCGTCCGCGGTAGGTGGCTACGTAGAGCGTATCGCGGAAAACCAGCAGATCCGCATCCACATCGACCATGCGTTCGAGGTCGGATCGGCCTCGCGGCTGGGCGATCTGTATCTCCCAGGCGACCTTACCGGTAGCGATCTCGAGGGCAACCAGCGCGCCGCTGTCGAAGCCGGCGATGCAAAGCCCCGCCACCAAAATGGGGGCGCTGGTCCCGCGTAGCGTCAGGACCGGCACTTGCCGATCGTAGGTCCACAGCCGCTTCCCGTTGGCTGCGTCGATGCCGAATAGCTTTCCGTCCACCGTGCGAGCGACAACGATACCTTCCTCCCCGGCCGGAGGAGATAACACTTCGCTCGACACCGAAGCGGTCCAAACCAGCGCTCCCTCCGACCGCGATAGGGCCAGCACCTCACCGTCCTGGGTCCCGAGCAAGACCATCTCCTCGGCGATCCCGGGCCCCCCCGATACCGGTACGCCGGTATCCTGCTCCCACAGCGTATCGCCGCTATTGATATCGACCGCATAGACCTCGCCGTCGCGATCGGCAATAAAGACCGTTTCGCCCGCGACCGCGGGGGCAAGCTTAAGATAGTGCTCGTCGGTCCCTGCTCCGATATCGACCGACCAGAGTTCCTCGACCTCGGTAATCGGCTCGAATTCGGTCAAGGGCGCGGGAGGCGTGGTATTCTCCTCGCCGGCCATGAAGTCGGAAACGTAGGTCCCGAGCCCGCACCCATGCAACTGGACCGCGATCACGCCGGCAACCAGCAAGCTCTTAAGGCCGCGACGCCTCGGCTTCACCGATCTCATCGAGCTTCATTTGCACGAACGACGGGTCCGAACCCGCGGTGCCGGCGGCCGCCAGCGCCTCTTGATAGGCTTTGCGCGCCGCTTCAATCTTGCCCTGAGCAAGAAGGATATCGCCTTCGGTCTCCTTATGGAGGACCGAATCGGCTGCCCTACCCCGCCCTTCCAGCACGCTTGCGGCCTGGGCGCCTTTTCCCTCCTCAAGGTAAAGGCGCGCTAAGCGCAGACGCGCTATTCGCTCCAACTCGGTCTTCCCGGCGTGATCCAAAACCCACCGCAGATGGTTCCTCGCCTTGGCGACATCACCAGCCTCGACCGCTAAGCGGGCCAGCATGAGCGCGGCAAACGCCGCGTATTGGCTGTCCTGGTGGCTCTCGACGAGCCTGTGCGCGGCTCGGCTGGCGGATTCGGCCCGATGCTCGGCAACGTGGGTTAACAACTTTTCGTATTCCACTGAAGCCTCATCCGCTCGGGTGTTCACCTGAGACTGCCAGGCCCGCCACCCGTAGACTGCTCCCAGACCGATGCAAAGACCGCCGATGATCGGCTTTCCGTTCCTCTTCCACCAATCTTTGATAAGCTCAATCTGTTCTTTTTCGGATGCGTAGGGGTCCACGTCGATCTCCACAGGCCAGGGTTGATGATGCGATCGTGCCAGCAGGCCTAATTTACCGGCCCAACTACGATACCACGCCGCGCCAGAAGTTCCCCTAAGCAACCTTGAAGATCTCGTTGCGCAACTGTCACTTGTTCGCCTTCTTTCTCCAAGGCTTTGATCCCGACGGTGCACTGGCGGACTTCTTCCGCCCCTAGGATCAGGGCGACATGCGCCTGGCTCTTGTCGGCGCGCCGAAACTGGCTCTTAAAGCTACCGCCGCCGCAGTTGGTGATCAGCCGCAGCCCCGGCCAGGCTTCCCGCACGGATTCCGCAAGCCGCAAGGCCGCCGCGGCTGCCTCCTCCCCCACGGCAATCACGTAGACATGCGGCCGCGCGGCCTCCGGCGTGCCCTTTTGTTCGAGTAACGCCACGATGCGTTCGAGGCCAAGCGCAAATCCGATTGCCGGCGTAGGGCGGCCGCCAAACTCTTCTACCAGGCCATCATAACGTCCTCCGGCGCAAATCGTACCCTGCGCGCCGAGGCGCTGCGTGACCCATTCGAACACCGTCCGGTTGTAGTAATCGAGCCCGCGCACCAGGCGCGGATTCACGCTGTATTGGATACCGACGGCGTCGAGTAAACCACGGAGCTCGGTGAAATGGCGTTCGGATTCGGAATTGAGGTAGCCGATCAAGCTCGGCGCCCGGCGGATGAGATCCTGCATCGCGGGATGTCTGCTGTCGAGCAAGCGCAGAGGGTTTCCGCGGAGTCTGTTCTTGCTGTCTTCGTCGATTTCATCCACGTGCGGGGAAAAGTAATCGAACAGGGCTTGCCGGTAGCTTGCCCGCGCCTCGCGATCACCCAAGGTATTAATCTCGAGCCGGATGTCCGCGAGCCTGAGCTTCCTCCAGAGGCGCGCACCGAGGCAGATGATCTCGGCATCGATATCCGGGCCCAGCATGCCGTAAGCTTCGGCACCGACCTGGTGAAATTGGCGGTAGCGCCCTTTTTGCGGACGCTCGTGGCGAAACATCGGGCCAGCATACCAGAGACGCTGGATCTGGTTATGAAAGAGACCATGC
>JBIMKD010000204.1:0-52970 GCA_043673815.1 Chromatiales bacterium
GCAGCGTGCGCGCCGCGCTCTATCTGAACTCCGAATCGCCCCGCCGCCAGGCGCTCCTCGGGCAGCTTGGCGTTGCATTCGTCACGATTTCGGCGGCCATCGACGAGACCTGGAATGGCGCCGAGACACCTGCGTGCTACGTAGAGCGCCTGGCGCTCGAAAAAGCCCAGGCCGGCTGGCGCTCCATAGCCCAAAGCGATCCGCTCCCCGTGCTTGGCGTCGATACGGCGGTGGTCATCGAAGGCGCGATCCTCGGTAAGCCCGGCGACCCAAGCGACGCGGTGAACATGCTGGCCGCATTATCGGGCCGTTACCACGATGTCTATACGGCGGTGGCGCTCGTGGAACCGCCCGGCGCGAGCCACCGCTGCCGTGTCAGCGTGACCCGCGCGTACCTGCGCGCGATTGCAGCGTGGGAGCGCGAGGCTTACGTCGCCACACCGGCGAGCCCTTCGGTAAAGCCGGAGCCTATGCGATTCAGGGACTGGCAGCGGCCTTCATCGAACGTATCGAAGGCAGCTATTCCGGGGTGATGGGCCTGCCCCTTCATGAAACCGCGGAGCTTCTGCGCGCGGCGGGCATCGAGATATTGGCTGCTGCGCCACGGGCTCTCGATCGCGACTGATACCACCTCCTGAGGGGGAAGCGGGTTTGATCAGACCCTCAGCGAGTAGAGCTCGTTTCTTGCCCGCCGGCCTTGCACTTTGCTCGGCACAGGTCCACTCCCCCCTAAATCCAAGTGCCTAAGGCATCTTTACCTTAGCAACGAAGTTTAGTTGTCATTGATAACGCGCTAATTGCTGTTATCAGTTACTCCTCTTTTGAATGCGTGGCAAAACCGATTTGGTGTGATCAAAATTGTCACGATAGCTGGGTATGCTTAGGGAGCTTCATATAGTATTTATTTAGGCTCGTATAATAGGCAGCTGCATCCGGGAACCTTGAAGCCGCGTGGATTTTTGAATCGACCATCGACAACACAACTCCACTGATGCGCCCTCCGGCGCTGGCGATCAGCTTTATTCCATACTTAACGATTTCTCGGCGTGTCGAGGCCCATTTTGCTATGTACACGGTGGTATCAACTTTTGTTGCAAGAACGCGTGTATCCGTGACGGCCATCACCGGCGGCGAATCTAGAATTACTAAGTCGAATTTGCTTGCCAACTGGTCGAGTAAAACGTCTAACCGCTCAGAATTGATATAGTAATTCGGGTTCGTGACAGGGCGTCCGGCACATATCACACAGGCGCCAGATGCTTCGTCTGTTCGGATTGCGTCGTCAAAAGATACTTCGTCGTCCAAGATCTCGATAAGACCCGGTTCGCGTTTCATGCCTAAGGTGCTGTGAATTTTCGGAGTTCTAAGGTCGGCGTCGACAATAAGCACCTGTTGCCCAGTGAGTGCCCACAGTCTCGCTAAGCACAAAGCTATTGTTGTCTTACCTTCCAGTGGCAATGACGAAGCGATAAGAACGGTTCTTGGCGGCACGCCTCCCTTACTGAAACGAATACTCGTGTAAAGCGCGTGGAACGACTCGGTGATTGCCGATCGGGGCTGTTTGAGAATATATGATTCTAGTTTTTTTCCAAAATTGCCAAATCCACCGAACTTGGGGATCGAACCAAGAGCTGGCAATCCGACGGCACGTTCAATCTGTTCGCTACTCCGAAAGCCTGGGTCCAGCTCCTCGATGACGTATACAACAGTAAACGCGATAAACAGCGAAACGACGAAGGCCAGAGCAAGCATTAATTTTTTTCTCGGATGAGTCGGTTTGATGGGCACATCTGCATAGGAGATGACATGCGCATCAGCCTGCCGTGCCCCAAGATATTCTTGCGAATTCGATTCCTTTGTGCGCGTCAAGAAGGTCTCTAAGAGCACCTTATTCGCATCGGCTTCCGCTTGCAATGCTCGTAATTGAACATCGCTTTCGTTGGACTTTGCCACCTGCTTCTCAAGCTCTCTTAGTCGTGACTGAAACGCATATTCGCGGGCGCTAGCAATATCAGCCTCGTGCTGCAACTCTCTATAAACCTTACCGATTTCCGCCTCTATCCTGGTTTGTAAATCGCGCCTTTCAGCTTGTAGCTGCAGCATGGTAGGATGTCTTTCCCCGAGATCCTCGGAAAGCTCGGCAGACTTGCGGGCTAGCTCTGTTTCTTGTCCTCTGAGCCCCTGGATCAAACCAGATCCGAGTACTTCTGAAATAGAATCGGCGCTACCGTCCGCCGCAGCTAACCCTCGTCTTTGCTCTCTGAGGCGCGCCTGAGCGGCCGCTCTCTCCGCTCGTGCCTGGACTAACTGTGTGTTTAACTCAGAGATCTCTTGCGCCACCAACGTCCCGTCGCGGCCTTGGATTAAACCGGACTCCCGGCGGTATTTTTCGACTGCCTTCTCGGAGTCCTCAACTTGCTTACGTACTGCGGCAATACGCTCGTCCAGCCACTCGGTCGTTTGTTGGGCCGCCCCGAGCTTGTTTTCGATCCGCGCACCAATATATAGGTCGGCAACAGCGTTTGCTATATTGGAAGCCTTTTCGGCGCCCTCTGACGCAAATTTCACAGTGATTACCCGCGATCGCCCCTTCGGAGCGACGCTGAGTTGTCCTAGAAAGGTATCAATAACCGCTGCTCGCTCACGCGCTTGACGTTGCGCATCGGACTCCACGTCTTCTTCCGGAGAGCTAAACATTTCTGTCACTGTTTGCTTCAGTTGCTCGATAAACTCGGCGAATTCTGTTTTCGATTGCAATTCGGCGTTAAATTCTGGGTCTTGCTCTAGTTTCAGCTGATCTACGACTTTGCCTGCCATGCTACGTCCGAGAAGGACTTCGATTTCGCTGGCAATAGTCTCGGAATCCATAGGCAGATTCGGCATCACTTCCGGGAGCCCGATGTTTACGCGTTCCTGACCGTCAACCATGATCGCTGCTTCAGCCTCGTATTGTGGCGTCAACATGAATAAAACCACGGTCGTTAATGCCAACAATGCGCCTACGACACCCATCAGTATCCATTTTCGCCGCCGTAGTGTAGAAAAAAAGTCTGCTAACGAGATTGACGAGCTCGCGCTAACAAGTGCCTCACCAGATGCCGCTTCATTGGACATCATCAAGGGCCGCCCGGGGTTTTTGATTAACGACGATCCGGGATTGTTTATGGTAGTAATACCGCTCATGTCCTTATCTTCGCGCCGGCGCTTTACATGTAGTTCGCCACTCTTCACCCGTCGGCGACGCCAGGCCGAAATTTTTGCAGTGGAAATGCCTTCCCGATCGAAGATCTCCAGGATTTGAGGAACACTATTGCAACGCCCTATCTGCTTAAGAATCCGGCGTTCACGTTCGGCGTCGAAATAGCGAAGCTCGTGTCCCCCCTCCGGAGCGCCATCGTCTTGCGGGAAATCCTCTATTGAGTCTTCAAGGGCTTGGAGCAGAGAATGCAGTTCGTTAGCCCCTGGTCTTAGAGCTTGGCCCCGGATACGCTCTATTGTTTCGGCAAGAGATCGGAGCAGGGAACGAGATGCCGTAGCTACGGGCGCATTATCCGCTCGCGGAGTATGCTCTATTGATTCGGTCACAAAGGCATCCGTGATCTCATGCATAAACGCTTCTATGATCGAGCTCTTTGAACCAACCTCTTTGGCGCTGCCATGCTGGCGCCGCCAGCGCCCGCCTTGTATAGGTAAAACACCTTCTTTATCAAGTATTTCCACGATCTGACCCGCATTCGTGCAGCGCTCAATCTCCGCCAGCAGGCGGTGTTCGTTCTTCAGGTTGGAATAGGGCAGTTGGTGTTCGCCGGGGTCTTTATTCTCTGGCGTGCCATCCTCTTGCGGGAGATCTTCGATTGATTCCGTAAGAGATCGGCGCAGGGAACGAAGCTCCTCAGCCTCACGCGTGTTATCGTCTTCCGGGATCCGTGCTATCGATTTGATAATCGCTCGGAGTAGAGAACGGTGTTTCTGTGCCTTTGGCAGGTCATCTTCCTGCAAGCTATGTCCTGTTGATTCCGTCATAACTGCCTCTATTCTCGAACTTTTATGCTATCCCGCTGCTCTTATCACGAATTGATTCCGAAGGCCTTGCTTTCTTTGGCAACCATCAATTTCCTTTTGTAGTGGGCATGTGCCCGGATAAAACACTACCGCAATACCCTCGCCAAAAAGTATATAGCCTTCTCATGCGTGCGATTCGTATGATTCCGCTTGGGACTGCAGACTGCCGTGTGGGTGCGTTTTGTGCTTTCCATGTTCTTACCATCTCCATACGAGGCGCTGACGGCCGTTTTTCAATAATGCGGAGCGCAATGATAAACCTTCTTGCCCGCCTTCCAAGGACAGCAGATCCACTATCCTAGGCACTAAACATACTAGAGCGGGTTCAGATGTCAAGAGTGGACTACAAATACCTCGCGCAATAAGTTGTAGCCGTTAGCACTTATGGGCAATCCCCTAACGGCGCAAAAACGATGCCGGGGCCGATTTATTCGGAGCAACACCGCTCCGATAGTAAGGATAGTTACTCGAATAGAGAGTACTATAGACACGAGACGGTGTGAGCCCACAGATCGAAAGTTCGAACTTGAAAGGTACTAAGGAACCAAAAAACGAGAAGTAGAACACGAAAAGACTAGATCCCTGAAAGACTTGTACGGTACACGTACCACGTCACAGGATGCTGGCCGAGCATATGGCAAGTTAAGGATTATCAACGGATTATCAAAGGAGAGATGCGCAATGAATAGCGTTCAGTACATGGATAACCTAAGGGGTTCTCGCGGATCGATTCGTCCGGATCAATCCACGTTGACAGCGATGCTCCGCGTCATAGATGGAGCTATTATCGCCGGGAGCTTATGGGCTTCCTGTTCGATTTATGGGGTGCTGTGGCCAGTCCAATATAATTGGGTAGCCATTTGCGCAGTAGCCTTCTTTCTATGGTTCTCACAAAATAACGGCCTCTATAGCTCTCGGCGTGGCATTCTATTACGTGAAGAGACGATCCAGGTTTTAAAGGCATGGCTGCATTCCGTTGTGAGCCTGTTGCTCCTGGCCTATCTCACGCATAAATCAACTGAGTACTCCCGGCGAATAATATTAACCTGGGTTGCCCTCGTGCCTGTATTCCTAGTCGGAATACGTTGTAGTTTGCGTATTCTCCTACGCTACGTTCGGGCATTAGGATACAACTATCGCAAGGTCGCGATCGTAGGATTAAGTGAATTAGCGGGTCGGGTGGCCCATGTAATTCATGGCAGGCCAGATCTTGGCATGGAATTGTCGGGGTTTTACGACGATAGGCAGCCGAATAATGGTAGAACGCTCGGTGTTAACACAAACCTGGCTCCTATTCGGGGTGGTTTCGATAACTTACTGCAGGATGCACGCACAGGGCTGGTAGACGTAATCTACGTTGTTTCGCCGTTACGTGCCGAACAGCGGGTAAAGGATCTAATTTATAAGCTCGCAGACACTACAGCATCGGTTTACGTAGTGCCAGACTTTTTTACGTTCGATCTGTTGCGTGCTCGTTGGATGAGCCTGGATGGAATCCCGGCTGTGAGCATTCATGATACGCCGTTCGATGGCGTAGACGGCGTATTTAAGCGCATGGAAGATATTATTGTCGCTGGCATTTGTTTAGTCGTTGCTGCGATTCCAATGGTGTTTATCGCTATAGGCATCAGGCTTTCCTCTCCAGGCCCGATCCTTTTCAAGCAACTCCGTTATGGCATCAATGGGGAAAAGATAGACGTTTTGAAGTTTCGAACAATGACCGTTTGTGAGAACGGAGCGAGCGTAAATCAGGCCAAAGAAAACGATCCGCGCGTCACCAAGTTGGGTCGCTTCTTGCGCAGAACGTCGATGGATGAGTTGCCGCAATTCATTAACGTCTTGCAAGGTCAAATGTCCATCGTCGGCCCACGTCCACATGCCGTAGCCCACAATGAAGAATACCGCTCCTTGCTGCAAGGTTATATGTTACGGCACAAAGTAAAACCTGGCATCACCGGTTGGGCACAGATTAACGGCCTGCGTGGCGAGACAGATACCATCGATAAAATGCAAATGCGCCTACAATTTGATCTTGACTATATCCGATCGTGGTCACCGTATTTCGATCTGAAAATTATCCTTACTACGATGATCATAGTCTTTCTCGGAAAGAACGCCTATTAATACCCTCCGTAGTGACTGAAGATTGCAGGAGAGATCCGTGTTGCAGCCGGATATCGGAAACATTCACGCTGGGCTTTGAAATCGTCCAGGGAGTTGAAATATGCGTGTTTTAGTGACTGGACATTGTGGCTACATTGGCAGCGTGGTCGTACCGATGCTTCTCTCTGAAGAACATGAGGTCGTCGGACTAGACAGCGACTTATTCGAACGCTGCACCTTTACGGGAACGCTAGCCGATGTACCGCATTTAAAAAAGGACATCCGCGATGTCAATAAAACCGATCTCGTAGGGTTTGATGCGATTATTCACCTGGCCGGATTGTCCAATGATCCCCTGGGAGATTACAAACCAAGCTTAACGGAGGAAATTAATGAGAAGGCATCCATACGCCTCGCCACACTCGCGAAAGAAGTCGGCGTTCGTAGATTCCTGTTTGCTTCGTCTTGCAGTAACTACGGTGCCGCCGGTAGCGATTTTCTAACGGAAATAGCTTCGTTTAACCCTGTAACACCTTATGGCTTATCCAAAGTTAACGTGGAAAAAGCCGTCTCTAAGCTTGCGGATAACACCTTTAGTCCGACCTTCTTGCGGGCCTCTACAGCCTATGGTCTCTCGCCCCGCTTACGCTTCGACCTCGTCTTAAATAATCTAACCGCCTGGGCATATACTTCAGGTCGCGTATATATGAAAAGCGATGGAACACCTTGGCGGCCCATCGTACACGTGGAGGACATAGCGCGGGCATATGCGAGCATTTTAACTGCGCCGCGCGGACTGATACACAATGAGGCATTCAATATAGGCGCGACGTCGGAGAATTACCAAATTCGCGACCTTGCAGAAATCGTAAAAGATATAGTGCCGAATTGCCGTATCGAATATGCGCCCGATGCGAGTCCCGATTTGCGTTGCTACCGAGTCGATTGCACCAAGATTGCAAAAACTTTACACGGTTATAAACCTCAATGGACAGCCCGCCAGGGGGCCGAGCAATTGTATCTGGCATATAACAATGCAGGCTTGACGATCGAAGATTTTGAGGGGGAGAAATTCAAGCGCATTTCTCACGTAACAAAATTAATCGCGGACGGTATGCTGGATGACTCGTTACGTCCACGGTCCGCCCAAAAGACCGCTGCTATGGCCTAAACGGCTCACGAGGAGAAAGAGACGAATAGATAGCCTGCCACTTATCGTTGTCACGGCCGGTGTAACGAGACGCATCGTACTAAGATGACTGAGGAGAGATTGTTAAATGAAAGCAGTGATACTCGCAGGTGGATTTGGCACCAGGATCAGCGAGGAAAGCAGCATAAGGCCTAAGCCGATGGTGGAGATTGGAGGCCGGCCCATACTATGGCACGTCATGAAGATCTATTCCGCCCACGGTATCAACGAATTTATCATCTGCTGCGGCTACAAAGGACACGTGATCAAGGAGTTTTTCACAAACTATTACCTGCATTACTCCGATGTAACTTTCGATATACGTAATAATTCAATGAAGGTTCGTCAAAGCAGTGCCGAACCGTGGATAGTCACACTCGTCGATACAGGTGTTGACGTAATGACTGGAGGCCGAATTAAGCGGGTACGCGATTATATCGAGAACGAAACGTTCTGCCTTACCTACGGAGATGGTGTTAGCGACGTGAACATTCGTGAGCTTGTAGCCTTTCATCGTCGGCAGGCGACCTTAGCTACACTCACCGCTGTACAGATGGAAGGCCGGTTTGGTGCGTTTAAACTTGACGAATGCGATACAAAGATTGGAAGCTTCCGGGAAAAGCCGAAAGGTGATGGAGCGTGGATCAACGGCGGTTTCTTTGTACTGGAACCGCAAGTCTTGGATCTAATCACCGATGATTCGACCGTCTGGGAACAAGAACCGCTGACCGCCTTAGCCCATGAAGGACAATTGTCGGCTTACCGTCACCCGGGCTTTTGGCACTGTTTGGATACGTTGAGGGATAAACACGTACTAGAGCAGGCTTGGCAAAGCGGGGCCCCCCCTTGGAAAGTCTGGTAAAGAAAGCGATCTACGCCTGCCCTCCTCGGGGGTCTTCTATGGAGGTGGGCATAGACAGTGCGTTTCCGCGATTCGTAGTCAGCACCGTGGGTTTGTCGGTGGCGAGATACCTGTCCTGACCATAAGTCCATACCCATTTAAAGGAAATCGCTGTGGGCGATATAGCACTCGACGCGATCATGCGGACGGCGCGTAACCGCGAGACCATGAAAATTGGCGGGATCGAAAAGTGATTGGTCGGCCTGGCCATTGACGGTTGTTGCCCACGTACTTGAGTCCGCACACCAACGCCTTAATGATTTTAGCACCGGCTAACGCGATTATGGCGCCCACCCGTGCGATTATCGATCTCGCCGCACTTCGACACAATATAAACATTGTCAAATCCTGTAATTCTCCCGGCACACTCATCCTCGCCATGCTTAAAGCAAACGCATACGGGCATGGACTCCTCGAGATTGCCAGAGAAGCCGCGGTTTCCGGAGTTGAGTTTTTCGGGATCGCTCGTGTGGAAGAGGGACTGGTATTGCGCAGGGCTGGCTTTAGGCAGCACATCCTGCTTCTCGAAATCGTTAGAGGCGAGAGAGCGGAGGTCGCCATTTCGGAGGGACTCGAGCTCACCGTTTCGTCGCTCCCGAATGCGCGGGAGTTGGATAAGGTCGCGGCGAAACTTGGAAGGCGGGTGGTCCTCCATGTCAAAGTTGATACGGGAATGGGAGGAATCGGGATGCATCACGTAGCGGCTGCAAAAGAAATCGTAGAGATCGCGAGGCTTCGGAATGTCGCTATCGGTAGCGTCTTTAGCCATTTCGCCACCTCCGGAGACCCTGATCAAACCTTCGCGCGCGAGCAGCTTGGCCACTTTCACGCTGTCCTCGAGAACCTTGATCGCGAGGGCGTAAAAGTTCCGCTCCGTCATTTTGCCAATAGCGGTGCCATCATGACGCTTCCAGAAGCCCACTTCGATATGGTCCGCGCCGGTATCATGTTATATGGCTACGCACCGGGCGAGGGTATGGATGCGCGCGGACTACGTCCGGTCATGTCACTGGTGTCCACAGTGAATTTCCTCAAGACGGTCGAGGCTGGCGCCTCCATTTCATATAACCGCCACTATGTCCCAGAAACAACGCGGATCGCTACAGTTCTGGCCGGTTACGCGGACGGATTCTCGCGGTTACTGACCGGGAAGGGTCACGTGCTGATCAAAGGCCGACGCTATCCTCTCGTTGGAACGGTCTGTATGGATATGATCATGGTGGACGTTGGGATGGATGACGAGGTAAAGGAGGGTGACAGCGTCACGTTGATGGGGCAAGACGGCGCTGAATGGATCACGGCTTGGGATATCGCCAGTCTTAGCGAGACGATTCCGTACGAAATTACCTGTCACATCGCCGGCAGGATCCCGCTCATCTACGTAAACCCTTCAGGATCATAATGATGCTGAAGCCTAAAGTCCCTTTAGCCTACGCGATATCCAATTCTCCAGGCGGGTTTGCCGGAGCCCAGGTACTCCGCTGGTGGCGACACCTCGATCACGTGGCTGTTGAAATCAGAAATTTTCTGGCCAAGCCGGTTGACGAAAAGCAACGGACCACGGCTAGCGCTCATCACGTCGTGGGAATACCTCTACACTGTGGGAATTAGAACAAGGCGGTTACCAGGATGCTCTTTTTCGAAACAGCATTGAAAGGGGCATACGTGATCGAACCGGAACCGAGAGTCGATTCGCGGGGCCTTTTTGCGAGGACCTTTTGCGTCGAAGAATTTAAAGCCCACGGTCTAAACGTTTTCGTTGCGCAATGCAATCTATCGTTGAACTTTAAAAGAGGGACCTTACGTGGGTTGCACTATCAGGCCTCTCCCGCGAGCGAGACGAAGCTAGTCCGCTGCACTGCGGGTGCGATCTTCGATGTCATCGTCGATCTGCGTCCCGACTCTTCCACCTATCTAGGCCACTGTTATGTAGAATTAACTTCGGAAAATCGACGCATGTTATACGTCCCCGGGATGTTCGCACATGGATTTCAGACTTTAATCGACGACACTGAGGTCTTTTATCAGATGGGTAGCTCTTATGTCCCTGCTTGCCAGCATGGTTTGCGTTATGATGACCCTACGCTCGATGTTAAATGGCCAATTCCGGTTACCGAAATCGCCGACAAGGATCTTGCCTGGCCGTTGCTGGCGACAAGTCAGAATGCTCGATGATCGCGCTAACAAGTAGCCAACCAGGCATTGGCGGTGCGAAGTGATCGGATTGATTCCGGCGGCCCCGGTCGGCGTTCGGACTTCAAGTCCACGGCTACGACTGAGTGATAGCGCTCCTGACGGTTAATCCGAACCGCTCACGCCTGGGAATATGTTCGGCACCCTAGAGCTTCAGTCCACGGCCTCGTGGCGATCGTATGTTGATCTGTGCAAGCCGCGCGTAGTTGCGTTGATCATGCTTACGGCTGTCGTCGGCATGCTGCTCGCGCCATCGCTTGCGCTCCAACCCTTGATTTGCGGTACGGCCGGAATCGCATTGGCGGCTGCCGCGGCCGCGGTTATCAATCACGTGGCTGATCATCGAATCGACGCATTGATGATCCGGACCCAGCATAGACCGCTTCCGCAGGGATCCGTCGACAAGTCTCACGCGCTGATCTTCGCAGCGGTTATGAGTGCGGCGTCGATGACGCTATTGATCGCCTATGTCAACGTGTTGACGGCGATCTTAACGGCAGTATCTCTGATCGGCTATGCTGTGGTGTACACACTGTACCTGAAGCGAGCGACACCGCAAAACATCGTTATCGGCGGGGCGGCCGGGGCGGCGCCTCCGGTCCTAGGCTGGGTTGCGATGACCGGCACCATCGATCCCCATGCCTTGTTGTTGTTTCTAATCATCTTCGCCTGGACACCGCCGCACTTCTGGTCGCTGGCCATTTACCGCCGCCACGACTACGCGCGCGCAGACATCCCGATGCTGCCCATTACCCACGGAGTCGACTACACACGCCTGCAGATCTTTCTTTACACCGTGATTTTATCCGTGGTGAGCTTACTACCCTTCGCAACGTATATGAGTGGAGTGCTTTATCTTATGGGCGCCGTGGTTCTCGATGCGCTCTTCCTGTATCACGTCGTGCGCATGCAACGCGATCCTACCGACCGTTGGGCAATGAAGACCTTTACCTTTTCGATCGCCTATCTGGCGGGGCTGTTCTTGTTGCTCCTGGCCGACCGCGTGGCGACCATCCATGCCCTCCTTTAGACCGGCCCCGGCGCTACAGCGAACCGCAGGAACACTATTTCGCGACCTGGTGTCGCGCGTGCGCCAACGCCCGGCGGATCACTGACTCGGCGCGGGGAGCAATGGCGTGGCGTCGAGCGTCAAGCGCAGTTTTTTGAAGGCGGACTGCTCGAGCTGCCGGATCCGTTCCGCCGAGACCGCGTACTCGCGCGCGAGATCGTGGAGTGTGCATTTGCCCTCTTGCAACCACCGCCGGGTCACAATGTCCCGGCTGCGTTGGTCAAGGGTAGCCAGCGCGGTATTCAGGAGCTGTTCCCGATCGTGATGCATCTCGTCATTTTCGGCCAGCGCCTGGGGCTCAAAGCGCCGATCCTCCAGATAATTCGCGGGCGCCGCAGCATCCTCATCGTTGGCGTGATCATAGGACGTATCGTAGGCGTTGAGGCGCTCTTCCATCTCCACGACGGTCCGTGGATGCACCCCGAGATCCCTCGCCACGTCTTGCACTTCCTCTTGGCTCATCCACCCGAGGCGTTTCTTGGCGTTGCGCAGGTTGAAGAATAGCTTACGCTGGGCCTTGGTGGTGGCGACTTTGACGATGCGCCAGTTGCGCAAGATGAACTCATGCATCTCGGCGCGGATCCAGTGCACGGCGAAGGATACTAACCGTACGCCGACGGCCGGGTCAAAACGCTTGACGGCCTTCATGAGACCGATATTGCCTTCCTGGATCAGATCCGCCTGCGCCAAGCCGTAGCCGTTGTACCCGCGCGCCACGCGCACCACAAAGCGTAGATGCGACATGACCAATCGGCGGGCGGCGTCTAAATCATCTTCGTGGCGATATCGCAGCGCCAGTTCCTGCTCCTCGGCGGCGCTCAGCATCGGTATTCGATTGACGGAATTGATGTAGGTCGCAAGCGAGCCCGTGGGCAGCGTAAGCGGTAATTCCAAGGCTTGGGTCATCGAAGCTATTCTCCCTGTTTCACGTTGGCTAGTTTAGCACTCCTGGGCTAAGAGTGCTATTTCAACCATAGGTTCCCGCAGCGGCGCGCTCACAGCGAGGACTCAATGGTCACTCGTGGGGCCATCTAATAAGGCATCGACGAACTCCGCAGGATCGAATTCCTTGAGGTCATCGATTTTTTCACCCAGCCCGATAAATCGGATCGGGATCTTGAGGCGTTCCGCCAAGGCAAAGACGATCCCTCCGCGCGCCGTCCCGTCGAGCTTGGTCAAGGTAACGCCGCTCAGCGTTACCGCGTCATGAAACCGAGCGCCTTGATTGAGCGCGTTTTGACCGGTGGTCGCATCGACCACCAGCATCGTTTCGTGCGGCGCTTCGGCATCGATTTTGGCCAGCACCCGGCGAATTTTTCTCAATTGGTCCATGAGGTTTTGTTGCGTATGCAAGCGGCCGGCGGTATCAACAATCAAAACCTCCGTGCCGCGCGCCGTCGCGTTTTCAAGGGCCTCGAAGGCGACGGCGGCCGGATCGCTCCCCCCCGCCTTCCCCGTGACCGGGACCCCCGCGCGCTCGCCCCAGGCGGTCAGTTGCTCGACCGCGGCGGCGCGAAAGGTATCGGCGGCCGCGACCGCGACGGAGCGGCCTTGAGTCCGCAAGAGGTGAGCCAGCTTTCCAATCGTGGTGGTCTTGCCGGTCCCGTTGACACCCACCATCAGTAGGACAAAGGGGCTCGGGCGGCTTGGCGGGATGATGAGCGGGCGGGAGACGGGCGCCAAGTTTTCGAGGAGCCCCGCGCGCAACGCTTGGAACAGCCGATCCGTTCGGCTAAGCTCGCGCCGTTTCACATGCAGCGCGAGGCTAACGATGATGCGCTCGGTGGTTTCGACCCCGACATCCGCCTCGAGCAGCAGCGTTTCAATCTGTTCCAAAGTCGTAGCATCGATGCTCGCGCCCAGGTGTGTGAGCCGCGCGAAGCCCGCGCCGAACCGTTCGCGGGTGCGTCTTAGGCCTTCTCTAAAGCCCATGGCGGCGAGGCGCTTGGTCGGATCATAAATGTGTCGGCCGGAAAGATGATTAGACACGAATGGGGGCGACCATCCTACCACCCTTGCCATCGGCTTGGCAGACCTAGCCCGGCGGCGTTGGGCTAACTACGCGGGTTACGGTATGCTATTTTGCAGTCGCGTTTCCAACAAGCTGCGAAAGGAGAGGCATTGGCGAAGATATTCAATTTGATTTCGCCACCACGGGGTATGAACCCCGTGGGGCGACCAAAGGGGAGAGCTGCGCCTCTCCCCTTTGGAAACCCCATCGCTAGGGTCCCCGCGGCGAGACCGCGGGGAATGAATTTTAAACTAGCAATCGCGAGCCTGGCGTTCATGGCGATGACGTCAAGCCAGGCCGCGGCCGAAGCGCGCGAATTCTCACTTGAAAACGGACTCAAGGTCATCGTACAAGAAGATCATCGCGCGCCGGTGGTGGTGTCGCAGGTGTGGTACAAGGTCGGATCGAGTTATGAGCACGGTGGCATCACGGGGATCTCGCACGCGCTTGAGCACATGATGTTCCAAGGCACGGCGCGGCACGGTCCGGGCGAGTTCTCGCGCATTATTTCGGAGCACGGCGGGGAAGAAAACGCCTTCACCGGGATCGATTACACCGCCTACTTCCAAAAGCTGGACAAAGCGCACCTCGCCGTGAGCTTCGAGCTCGAAGCGGATCGGATGCGAGGACTGACGCTGTCGGACCAGGAATTCGGCAAAGAGATCAAGGTAGTCATGGAAGAGCGGCGGTTGCGCACGGAGGACAATCCGGAGGCCTTGGTTGTCGAGACAGCCCGGGCGCTTTCGTTTGAAACGAGTCCCTACCGGCAGCCGATCATCGGTTGGATGAGCGACATCGAAGAGCTCAGCGCCGGCGATCTCCGCGCTTGGTATCGGCGCTGGTATGCGCCGAACAACGCCGTCGTCGTGGTGGTGGGCGATATCGTCACCGATGAGGTCGCGGCGCTGGCTAAGAAATACTTCGGGCCGGTGCCCAAGTCCCGCGTGCTGCCCGTGAAGTCCCGCACGGAGGTGGTACAAAAAGGGATACGCCGCACGACCGTCCGGCAACCCGCCAAGGTGCCTTACTTGTTCATGGGTTATAAGGTCCCGGTACTGCGCACGGCCATCGGTGGGTCGGAGCACGTCAGCCGCGAAGAAGTGTATGCCCTTGAGGTGCTCGCGGGTGTGCTCAGCGGAGGCGACAGTGCGCGCTTGAATCGGCGGCTGGTCCGCGAGCGCCAGATCGCGGCCGCGGCCAGCGCCCAATATAGCTTGACGGATCGCTTGAATAGCCTCTTCGTGCTGGAGGCGACACCCGCCGAAGGCCGCACGGTAGAGGCACTGGAAAGGGCGTTGCGTGAGGAAATCGCGCTCCTCAAGACCAAGCCCATCGATGCGGCGGAACTGCGGCGCATAAAGACCCAGGTGATCGCCAACAATGTCTACGAGCGCGACTCGATGTTCTATCAAGCCATGCAGATCGGCCTCCTGGAAACGGTGGGGCTCGATTGGCGGCTCAAGGATCAGTATGTCGACAATATCAAGGCCGTGACGGCCGAGGAGGTTCAGAGCGCGGCGCGCAAGTATTTTGTTGACGACGGATTAACCGTCGCGATTATGCAGCCGATCTCCTCATCCAGCCTCCCCGCAACCGCTGAAGGAGCGTTATGAAAAATCGTTGCTTCATCCTGTTGCTGATGCTGTGCGCGTCGGAGGCCAGCCCCGCCGGGCCGCGGATCGCGTCCTGGCAAACCGCTTCCGGCGCCAAGGTCCTTTTCGTCCGGGCCAGCGAGATCCCCATGGCCGATGTCCGCGTGGTCTTCGATGCCGGCAGCGCGCGCGATGGCGCGCAATGGGGATTGGCCGCCTTGACCAATGCCATGCTGGCGGAAGGTGCTAGCGGCCTCTCTGGGCAAACGATCAGCGAGCGCTTCGACGACGTCGGCGCCCGCTACGGCAACGGCGTCCTCCGCGATATGGCCTGGGTCAGTCTCCGCAGCATCACGGAGCCAGCAAGCCTAGAGACAGCGCTCACCACGCTCGCGCAGGTCTTGCAGTCACCCGACTTTCCCACCTCGGCCTTGGAGCGTGAGCGCAAGCGGATGCTAACCGGATTGAAACAAAGAGAGCAGGACCCCGGCGCCAAGGCTGAGGACGCATTTTATTCTAACCTGTATAAAGATCATCCCTATGGCTCGCCGCCTCAAGGGAACGAGAGGACGTTATTGGCGTTAAAGCGCGAGGATGTATTGGCGTTCTACCGGCGCTTTTACAGCGCGCGCAACGCGATCATCGCGATCGTCGGCGATCTCGATCAAGACCGCGCGGCGGAGATCGCGGAGCGACTCACCGCCAAACTGCCGCCGGGGACCAAGCCACCGCCATTGCCGACAGCGCCGGCTCTAAACCAAACCCTGGAGGTCAAGGTTCCGTTCGCATCGACGCAAACACATGTCTGGGTGGGCGCCCCCGGAATGGCGCGCTTGGATCCGGACACCTTCCCGCTGTACGTCGGCAATCACAGCTTGGGCGGTGGCGGATTCGTATCGCGCTTATATAAAACCATCCGCGAACGGCGCGGGCTGTCTTATAGCGTTTACAGTTACTTCATCCCCATGCGCGTCACGGGCCCGTTTATCGCCGCGTTGCAAACGAGCAATGCGCAGGCGGGCAAGGCGCTCGATCTGCTCGTCGACACCATAGAGGACTATATCGAGACGGGCCCCTCGGCGGCGGAGCTCGACGCCTCAAAGCAGAATATCCAGGGCGGGTTCCCGTTGCGGATCGACAGTAACAGCGAGATCGTCGAATACCTCGTGATCATCGGCTTCTATAATCTGCCGCTCGATTACTTGAAGACCTACGTAGACCGGGTCAAGGCCGTGAGCCTCAGTGACATCCGCGACGCCTACCAACGGCGGCTGCACCCGGCGAATCTCGTTAAGATCATCGTCGGGCCGGAACGCGCCGAGACCGCATCGGCACAGCCGGCGGCGCCCCCGCCGCCGCTTCGGCATCTCCATGGTAGCGGCACTCCATAGTAAGGCGCCCGGCAGCGTCCGGATCATCGGTGGCCAATGGCGCCGGACACGTCTGCCCGTGCTCGATGTACCCACCCTCCGGCCGAGCGGCGATCGCGTGCGCGAGACGCTGTTCAATTGGCTCCAGCCCGTGATCGCGGGCAGCCGTTGCTTGGATCTCTTCGCGGGCACCGGTGTACTGGGGTTTGAAGCGGCTTCGCGCGGGGCCCCCGAGGTGGCGATGGTGGAGCAGGGCCACAAGGTCGTAAGAGTGTTGACCGAGACCGCGCGGCGATTGAGCGCGCAAGCGGTCACGATCGTCAACCAGAATGTGCTCGCGTATTTGGATGGCCCGGGCCGGCCCTTCGACGTCGTCTTCATCGACCCGCCCTTCGCGCACGGACTCTGGGAACCCTGCATGCTCAAGCTGCAAGCGGGGGGATGGCTGCAACCCGGCGCCTATGTGTTTCTCGAAACCCCGCATGGTATCACCCTTTCTTTGCCGGCTCGGTGGAAGGTAGAACGCAGCGCTCGCGCGGGGAACGTGGACTACCTGCTCGCTCGTGCCCATTGATCCACGGCCTACCATGCGCATCACCGCCATTTATCCCGGCAGCTTCGATCCAATTACCCACGGCCATACGGATATCGTGATCCGGGCTAGCCGCCTTTTCGAGCGCGTGGTGGTCGCCGTAGCCGCGAGCACCACAAAACATACCGTATTCACGGCGGACGAGCGGGTCGCGTTTGCGCAGACCGTTTTTGATGGAGTACAAAACGTAACGGTCTGCAGCTTCGACGGACTGTTGGCAGATGCGGCGCGCGAGCACCGGGCCAGCGTGATCTTGCGCGGGCTGCGCGCCGTCTCCGATTTCGAGCACGAGTTTCAGATGGCCGGCATGAACCGCAAGCTGGTGCCCGAGGCCGATACCCTGTTTTTAACCACAGCTGAACCGTACGGTTACATCTCTTCGAGCTTGGTGCGTGAGGTGGCCTCGCTCGGGGGAGATGTAAGTGAGTTCGTGCATCCCGCCGTGGTTGAGGCCTTGCACCGGCGGCTGCCACGGCGCGGGTGAATACCTCGGCGTCGAGCTGCCGCCTGGCAATCCTTTTTTTTGGCCTCTGGTTTATCTGTACGCCGCCCTCCCGTGCCGGGCAGGGGGCACAAGCGGCCGTCGTTAGCGCCCACCCCCTCGCGACCGAGGCAGGGGCCGGAGTCCTCGCGGCCGGAGGCAATGCCTTCGATGCCGCGGTGGCGGTAAGCGCTGCCTTGGCGGTGGTGGAACCGTACGCTTCCGGGCTGGGCGGCGGCGGGTTTTGGCTCCTGCACCGCGCCCGCGACGGCAAGCAGGTTTTCTTGGACGGGCGTGAGACCGCGCCGCTAGGAGCCTCGCGCGACATGTATGTCAAATCGATCCCCGGTGCATCGATTAAAGGCGCGCTCTCGGCCGCCATCCCCGGATTGCCGGCAGGCCTCGCGCACCTCGCCGCGCACTACGGCCGCTGGCCGCTCAAGCGATCCCTTGCGCCCGCCATCGGTCTGGCTCGCGGCGGCTTTGCGGTCACGCCGCGCTACCGCGAAATGGCGAAGCTGCGGCTCAATGCCTTGCGCGCCTCCCCGGCCGCCACCACGGTGTTCTTGAGCGGCGGCGAGCCGCCGCCCGTAGGTCACCGGATCATGCAGCCCGATGTGGCCAGATTACTTGTAGGTCTCGGCGAGCGCGGCACGGCGGCATTTTATACAGGAGAATTCGCCGCCCGCTTAGTGCAAGGTATCCGGGCCGAGGGAGGCATCTGGAGCCGGGGCGATCTTGCCGGCTACCGCGTCGTCGAGCGCGAGCCTATCCGAACGGATTACCATGGCATTCGCATCGTCACCGCGCCGCCGCCTTCATCCGGGGGGATCGTGCTGGCCGAGGCCCTCAATATCTTGGAAGGCTATGATCTCGATCGCTTCGATTCGCCCACCCGTAAGCATATGATCGTCGAGGCCTTGCGCCGTGCCTATCAGGACCGCGCGGAACACCTGGGCGATCCGGATTTTGTCGCCGTTCCTCTAGAGCGGCTCCTGAGCAAGGGTTACGCGCGAGCGCGCGGGCGAGGCATCGATCTCGGAAAAGCGACGCCAAGCCACGGATTAGCGTCGAAGCCAGCGTCTGGATCCGGGAACACCACCCATTTTTCGATCACAGATTGTGGGGGTAACCGCGTGGCCGCGACCCTCAGCATCAATGACTGGTTCGGCTCGGGTTATATGGTCCCCGGTACGGGCGTGCTGTTGAACAATGAAATGGATGACTTCAGCGTCAGTCCGGGCGTTCCGAACCTGTATGGACTGGTGGGCGGGGAAGCCAACGCGATCGCGCCGCGCAAGCGTCCGCTCTCGAGCATGACCCCAACGTTCCTGGAAGACCGCGATCGGCTCGCGATCGTGGGTACGCCGGGCGGTAGCCGCATCATCAGCATGGTGTTGCTCGCGGTGCTCGATTTCGCCGCTGGGCGTCCGATCTCGACTTGGGTGGCACGCCCCCGGTTCCATCACCAGTATTTACCCGACCGCATCGAATACGAACCTTTCGCGCTCACGCCGAACGAACAAGCCGGCTTGCGGCGGCGCGGCCATGCGCTGACGCCATTAACGCGCCGCTACGGGAACATGCAGGCGATTATCGTGGACAGCACCACGCATACTGTTCACGCGGCCAGCGATCCGCGGGGCGAGGGGGCGGCACGCGTACTCCCCTGCTTGTGCGCACTTAGCAACCCGCGGCGCCCGGACGCGCCAAGCCGATCTCGACTGCGAGCTATCACAAACTAGCCGGAGTGGAACTGCACGATCGCCGCCCAATCGCAAGGCGACGCCGCAATAGCGACGCCATCAGCGCCAGCGTATTCGAGATCCCACCGCGCGCCTTTCGGGTGATCCGCGCTACGCCCGGTCCAGCGGGCTCACCACACCCCGTCCGCCGCAAGATGCGTCAAAAACGCCTCAGCTTCCTTCGCCCCCATCTCAGCCGGATGCCGCTTGTGATGATGTAGCGCTTGATCCAGTCCGCGTAGGCCCGCTCGGTGCGTAGGCTGTAATGCAGGTAGCGCAGGCGCTCCCGAACGTGATCGAGCAGACGCGGTTTGTTGGCGGCGGGTGTGCTAAAAACTCCCTCGGGTGCATTCCTTGGCATCGTTGAGTTCCCAATCAAGCGGTTATATGCTGACCGCCGTGATTATACACCAATCCGTTGATTGGGTTAGACACCGGATTGAACACCTATTGGTGTCGAATTCTAGTTGGTCGGCGCGCAGCGCCGGGGCCACAGCCTTTAGAACGGGAGATGGGCGTGAATAGGATCACAGGCTTCGATAACGGCAATCGCAGCGGCGCTAAGCGCGTGCCAACCAACGGAGCGCGAGGGCGCAAATGATCAGGGACGACCTAAGTGATCGGCTCGTTCACCTCACGAAGGGTGCTACCGAGAAGGAGGTAGCTGAGCGCTTCTTGAGCATCGTCCGCGAGAAGACCTTGCTCGGGGGCACAGGCCTCATTCGAGGCGGCTATAAGTGCGTGTGTTTCAGTGAGGCGCCCATCTCAAAACTCGGCGCGATACTGGCCGAGCCTTCTATTCACGGCATGCCGTATGCTCCCTTCGGTGTCATGCTAGCTAAGACAACGCTGTTCTCTGTCGGAGGCAGGCCGGTCATTTACCAGCCCGAGTCTGAGTTCAACATGCTCCATGATTCGCAGCGCTATCGGCATAAGGACTACGAACCCGGCAAAGAGCCGGATTTCACTTGGGAGCGAGAGTGGCGCGTGCCCGTGGACCGGCTATCGCTGGACCCAGTTACGGTGACTTTGGTAGTCCCAAATCGGGGGTGGTCCGATCACCTATTTGACCAGCACGCGGGTAACCTTAAGAGCGCTGTCCTGTTCTTCGACCAGCACATGGCCTTTGGGATTAATAGGTGTCCGTGGCACTTTCTGGTCCTCGAGGATCTTGGGATACCGGTCAAGTTCGACCATGTTCCATGATGCGACAAGCTCGCAGTCTAGCCTCGGCATGCAGGGGACGCCGATCAGCGTTGTCTTGCTTTACCGGCGTCTCGCTGACGCCCGTGATGCCGGTCGTTGGTCGGCGCGCAGCGCCGGGGCCACAGCCTTTAGAACGGGAGATGGGCGTGGATAGGATCACAGGCTTCGATAACGGCAATCGCAGCGGCGCTAAGCGCGCGCCAACCAACGGAGCGCGAGTTGTCTCACGTCAAGTTGTCCGGCGCTACGCGCCGTCCAACTCTCGTTCTAGCGGCACCGCTCAACTCGCGCTCCGTTATACGCTTGCCAGCAGACGCTGATGTATCGAAGGAAAGGCTGGACGTACGGTAGTAACATCAGGGATCGCCAATACCTAAAGGGCAACGAGTCCTTCGATGAGCTAGCCGAACAGTTATGCGCCGCTGTGTCTGCTGTCGGGAACTCCCAGACCAGATTCGTTGTTGATCCAAAGGGGGGAAAGTACGGTCAGGATGATCCCCTCTTGAAGAGACTTGGATGCAGGCGCCCGGCTTGGTGGATACAACTCGATCGAGCATTGCTTGACAGGTTTTTCAACGGATTGATGGGAATACGAGCACAATATTACGTGAGTCCGTACCACGGGCAACGTAAGAATCGGCTACTGATCTCCAAACTCGCTGATCAGCTGCTCCAGCTTGCCTCCTCCATAGAGCCGAGTGTCGATGAAGACTTTCTCCGTCTGTCCTTGGACCAGCCATCCGCCAAAGTATGGATCTCTGAGAAAGAGATCGGCGGAAACAAGATCATCCGGGCTTCCGACCTAAGGCTCGATGAAGAGTCGATTCAAAATGATTGGCTAGACCTGGCCAGAGAAGTGAAGAACGGCGTATATGGGACTGAGGACTACCAGTTGTACTGTGCGGCGATCAACGGAGTTCGCGCACCGCTCCCGGATCAACTCGAAGTCAAAGGCGCCTGGTTAACCGGCGCCGACCAGCGCGAGTACGTGACTCCGGACAAGAGGGATCGAGATTGCCAGTTATTCATGTTCGGTTTCACGTAGATGGAGACGCGTATAACCCCCGCGTGCAGCGGATCGTTCGGCGGCTTGCGGCATCGGGCTCAGGTATGATTGTGATCGGCACGTTGGTCGAGCTCGACGCTGCGTGGACATATCGTTGGCGCGGCACCGCTCGCCCTCAGCCTGCAGTCCTTGAGGAGAGGCAATGGTTACACACTTCGACCACATTACGATTGTTGTCCGCGACCTCGACGCGGCCAAACGGTTCTTCGGCCTGCTCGGGTTTGAACACGATCGCTCGGTCGTCATCTCGGGCGATATCTTTTCCGAATACATGGGGATACCCGGCATCGAGGCCGAACACGTGACACTGGTGCTGACGGGTGCGGTGCCGCGCGCCGAGGTCCAATTGCTGGCGTACCGGGCGCCGGACCCAGAGCCCAACCCGCACATCGAGCACTTGAACACGGTCGGGTTCAACCACGTGTGCTTCGCGGTCGAGGACCTGGACGGCGAATTGGGTCGGTTGCGAGCGGCGGGGATCGAGACGCGAAACGACGTGCTCAACTTTCACGGCCGCAAACTGGTGTTTCTGCGCGGTCCGGAAGGGATCACAGTGGAGCTTTCGGAACGCTATGACGCAGCGTCTGTTGACTCCGGAACGCCGCCGAACTAACGCATGCACCGGAGCCCGCGCAGCTCTGTTCTTGCGTCCCGGTTGGGCCGTTGCGCGGGCCCGGTGATGCTGAGCGTTTAGACGAGGCGAAGAACGAGGACTTGATCCATGAGTACCGTGAACGAACTCTGGCCGAAGGCTGTCGAGGACGGGTTGATCCCGACCGACAACGCGATGGGCATCATGACCGAGGAACCCTCACCCGCGGCCCAGGCGTTCATCGAACTGGCGGCCAGGGCCGGCCGGCCGCTGCTGGAGATCGGTGCGGCCTACGGCAACGCCACACTTCCCGCCCTGCGCGCCGGCGGTACGGTGATCGCGAACGACCTTTCGGCCTCGGAACTCGGCGTGTTGGCATCGACCGCGCCAAATGAGGATCGCAAGCGGCTCGTGCTGATGCCGGCGCGGTTTCCCGAGGAAATTCGCCTCGGCGACGGCAGTTTGAGTGGAATGCTTGCCGCGCAAGTACTGCATTTCTTCGATGGACCGACGGTCGACCTGGCCTTCCACAGCGCCCTTCGCTGGCTCGAGCCGGGCGGGGCGTTGTACGTCGTCGTGATGACACCCAGCCTGAGCTTCTACAGCCAGTTGCGGCTGGAGTATGAGAAGCGAGCCCGCCGTGGCGAACGCTGGCCGGGAATTTTCGATCCTCGCACCGCCGCCACCCCGGATTGGAAGGAGAGACTCCCGCCGATGGTGCATCTCTTTGAGAAAGACGTGCTGCGGCGTTGCGCGGAGGAGGCCGGCTTCACCGTGGAGACCTTGGAATACTTCTGTTTCCGCCATTTCCCGGCGAAGCACCGCACCGACGGTCACGAGTTCCTTACGCTCACCGCGCGGAAACCTGTTGTTTAGTTTCTACAAACGCTTGCCGCGCAGGCCATGCTCAAGCCGGCTCCGAGGCGCTGGTCACTGATGCGGCGCCGCCGGCGCTACCCCGCCGATTTATAGGATTTATAGGGACAGACCACGATATTTATGGTATTGTTAAGGGTACGCGCGTTAATGATGACGTAACGAGGAGTTTCTGCCGATGCCCCGGCGCTCACGACTCAGTCTTCCTGGGATCCCCTGGCATATCATTCAGCGCGGCAACAACCGCTCCGCCTGTTTTTTTGCCGAGGACGATTACCGGTTCTATCTTGACCGGCTGGCCGAGCTGTCAAAGAAGTTCGGCGCTGCAGTGCATGCCTACGTGCTGATGCCTAATCACGTGCACTTGCTTGTGACCCCCGAGCGAGCGGACAGCGCCGCGCTAACCATGAAGCACTTGAGCCAGCGCTATGTGCAATACATCAACCGCGCCTATAAGCGCAGCGGCACCTTATGGGAAGGGCGCTTCCGTTCGTGTCTGGCGCAATCGGAGGACTATGCGCTCGCGTGTTACCGCTATATCGAGCTCAACCCGGTGCGGGCGGGGATAGTGAGGCATCCGCGAGAGTATCGCTGGAGTAGCTATCGGGCCGAGGCGAAGGCGGACGAGCTCGTGAGTCCCCATGAGCAGTACCTGCGCCTGGGGCGGCACCTGCGAGAGCGGCGCGAGGCGTATCGAGCGCTGTTCAAGGCGCATTTGGACGACACCCTAGTGACGCAGATCCGCGCGGCAACCAACGGTAACTATGCCCTGGGCAATCAGCGGTTTCAGCTTGACATCGAACGCGCGCTCGGCAGGCGTGCGACAAAGGGCAAGGCGGGCCGGCCGAGGACCCAAGTAGCATGAGCAGCTTGGCCTGCTACATTTTGTAATATTGTGGTCTGTCCCTGGGAGATCCCGCGAAATATTGGCGCCAAGCACAGTCGTTATGATTCAAGGTTCGGGACTCTGGCGTTACGGAGTGGGATGCTTTGCCAGGCGATGCATAATTCGGCGCCTGTAAATAAAGTGATCCTGCGCCCGTTCGATGATACGAATGCCGAGAAAGATCACGGATAGCACTTTCCGGTGTCGCACGGTATTAGCCTGATAGTGACGCATCAGTCCGCGTTCCTCGGCGATGCGGCCGATGAGCCACAATACCAAGAGTGCCGGGGCCAAGATGAGGAGCAGAATCGCCAGCCGCTGTGGGTCACGGCTACGATGAAACTCGAGCGTCCGACCAAACCGGGCGCTTTTCATATCGCGGAAGCTCTCTTCGATCTGCATGCCTGCGTGAGCGCTTGCCGTAGCGGTTGATTTCATGGCGCCCCTTGGCCTTGCCTTTGTAGATCACCAGTTGGCAGACTGGGCCTGACTACGGCCCAACCGCACTTCGCCCTTTTGCTTTCGAAGGGAGTAATAGGAGGGACTAATAGAGCCCCCTATTGTCCGCCCCTATTGTCCCTATTCTATTACCGCTACCCCGGCCCGAGGCGCCATAGGGTCGCCGTGCTGGGCTTTGGCCCCTAATGCGCGCGGGTCCTGTTTGCAACCGACGCGCGCGGGAGTAGAGTGACGGTATCTGCCAAGAACAACAACGGAGCCCGCCCTTGCCATGCGAGTCCTCGCCGTTCATCCGAGCCCCCTCATGTATACCCGGATCTACCTGCGCCTCGAGCCGCTCGGGCTCGAGCTGGTCGCGCAGGCCGTGCGGCGCGCGGGCCATGAGGTGCGGATCATCGACCTACAGGTCGAGACCCACCGCGATCTCTTCCGACTGATCGAGGGCTGGGCACCGGAGGTCATAGCCTTTTCGTGCAATTACCTAGCGAATATCCCGGAGATAGTGGATCTCGCCAAGGCCATCAAGGCGGCCCGGCCCCGCTGCTTCGTCTGCGTCGGCGGGCACAGCGCCTCGTTCGTCGCCGAGGAGCTTATCGAGCATGGTGCGGGAGCCATCGACTGCGTGCTCCGCGGTGAGGGGGAGGCCGGGATCGGTCAGCTTCTCTTGGCGGTCGAGAACGACCGCCGGGCATTAGCCAAGGTGCCGGGCACGGTGAGCCCGGAGGGACGCGGCCCGCCGCCCGTCTTCGTGCACAGCCTCGATGAGCTGCACCCTGCGCGTGAGTTGCTCCGCCACCGGCGCCGCTACTTCATCGGCGTCCTCGACCCCTGTGCTTCGATCGAGTTCACCCGCGGCTGCCCCCGGGGATTGCGCCTTCTGCAGCGCCTGAACCTTTTATGGTCGGAGCTACCGCGAGCTGAGCCCGGAGCGAGCCGTCGAAGACCTCGCGCAGGTCAAGGAGCCCGGAGTCTTCATCGTCGATGACGTCGCCTTTATCCAGGCGCGTCACGGCTACGCCATCGGGGAGGCGATCGCGAGGCGCGGCATCAAGAAACAGTATTACCTCGAGACGCGCGGCGATGTGCTCTTGCGCAATGTGGATCTCTTCAAGTACTGGAAGGCGCTCGGGATGCGTTACATGTTCCTCGGCATCGAGGCCATCGACGAAGAAGGCCTCAAGTTTCACCGCAAGCGTATCAGCCTTAGCAAGAACTTCGAGGCCTTGGAGTGCGCGCGATCGCTCGGCATCCAGGTCGCGATCAATATTATCGCCGATCCGGACTGGGACCGGAAACGCTTCGAGGTGGTGCGCCAGTTTTGTCTGGAGATCCCCGAGATCGTCAACATCAGCGTCAACACCCCCTATCCCGGCACCGAGACCTGGCACACCGAGGCTCGACGCATCCGGACCCGCGACTACCGCCTCTACGACATCCAGCATGCGGTGCTGCCCACACGCCTGCCGCTGCCAGAGTTCTACGAGGAGCTGGTCAGAACTCAGGCAGTGCTCAACAAGAAGCACCTCGGCTGGCGGGCCTTGAAGGCCACTGCCCGGATCGCGGCCGGCCATCTGCTGCGCGGTCAGACCAACTTCGTCAATATGCTTTGGAAGTTCAACAGTGTCTATGACCCGCGCTTGCAGCTCGCCGATCACGAGCGGCCGGTCAGCTACGAGATGCGGCTGCCGCCGCCACGCCAGGAGCGCGTCGAGCGGGCGCAGCTCTACGTCCACGCAGCCCGCGGCCGGCAGGGACGCGCCACCGACGAGGCCACGGAGCGCTTCGTCAAGGAGACCCGCATGGGGACCGGCGGCTAAGCGGGAAAAGGGGACAATACGGGACAATCCACAGTGTTCCGTGCTGCGATGAATCCAAAGTCGAATAACTGGCCTAACAGCATGAACTGGGACGCGGGTCAGTAACAACGCTCGGGGTCAATCCTACACAAGACTCGGGCTCAAGGTCACACCATCGTTCCGAGAATGACGCTGGATGCTTTGAAGACCGCAACCGCCCGTTTACCGGCTTCAAGCCCAAGCGACCGAACACTTGGATTGGTTACGATCGCTGCGATTCTCCCGCCGCCATCAATCTCTAAGACCACTTCCGCGTTGACCGCTCCGGGAATTACAGAAGCAACAGTTCCATGGAGTTGGTTGCGGGCGGAAAGCTTGGCTCCACTAAAATCGCTGGCGATGATGATGGAAGATGCTTTAATAAGTGCGAACGCTTGACTGCCGACCCTCAGTCCGAGTGACTCCGTGCTTTCTCGGGTCACAACGGCCACGATCCGCGTGTTCTTCCCCACTGTAAGTTCGATTTCGTCGTTGACCGCACCGCCCTTCACGGCAGTGACGACTCCGGAAAACTGGTTTCGGGCACTGCTTTTCATATTCAGGGTTCGCAGCAGATTAAGGTCGGACGCGAGGTCGATAGCTTCATTACTCAGCATTTGCACAAACCGTCGATGGGCCGCTTCGATCTGGCCGAAACGCTCGATGAGTTGAAGGCCTCGCGGTGTCAATTGCGTCCAGCCTCCCCCTCGGCCGCCGCTGCTTCGTTCAACCAGCGGCTCACCCGCCAGATTATTCATAGTGTCGACCGCATCCCAGGCGGCTTTGTAGCTCATGCCAATCGCCTTGGCCGCCTGGGTGATCGAGCCTTTTTCGGCGATGGCGCGCAGCAAACCCACGCGACCGTGGCCGCCTAGATTTTCGTCACCAACTTTCATCCAGACTGCGCCGTCCAGATGAATGGGATCGTTAGGTAGATTGGCTGTCTTGGCCAAGAGAGATCCGAATAATTGTTACGGCATCTGTCGTTTGCGGGGGGAAGCAGACTGGGAACTCGTCACAGCTCTGGCATCGAGGCGGGCGCAAATCGAATAACGCGAGGCTCTCGCCCAAGCGCAAGAAAAGATACCGTTTCCATTTCAGACCGCGGGTATTTTCGGCGGCCAGCTGGCTGAAATGACGATCGAGCAGCGACGACACTTCTGGTCGGCCCGACAACCCGATGTCCTGCCACAAGTGCCGCTCTCCAAAACATGCACTTGCGATCGTGCCAGCCATTGCCCGGGTCACAGGAAGATCGGATGCCCGATGTGACCATAACAAAGCGATCAGTTGTGGCAGTAATGGCGATTGATTTTGATCCTGCTTAGGTTCTTCGGATTGCTGATTTCCAATGTTCAAGCCCTTGCACAAGGCATGATATTCAGAAGTGAGGAGCACTACTCAAGTTCCACGAAACCGGGGACAACCTCGGCTTCAGCGCCGCCTCCAGTACTCCACCGTCAAGGTGCCTTGAGCGATTCCCCCACATGGCTGGCCGGGTAGCCATGCTACGGTAGCAAGCTGGCCGGAAGATCCTTTTGGCCGCCATCATGTAAGGCTGTTTTCAAGTCTACCAGGATCGCCGCATACGCCGGATGCGAGACTACATTCATCGTCTCACTGGGATCCTTTTGGTGATCGTAAAGTTCATGAATAGCCGGTACTCCGCTCTTGGTCCACTCAGTAAAACGGTAACCATCGGTCCGGATTGAATGCCCCTTATACCCGCTGCGACGCCATTGACTAAAGGCTCCTCTGCGCGATTGGCTCGGTGGATTAGCGATGAACTGCGCCAGGCTATCTCCTTCCAAGGCGTAACCTCCATGCTCTGCGACGCCTGGAATAGGCAGGCCAGCCAATTTAGTGATGGTAGGATAGAGGTCTACTAACTCAACGAGAGCATGAGATTGTTTCCCAATTTCGACCTGACCAGGAACTCGAATAATTAACGGTATTCGCGTAGCCACATCGAAATTCATGTGCTTGCCCCAGTCTAACTGTTCACCCAAGTGGAACCCGTGGTCACCCCACAAGACAACTAAGGTACTGTCTTCCAAGTTTAGATTTTTTAGTTCGGTGAGGACTCGGCCGATTTGGGAATCGGTAAAGCTTGTGGCTGCGTAATAACCCCATTTGAGTTCTCGAGCCTGTGTTTCGGTTATGAATTGTGGTGCAGGTATTTCGCTGTAAGTGCGAAGCTCAGAAGCGTTTTCAAACGCGATGTCCGGAGCGCCGATTGCGCGAAAGGGATTTTCAGCTAAGGGAATTACCCATGGATCGTATTGGTCAAAGAATTCCGCCGGAGCATAAAACGGAAGATGGGGTTTTCGAAATCCTACCGCTAAAAAGAATGGGGCAGTCTGTAGATTTCTTAGCGCACTGATTGCTGCGTTGGCGACTCTCGTTTCTGAGAAATTGCTAACAGGCGCATTAATCGCTGCATAAGCTAACCTCTTTCCATCTGGCCCCAAAGGCTTGATAATATTACCAAATGCAGTTACCGATGGTAGAGTCCACGACGCTGGATCATCCAGCCCGACATGGTACACCTTTCCGATCCCCTTGGTCTGGTAGCCGTTTTGTTTGAAATACTGAGGAAGTCTGACCACAGTCGGGATCGTTGTTCGAAAGTGAGTTTTGAGGTTATAGACCTTCGTCGTATCGGGGCGAAGCCCTGTCATCATTGATGTCCGCGACGGTGAGCAGGTCGCCATTTGAGCAAAGGCACGCGTGAAGACGGTTCCCTGACTTGCAAGAGCGTCGATATTTGGCGTATATATGGTGTCCACTCCGTACACGCTTAGCTCAGGACGCAAATCATCGATCGTAATGAGTAAAACGTTTAACGCCGACTTGCACCAAGCCGGAGCAGGCGCAATGATACCTATGAGCACCACGAGGGCTAGCTTTAATGCGTACAACCGTCTATATCGTATAATCGGTTTCATGTTAATTCTCCCTACCCGGTTTCATTGTTAATTCTCCTACCTTTTAATTCTTAATAGTCACACCATCGTGCGCGTTTTGTGTGACCTTCTTCCCTCAAGGAGGAAGCGTCACACGAACGAACAAGCACTGCGACGTGAAGGTTTTCGTCATCAACTTTCATCCAGACTGCGCCGTCCAAATGAATGGGATCGTTAGGTTGATGGGCTGTTTTGGCCATGAGAAATCCGAATGAGTGTTACATAAACGACGCGGCGCTCAAGGCCATCAAGCTGCCAGCGCGTCATGATCCACTGTTTCCCGAATCGCTCGGCCGTCTTGAATGTGAATCACTGCATCTGCAAAGGAGTCAACATCCTCTTCGTCGTGAGTAATTAGAATCAGTGGAATGTTGAGCTGGGACTGAAGCTCAGCCAGTTCCTGACGCAAATGCGCCTGTAGCGCGCGATCGAGCGCGGCAAACGGTTCATCCAGCAGCAGTGCACGGGGTTCGACTACAAGCGCACGGGCCAAGGCGGCCCGCTGACGTTGTCCACCCGACAGCTGCTCGGGGTATTGATGTGCCGCGGGCGCAAGGTGGAATTTTTCAAGCCAGCGGGTCACGGAGTCGTGCCGCACATTGCGCCTCGGATTCATTAGACCGGGATGCAGCGCGAACGCAATGTTCTGAAGCACTGTGAGGTGAGGGAACAGCGCGTAGTCCTGAAATACATAGGCAAGCGCACGTTGCTGTGGCGGCACGTCGATGCGTGCGCGATGATCAAACAGGGAAAGCCCTTCTAGTCGAACATGCCCATCGTCGGGTGCGCTTAGACCGGCGATCGTCTTCAGCGTCTGACTCTTGCCTGCACCTGACGGCCCAAACAGAACCAGCCGCCTTGCGTTACTGCGAAAGCGCACGTCCAGCTTGAAGCTGCGTTTGGTGTTCTCAAAGTTCTTGCGCACATCGACGTCCCAAATCATGGACGCATCCTCATGGCTGACCGGCAATTCGTCCCGGCGCCAGTCGACCGGCGGCCAGCAGCACCGTGATGCAAGCCACCGATGTCACCAGCACGAGAAAGTTTGCAACGTCGTCCTGCCCTGCTTGAACCGCCTCGTAAACCGCAATGGACAGAGTTTGCGTTTTGCCAGGAATACTTCCTGCCACCATCAACGTTGCACCAAACTCCCCGGTCGCCCGGGCGAAGGCGAGCAATACCCCCGCCAAAATGCCGCGCCATGCCAAGGGCAAGGTTACCCGGAAAAATACCGCGATCTCGCTGATGCGGAGAACGCGCGCAGCCTGTTCAAACTGAGGATCAACAGCCTCAAACGCCGCCCGCGCCGACTTGAAAACCAGCGGGAAGGCGACGATGGTGGCAGCAATCACGGCTCCCTGCCAGGTAAAAATGAGGTTGATGCCGAAGTTCTCCTGAAGCCAGCCGCCAATCGGCCCGTGACGCCCGAGTAACACCAGCAGATAGTAGCCGAGCACGGTGGGAGGCATGACCAAGGGCAGCGTCAGAAGTGCTTCCAAGAGATCGCGACCTGGAAACCGCTTACGCGCCAGCAAAAAACCGATAGCGACCCCAAATGCCAAGTTGAGAACCGTAGCCCAACCCGCGACTTTGAGTGTCAGGCTCAACGCGATCCAAGCGTTTTCCATCGACAAAGATCAAGGCTTGCCGAAACCGTACTTCGCGAGCACGGCTTGCGCAGGACGGGAAATGACGAAGGCGACGAACTTCCGCGCGACTGCGTGGTTGGCGCTGGCGGCGACTGGTGCGATGGGGTAGAGAATCGGGACATCAGTCGGTACGGAAAGGGCCACTTTGACCTTGTCTGGCATGATGGCGGCGTCGGTCGCGTACACGAAACCGGCGTCCACCTCTGAGCGCGCCACGTAGTCAAGTGCCTGTCGCACCGTTTGTGCGCCGATCATTTTCGGCTCGATGGCCGACCAAAGCCCCGATTTCTCCAGGGCGCTTTTCGTATAACGGCCCACCGGAACACTGGCCGGCAGTCCGATGGCGATACGCTTATAATGCGCCTGCAAGAGGTCGTTCAACGCCTTCGGTGTGTTGCCACCATCCGAAGGCAAAACAATGACCAGCGTGTTGGAAACGAAGTTGTGTCGTTCGTCTGCTTTCACAAGACCCTGTGTTTGCGCTTGGTTCATCGTTTCTTGATCGGCGCTGGCAAACACGTCGGCAGGGGCGCCCTTGGCGATCTGTTGTAACAGAGCCCCCGAAGCGCCGAAGTTGAACTGCAGTTTTACCCCTGGATTATGAGGCTCGAAGAGTGGAGCCAGCTCACGAAAGGCGTTGGTCAGGCTGGCTGCCGCCGACACGATTAGTTCTGCGGCAAGTGCCTGCCAACTGAGAAGTAAACCAACGAGCGCTGCAAGAAGGTGTGGCATAAGGCGTTTTCATTGTGTCGAAAATCGTAATATACGCTGGTATATGACGGGTGTCACGACAACGAGAGCACCCTGGACTGTAAAGAAGCCACCGGACAAAGCCGCCTGAGGCGGGCCTATTCGGGATACCACCGCGCCTCCAGGGCCTGGTTCTGTGTCGAAGCCGATACGTTGCGCTCCGCCGCAAGATACGTTAAAAACGCCTCGGCTTCCTTCACCCCATCTCCCCGCCGTGATTCAGCACCAACCCGTTGATTGGCTTAGACACCTCTTGGGGGCGAATTCTAGTTGGTCGGCGCTGCGCGGTAAGCTTTCACATTATTTTCACGCAAACCCTTTATCATTACGCTGTTAAGTCAGCGATTGCTTGCAAGGAGTTTAGTAGGCATCTTTTTGGCTACCGGGCTAGTCCTGAACACCGCATCGGCACTGGACACCTCTGCTCAACAGATCCGCTCAACGGTTTTTCGCGAACATCGGATCTGTAAGCATCAGCTTCACGGTGAGATTTTTTTCAGAACTGAGCCATTTTTTGGCTTATCAAGATCTAATGGTCCGGATGTGACTGAAGAAGAATTTCAGCACTTCATTGACACTGAAGTTACCCCCCGTTTTCCTGATGGACTGACCTTGTTAACTGGTACAGGTCAATTCAAGGATTCGACTGGAACCATCATCCAAGAAGGGTCGAAGCTTTTGATATTGCTATATCCTTTCAACAAGAAAAGTAAGCTGGCAGTTGAAGAGATCCGCGAGGAATATAAAAAAGACTTCCAACAAGAGTCTGTACTGCGTGTTGATGAACAATCGTGCGTGTCCTTCTAATCGTTCGCGTGATATAGCCTACGGATAGCCGATCCAGGTTCAGGGCCCGGCCCCACGATGTCATCGCATTCGAAAAGGCTGACTCAACCGCCGGGACGATTGGGGCCATCTCACACTTCGGATTTCGGCTCACCGAGGCTTCCGATATTGACTTTGCGATTGCCGAAGTCGAACCCGCTGGTGGCCGGCTCTTGAGGCGCGGCGAGTTTTCTCCCGGCTTCCCCTTCGGCCGGCGCGCAGCGCCGGGGCCACGACTATTAGAACCGAAGATGAGCGTGGATAGGACCACAGGCTTTGATAACCGCGATCGCGACGGCGCTGAGCTCGCGCCCCGTTGGGCGTCTGACTTGTCACTCGTGCCTCAGCCGTGAAGAGCTTTCGAATCGCACCAATGTGCACCCTGATCCGGTCTGTCACGGTTGCCCTTCTGGCGCTTCCCGTCTTGTTCCTGGTTTGTTCATTCCTGGGTCCGTGTTTCCTGCTTGCGCCCGCAATCCTATTGCTGGCTATCTATGCTTGGGTCTGGCTTCTGTTGCGTCCCACTCACTTTGTCGTTCGTCAGGATGCGCTCGAAGTGATCTGGCCTCTCAAGCGGCGCCAAATCGGGCGCGCAAACGTTTCGCACGTACGAACCATCAATGGTCGAGATCTAAAACGTGAGGTCGGGTGGGGTGTGCGCGTCGGCGCGGGAGGGCTCTGGGGCGGGTTCGGCTGGCTTTGGACGCAAAGACGAGGAATTGTCCAGATGTATATTTCCCGGATCAATGACCTCGTCTGGATCGAGTGCACTAGTGGTCGCCCGTGGCTCATTTCTCCAGAACAACCTCATTTATTTGTTCAGGCCATGGCCGCCGCGCAAACCGCAGCTGCGCAACAAAAGGTTCCACTGGACGCGCCAAGCCGATCGGCAAAAAACCGTGGAAAGGCTGGGTAATGAGATAACAAAGGATCGGCCGGCTCGCTAGGCCCGGGTTCCTCAGAATGTTATGATAGAGATTCCTTTCACTCTTTCACTCCTTCGCCTCTTGCCGTCCCCTCCGGTTCTTGAGGGGGTGGAATGACGAGACTCTCTTTCGGTTCGCTGTAAAGTGCGCTTTCGGTGTATTTCTGGTGCAAATACTTAAACCCAACCACGAGCGCCGCAGTCGCGGGCAGCGCCAGCAGCACACCGAAAAATCCGAACAACTGGCCAAAAGCGAGCAACGCAAAAATCACCAATACCGGATGCAGCCCGATGCGGTTTCCCACCAACCAAGGTGTGACGACCACTCCTTCCAGTAGTTGCCCGAGGAAGAAAACGATCCACACCGGGACCAACCCTCCGAGACTTTGGAATTGAATCAATCCGGCGAGCGTGGCGAGCACGAATCCGACGATGGCGCCGAGATAAGGAACAAAAGTGAGCATCCCCGCCAGGATGCCGATCGGCAGCGCAAAGTTCAGACCCACGAGCCAAAGGCCCGTGACATAAAAAACGCTTTGCAACAGCATGACCGACATTTGGCCGCGCAAAAATTGTCCCAGGACTTTGTCGATATCGCGAGCCATAGAAATGGTTTCGTCTCGAGCGCGTCTTGGAATCGTCTCGCCGATCTGCGCAAGCATGGGGTCCCAGTCGCGCAATACGTAAAACAACACCACCGGCACGAGCACCAGATTGATCACGAGTTCGGCTAATGCGAGGCCGCCAGTTGTCAAACTAGGTATCAGCTTGGCCGCGAAACTTTTGGCGGCGGGAAGATTCTCCATTAGCGCCTGTTTGATTCCCTGGATATCCAGTTCGAAATCGATTCCGAAACGATGCAACCAGGGCGTTATGTAAGAGCTTAACGCTTCCAGATATTGCGGATAGTTTTGCATCAAGGTTGCCGCCTGCTGTTCGAACAAAGGCACCAGAATGACCAGTATCAGGATCATAAGCCCGATCAACAAGGTCATGACTATCAATACACTCAGTGTACGAGGAATTTTTTTGGCTTCCAGCCGATCCACCAGCGGGTCGCCCATGTAGGCCAGAATCGCAGCTAATAAAAACGGCGTCAGAATCGGACTCAAGAGGTAAATGAGAACGGCAATGACCACGGCAAGCGCGAGCCAGAAAAAAGAACGCGCGCTTATAACTTGTTCAGAAGACATTAGGTTACAATCGGCGGCGTGCGGCTGATCGTCGAGCAGTAACTTTAGCGGTTGCCGATTCAGAACTCAAATGAAATGGGCATGACCGCGGGCGTTTTTCAAACCCATTCTCTCGGTCTCAGGAAATTCTCATAGAGATCGGCCTCGGCGCTACCGGGCTCGGGCTTCCAGTCATAGCACTTCACCAGAGGCGGCAGTGACATGAGAATGGATTCCGTGCGTCCGCCCGATTGCAGGCCGAAGAGCGTACCGCGATCGTAGACAAGATTGAATTCAACATAGCGGCCGCGCCGATAGAGCTGGAAGCCGCGTTCGCGTTCCCCATAGGGATGGCCCTCGCGGCGCTCGACGATGGGTAAATACGCAGCCAGGTAATGATCGCCGACGCTGCGGGCGAAGGCGAAGCACTGCTCGAAGCCCCAGGCGTTGAGGTCATCGAAGAAGAGGCCGCCGATCCCGCGCGGCTCGGCTACATGCCCCTCCGCGAGCACTCGCGTCAGGCCGCCACCCCCCTCCGTGCGGCGCCAGGGATCGTCTATGAACCGTCCTACGCCGTCTTCTTGTTCGATAGCCCTACAGATCCGGTCTTGGAGATCGCGGAGGTAGCTCCGTAACAAGTCGAGCGGCAGCGCCGTGTGCATGCTCTAGCGTAAGAAAAAGGATAGAGAACTTCCAGAGAACTTTCAAGCGAGGGATCGTCAGTGTCTAGAAACTCGCCAGCTCCTTATTGCTACGCGAAACGCGGCAGATAGCGGAAGTCTTTCTTATCAAAGAGGCCCGCGGCTCGATTGTTTGAGGTCTGTGGCTTGGGAACTAGGGTAGTGATCCCCCTTCTTCGCAGGCTAAGATTTCTTCTCCCGTGAAGTAGCCGCGATCGGCGAGGGCGGTTAGTGCTTGCGTCCCGAGCGCTTCACGGGCCTGGGTCGCCATCTTATGAAGTGGGCTGCGATCATGGCCGACGTTCGTGACTTCATGAGCCACAATCAAATGATGCTTTGTTTCCACCACCGTTTGAACGTTGTAGCCCACTATCCCAGTACCGCGCCCGCTCGTGGCCATCGAGCGGGAATCGGGATCGGTCAGGGAGATCTGCTTATCGGGTGCCTTTTGTAGTTGCTCACCGATCGCTCGCAGCTTTTGGACATACGCCTTGGCCGCTTCCATCTTCTCTTTGAGTGGACTCACCCGCGCCGCGCTGACTAGAGTCGGTTCGCGATACGATGTCGGCTTACGCCGGCATAACGAATTAAGACACTTTTGCAGAGCTTCCCTAACACCACGAGCCGCTCTCGGGAAGTTCTTCGGCATCGCGGTGGGGTATGCACCTGCCTTCCGCGTGCAGCCACACCGAAGCTCCCCCGCTTGTAGCCCGCTGGAAACACGGTTATTGAAGCGCGAAGGTGACCGACAGTCTGTTGCCAGACTGTCGGTCCTTGGGACTCTTGGGTGTCCTTACATGCTTGCGCAATGCTTAGCGCACATCTGGTCTTTATCGTCGCCGGCTTGGCTGGCGCAATGGGTAGCACAGGCATGGTCCCACGCGACGCCGCCATTCTTGCAATGATCCACGCACATCTTAGCGTCTTTGTCCGTATGAGAAGCACAATGCGCGGCACAGTCGTGCGGGCTCTCAGCCGCCGCTCCGAAGCCGGCTAGCGCGAGCAACGCGGCGAACAAGGTGGAAATGATCAATTGCTGGGTTTTCATGACGTATTCCTCATAGTGGTTTACGGATACTTCGTTGGATCGATACCCCACACCCGAGCCAGGGTGGGGACTCTCCACCAATCAATTCGCAGGGATCAACGAATTGAACCGGTGGGTTCATGGGCCAGCACACCGTGGTCCCTGCGGGTACTACGGCAAATCGTAGGCCAATCTCCGGAAACCACCCGGCGGGTACACAGAACCTCTCGAATCGTCGCCTCGATCTCCACTTTATCTATTCAAAATCATGTACGTACAAATTTTAATGCGAAAACATGCAGTACCCGATGATCAAGCAGTTTCATAAATGGAATGGGCGTGAACTGTGACCGCTCCGGTCACGCCCAATCCGTGAGGTTACACTCGAACAGGTACGGACTGGCGCGCGATGGTCAACGGGTGGATTCGGGGCCGTCGGCGTGGTCGGTCTCTTTGAACATCTCGCTACGAACGCCGTAGCGCCGGAGTAGCCGGTGCAGGCTCTCCCGCTCGACGCCGGCCCGCGCAGCCGCCTGGGTGACGTTCCCGGAAAACTCGCGCAGCAGCGCGACGAGGTACTCGCGCGAGGCCCGGTCCACCGCCAGATTGACGGTTTCCCGATAGGTCAAATGTCCCGCACTGGAGGTGACGAGATGGGCCGGAACGGCGTCGATGATCTCTTCCGGCAAAGCCTCCAAGGCGATGCGCGGCCCATCGCTGACGGCCAGCGCGCGCTCAATGGCGTTCTCGAGTTCCCGGACATTGCCCGGCCAGTCGTAGCGCATCAAGGCCGACAAAGCCTCCGGGGTGAGCCCGATGGGAAGATTCGGGCGTTTCTGCCCGTGGCGTTCGATCAGCGTAGCCACCAAGAGCGGGATATCTTCCGGGCGTTCGCGTAGCGGCGGCAGGTGCAAGGGAAAGACATTGAGCCGGTAATAGAGGTCCTCGCGGAAACGTCCGGCCCGGACTTCCGCCTTGAGATCGACGTTGGTCGCGGCCAGAATGCGTACGTCGACCGATCGCTCCTCGGCCGCGCCCACCCGGCGCACGCTACGTTCCTGCAAGGCGCGGGTAAGCTTGACCTGCATAGGCAGCGGTAGCTCTCCGACCTCGTCAAGGAACAAGGTGCCGCCGTCAGCTTCCTCGAACAGGCCGCGCTTATCGGCGAGGGCGCCGGTGAAAGCCCCCTTCTTGTGGCCGAAGAGTTCCGATTCGAGCAGGCTCTCGGGGATGGCGCTGCAGTTGATGGCGAGAAACCTCCGGTCCTTACGCGGACCGGCACAGTGCAGGGCGCGGGCGACCAATTCCTTGCCGGTACCGCTTTCCCCCGTGATCAGTACCGTGACTTCGGTATCGGCGGCGCGCCGCATTAGGCTAAAAACCTTTTGCATGACCACGCTGCGACCCGAGAGCTTGTCGAAGCGATGGCGTTCCTCGAGCAGTTTACGCAGGTCGGTGGCCTGCTGGCGCAGTTGTTTCCGCTCGACTGCGCGTTGTACCACCAACAGGGCCTCGTCAAGCTCGAAGGGCTTCGGCAAGTAATCGAAAGCCCCCTGCTTGATGGCCTCGATGGCGGCGGGCACCGTGGCGTAAGCCGTCATGAGAATCACCTCGACTTCCGGGCGCACGCGTTTGACCTCGTTCAATACCGCAAAGCCGTCGGCGCCGGGCATGCGGATGTCGCTCACTACAACGTCGAAGTCGCCACTCAGTATCATGGCCAGGGCACGATTACCGTCCGCGACCGTCGTGACCTCGAAGCTCTCGCCCAGGATCCGCTCGAACAGCTTGAGGATGTTCTCCTTGTCGTCGGCCACCAGGATGCGGGCGCGGGTCATACAGGCTCGGCGCTCGGTAGTGCGGCTGGGACGGGGAGCGATACGGATACGCGCGTGCCGCCTCCGGGGTTAGTTTGAATGGCCACGCGTCCGCCGTGGGCATGGATGATGGCCTGCGAGGTTACGAGGCCAAGCCCCGTGCCCGTGGGCTTGGTGGTGAAAAAGGGCTCGAAGAGGTGAGGCATAACCTCCGGCGCGATGCCGGAGCCACGGTCGCTGACCGTCAGGCATACCTCCTGGCTGTTGCCGGCGACTTCGATACCGAGTTGGCCACCCGAGGGCATGGCCTCGACGGCATTCGAGAGGATGTTGTAAACGACTTGCCGCAGCTTGGTTTCATCGCCGCAGGCCATCGCGCGGCGATCGGCGGCGAGTGGGGCGACTTTCAAGCCCTGCAGTCGACCGGATTCCTTAAAACGCGCCACGGTCTCGCGGGCGATCTCCGCCAGATCCACCGGTCCTTGGTGCAACCGAACGGGCCGCGCCAGTTCCAGCAGCCCCTGCACGATCTTCTGGCATTGCCGTGCCTCGTCCTCGACGATCTGCAATTCGCTGGCTTTGACTTGGTCGGGGGCCATCAGCATGAGCTTGACGTAACCCAAGATGACCCCGAGGGGGTTATTGATCTCATGTGCGAGTCCAGCCGCGATCTGACCGATGGCGGCGAGCTTCTGCGAGCGCATTCGGTCCTCTTGGTGTCGCACTAGGTCGCGCGCCATCCGATTGAAGCACGCGGCCAGCTCGGCGAACTCGTCGCGTCCCTCAAGGTGTATCCGGGTGCCCAGATCGCCCTCCGCGATCTTCAGGACACCGGCGCGCAGTACTCCCAGTGGCCGCAAGATGGAGCGGATCAATAGCAGACCCAAGACCAGAGACACCATGATGGCAAGTGTGAAACACGCGAGGACCACGACCCTCGCATTCGTGCGCAACTGCTGGGCGTGTTGCATCAGGGCAAGACTGCGCTGCTCTAGCTTTAAGTTGAGTGCTTCGTTGAGGTGCACGACCTTATCGACGTGGGCCTCGAGCCGTTCGCTCAGTCCGTGCGTCCTGGGATCTAGGCTCCGCTCGAGCGCGGGAATGACCTCCTCGCGAAAGGTTTGATCGTTAGCTTCGGCCAAGCGCATGACTTGATCGGCGAGCGTCTGTTCCTCACTTGCGAGAGGCAATTGCTGCAGTTGTTTAGTCCGTTCCCGAGTCAGCGCCGCCACCTGCTCGTAATGTTCCAGACGCTGCAAGTTCCGATTGACAAGGACGTGCACCTGGTGGATGTACTGTTCTCGCACCTGCGCGGCGGCCAGATGCCCGGTGTGCTTGGCGTGGTCGATCTTGGTTACTTCGGATTCCACGCTATTGATCTCTTCCAACGTAAATAAGGTGACGGCGAGGGTCGCGGCAAACAATACGAAGATGACGAGGAATACGGCGCTGAGGCGGAGGGCGGTTCGCGACATATGCATTGCAACAGCATAACCTAAAGTCGGTTTTGTTCATCGAAGTAAAACGCTACATCTCAGCGCCCGGCGCAGGATGTAGCGTGAGCACCGCCCACCATGCTATGTCTGCCGCGGAGTCCAAATGAGCCTGCGCACGACAGCGTAGCGGAGCTCGCCAGCGAGGGAAAAAGACGCGCCAGAGAATAGGACTTTTAAACGCCCTGTTTCGTCGACAAGAAAAGTACAGCCGGGCATGTGGACTGTCAAGCACGGGAAATCTCACTCCAGAATCGGGGACTTTCCGGGCCATTCATCGCTCCGAGGCGCTAAGTTTTGGGACGTTTTAGCGTCTTCGGTGGGTGCGGGCCAAAAGGGGGTCGTCGGCTCAGGGGGATCAATCTCATTGTACCTCAAACACCTCTCCTATTCGTCATCGGGTAATCATCCGAGGAAGGAGCGCGACAGATCAAGAATGCGAACTCAGTGTCCGTGGAGCCGCGGGCGTTTTTCAAACCCATTCTCTCGGTCTCAGGAAATTGTCATAGAGATCGGCCTCGGCGCTACCGGGCTCGGGCTTCCAGTCATAGCGCCACTTCACCAGAGGCGGCAGTGACATGAGAATGGATTCCGTTCGTCCGCCCGATTGCAGGCCGAAGAGCGTACCGCGATCGTAGACAAGATTGAATTCGACATAGCGGCCACGCCGATAGAGCTGGAAGTCTCGTTCGCGTTCCCCATAGGGATGGTCCTCGCGGCGCTCAACGATGGGTAAATACGCAGCCAGGTAATGATCGCCGACGCTGCGGGCGAAGGCGAAGCACTGCTCGAAGCCCCAGGCGTTGAGGTCATCGAAGAAGAGGCCGCCGATCCCGCGCGGCTCGGCTCGATGGCGGAGGTAGAAATATTCGTCGCACCAGCGTTTGAAGCGCGGGTAGATCTCGGCGCCGAAGGGCGCGCAGGCCGCCTGGGCGGTGCGATGCCAGTGACGCGCATCCTCTTCGAAGCCATAGTAAGGTGTGAGATCGAAACCGCCGCCGAACCACCAGAGGGGATCACTGCCCTCGGCCTCGGCGCTGATAAAGCGCACATTGGCATGCGAGGCCGGGACGTACGGATTGCGTGGATGCATCACCAGCGAGACGCCCAGAGCGCGGAATCGCCGTCCGGCGAGATCTGGGCGCTCGGCGCTGGCCGCGGGCGGCAAGCGATCGCCGTGCACTTCGGAGAAGTTGACCCCCGCCTGCTCGAACACACGCCCCTCCGCGAGCACTCGCGTCAGGCCGCCGCCCCCCTCCGTGCGCCGCCAGGGATCGTCTACGAACCGTCCTACGCCGTCTTCTTGTTCGATAGCCCTACAGATCCGGTCTTGGAGATCGCGGAGGTAGCTCCGTAACAAGTCGAGCGGCAGCGCCGTGTTCATGCTGTGATCCTCTTCTAGTATCCTGTCCCGATACCGGATCCGACGAAAGAACTATAGCATAAGGACGGAAGAGGCGGGATTGGATTCGGCCGTTGTGCACCACACGTCCAGAGAAGCCGCAATCGAATCCTTAATCGACTTACCGGACATCGATTTGTATCGCAACTGAAACCTACTTAGACTAAGTGTTAGCTAAGCCAGCGCCTGAAAGACTATGCACATCGTCAACATCCACGAAGCCAAGACCATCTTTCCAAGCTCCTGGAACAGGTAGAACAAGGCGAAGCCGTCGTGATCGCCCGCGCGGGTCATCCCATCGCCATACTCAGCGAATTCAAACCCGACCGCTACAAGATTGCCCAACCCGGCAGCATGGAAGGTGAAGCCTGGGTCGCCGAAGATTTCAATGCGTCGCTTGATGAACTCTTCGACGCATTCGAGAAGACCGCATGAGGTTGTTACTGGACACCCAACTCGCGTTGTGGTGCCCGGTAACCAGAGCTTATCGCAGTCCGAGCATCATTAAACGCATACCCCGCGGTCTTGCCGCGGGGACTTTAGCGATGGGGTTTCCAAAGGGGAGAAGCGCAACTCTCCCCTTTGGTCAAGGGCGGGTTCATACCCCGCCCGCGAAGTATATTGATTACTGCTGATTTTCCACGCCAAGCTCCTCCTCGCTTGGGTCGGTCGCTTCATAGCTTTTGTGGCGGATGTCCTTGCCCTCCACCAGATAGATGATGCTTTCACAAATATTACTGGCGTGGTCGCCGATCCGCTCTAGCGATTTCACCGCCCAAACCGTATCGAGAACGCGCGTGATGCTGCGCGGGTCTTCCATCATGTAGGTAATCAACTGGCGCATGATGGCGTCGTATTCGAGATCCACGCTGTGGTCTTTGCGCGCTATCCCCAGGGCCGCTTGGGCATCCATTCGCGCTAAGGCATCGAGCGCATCATGGAGATTTGCTTGCACGTGTCTGCCCATGTGCAGGACCCCCACGTAATAGGCTTTCGGGCCCTCGGTTTCCGTCAAGCGCATGACCACACGCGCGATCTTCTTGGACTCATCACCGACGCGTTCTAGGTCAGTAATGATGCGCGTGATGGCGAGCACGAGCCTCAAGTCGCTGGCTGCGGGCTGCCGCCGCGCCAGGATCTCCGCGCAGGCCCGGTCGATCGCGACCTCCATGGCATTGACTTTAAAGTCATTGCTGGCCGCGATCTCGGCCAATCCCGGGTTCCCTTGAACCAGCGCCTCTATCGCTTTTTTCAGGTGTTCTTCGACCATCCCCCCCATTTCCAAGACGCGCGCCCGAATGTCTTCGAGCTCGTTATCGAACTGATGGGAGATGTGTTGCGGGAGTTTCGTCGCGGTCATCGGCACAGCCTCTGAAGTGAGTGGATATTACTTCGTTCTACGCACGGCAACGCCTTAAGGAAGCTCTGCAAAAGTTACTGCGCAGCCCATCTGCTTTGTCGCGTGCTCGCTCGACGCTCGCCTATCTACCTGATATGTCTCGCGACTCGCTCCACGGCTTCGCGCATCTGGGCATGCTCGCGACACTTTTTGCAGAGCTTCCTTAACCATAACGGCCGGTAATATAGTCCTCGGTCTGTTTCTTCTTGGGGTTGGTAAAGATCACCTTCGTGTCGTCGAACTCGATGAGATCGCCCACATACATGAGTGCCGTATAATCCGAGACCCGTGCCGCCTGCTGCATGTTGTGCGTGACGATGACGATCGTGTACTTCGACTTCAGTTCGTACATCAAATCTTCAATTTTTAAGGTCGAGATCGGATCCAAGGCCGAAGCGGGTTCATCCAGCAATAATACTTCGGGCTCGATGGCGATCGCGCGCGCGATGACCAAGCGTTGTTGCTGTCCGCCGGAAAGGGCCATGGCGCTTTCGTTCAACCGGTCCTTCACCTCATCCCAAAGCGCCGCGGCCTTGAGCGAGCGTTCCACGGCTTGATCGAGGGCGCGCCTCTTGTTGATCCCCTGAAGCCGCAGGCCGTAGGCGACGTTTTCATAGACCGATTTCGGGAAGGGATTGGGCTTTTGAAACACCATGCCGATGCGGCGCCTGAGATCGGCCACGTTGACGTCCGGATCATAGATATTCTTGTTCTGCAAATGGATGGCCCCTTCGATGCGCACGCTGTCATAGAGATCGTTCATGCGATTGAAACAACGCAGCAAGGTCGATTTTCCGCAGCCGCTCGGGCCGATAAAAGCCGTCACCTGGCGCTCCGGGATCGACATCGTGATCGCGTTGAGCGCGCGTTTTTCCCCATAGTAGAGATTGAGCCTCTCGACGCCCAGGCATTCCTTGACATCCGTCTCGGGTGCCGCCTTGGGCTCGGTGCGTTGCAAGAGCTTCGGGTCGAACCCGTGAGTAAGCCCCGAGGGCGCGGTCCGCCGCTCATCGGCTGTGTCCATAGTCTCCACCTCAATATTCCGCGGCACGGTACTTTTCCCGCAAGCGGTTCCGGATCCGGATCGCCGTCAGATTCAGTGCCACGATGACGAGCACGAGCAACAGTGCCGTGGCATAAACGAGCGGCCTCGCCGCCTCGACATTGGGGCTTTGAAAGCCCACATCATAAATATGAAAACCGAGGTGCATGATCTTACGGTCGAGATGAAGAAAGGGGAAGTTTCCATCCAAGCCGAGTGAGGGAGCCAGTTTCACCACCCCCACCATCATGAGCGGAGCCACCTCGCCGGCCGCCCGCGCAACGGCCAAGATCAAGCCGGTCATGATCGCGGGGCTGGCCATCGGCAGCACGATGCGCCAGAGGGTTTCGGCCTTGGTTGCCCCCAGGGCATAACTGCCCTCGCGGAAGGCGCTCGGGATGCGCGCCAAACCTTCCTCGGTCGCGACAATGACGACCGGGACCGTAAGCAGCGCCAGCGTCACCGAGCACCACAGCAAGCCCCCCGTACCGAATGTCGGGGCCGGAAGGGCTTCGGGGAAAAACAACCTATCGATGGATCCGCCCACGAAATAAACGAAGAACCCCAGACCGAACACACCGTAGACGATGGATGGGACGCCCGCGAGATTGTTCACCGCGATGCGGATGATGCGCGTGAACAGCCCCTGCTTGGCGTACTCCCGAAGATAGACCGCCGCCACCACCCCGGACGGCGTCACGACAATGGCCATGATGAAGACCATCAATACGGTGCCGAAGATCGCCGGGAAGATGCCGCCTTCGGTATTCGCCTCGCGCGGATCGCCCCCCACGAACTCGCCGAGTTTCTCCACGTAATGCAGCGCCTTCTCTCCGACGCTCATGCGATTGGGCTGATACACCCGTATGACCTTGGCCACGGGCAGCTTCACCTCTTGTCCGCCGGCGATGCGCACCACGATGCCGTCCCGGCGGATGTCCTCATTAAGTTTCGCCAGATCGCCGTTCAAGCGCTCGTATTCGGCTTCCAAAGCTTTTTGAGAATCACGAATGGCCGCGAAAGACGCCGGGTCATTAACACCGTCGAGCTCGAGGCGGCGCTGGCGCAAGCGCAGCTTTTCCATTTCATGATTGACTCCGCCGATGAGGTCCTTTTCGATATGGCTGATCTGTGCCTTAAGCTCATGCCTGCGTGCGAGCCGCAGGCGTAGCTCGGCGATCGGATCGCCTGCGGACGCTACCCGCCGTCCGCCCTCCTCCACACCCGCCAAGTAACCATAGAGATTGCCCCATTCCTCGCGTTCGACGGCAATGATCTCGCGCGGGTATTCGATGCGGGTGATCCCGCGCTCGGCGACCCACCGAAAGTCAAGCCCGTAGATGTCCCGGTTCCCGAGTTTCATCAAGATCTGCGGCTCGCCCCCGGACGCTAGCTCAGCGTCGGTTTTTAGCTCCCGGTCGACTATCTCGCCGATCAGGATCTCGCGAGCGCCATCCGCGCCGCGGTAATCGATTTCAGCAATCCTAGCGGGCCAAAAATGGGTGAGACCGTTTACGGCAATGAGGTATAGGAGACCGAAGACCGCGACCAAACACAGGCTCACCGCGCCCGCCGACAGCCACACCCAGGGGCTGCCGCTGTCAATCCACGCGCGTAAGGACTTCATCTCTCGAAATACCGCCGCCCCGCGCTCATAGATCGCTGTATTTCGATCGGAGCCGCTGGCGCACCAGCTCCGCAACCGTGTTGGAGACAAACGTCACGGCAAACAGCGCCAGCGCGGCCAAAAATAACACCCGGTAATGCGTGCTGTTCACCTCGGATTCCGGCATCTCGACGGCGATGTTGGCGGACATGGCCCGGAAGCCCTGAAAGATATTGAAGTCCATGATCGGCGTATTCCCGGTCGCCATAAGCACGATCATGGTCTCGCCGACCACTCGTCCCATCCCAATCATCAAGGCGGAGAAAATCCCGGGACTGGCCATGAGCAGCACCACCCGCATCAGCGTTTGCCAGGGCGTCGCACCGAGAGCGAGCGATCCCAAGGTGAGGTGCCGCGGCACGCTAAAAATAGCATCTTCGCTGATGGAGAATATCGGCGGGATCACGGCCACTCCCATCGCGATGCCGACCACGAGCGAATTGCGCTGGTCAAAGGCCAATCCCAGCTCACGGCCAAGCCACTCACGCATATTGCCATCGAACAGGAACCCTTCCAGGGGTTCGCTCAGTCCCATCGAGAGCCAAATCGACAGGGCGATGACGGGCATGAGCATGGCCGCCTCCCAGCCCTCGGGAATTGCTTGGCGCCAACGCGCGGGGAGCCGTGTCCACAGCCATGCGGATAAGATCATCGCGAGCGGCGTCATCAGTAGCGCGGCAAAGACGCCCGGAAGGTTCTGCTCCACCAGCGGCGCTAGCCAAAGGCCCGCCAGAAAGCCCAGTATCACGGTGGGAAGGGCCCCCATGATCTCGACGGTCGGTTTGACGATCTCGCGCATGGCCGAGGACATGAAGTAGCCCGTATACACCGCGCCCATGACCGCGATCGGGATCGCGAACAGCATCGCGTAGAACGACGCCTTGAGAGTCCCGTAGGCCAGCGGCGTGAGGCTGAATTTGGGCTCGAAATCGCCGGCCGCCGAGGATGACTGCCAAATAAACTCCGGTCGCTGCCGGCTCTCATACCACACCCTTCCCCACAACGAGCTCCAGGATGCCTCGGGGTGCTCGTTGTGAACGGTATAAACGCGCAACACCTGCGCGCGGTCGAGCGTCATCAGAGCGTCGGCCCGCGGTGATATCGCCACCTGGCTCAGCGCTTGGCCGGAGGGGTCAGTCACCAACAGCGTCCGGTGCGCGGTCGTATGGTAGAGACCGATGCTCCCGCTCTCATCGGCCGCTACGAAACCCTTTCTAAAGTATTCGGGGACAATGTCGGTGATGGGGTGCACCTGGCTTTGAAAGTCTCGCACCTGAGCGAGTGAATACCGGTTGTCTAGAGCGCGCAGCGGAAACCATTGAGTAATGCGTCCGCGCGAATCGCCGGTTAATACCGAGATCCCGCCGCTTAAATACGCCAGTGCCGTGATGCGCGCGCCATTGGGGACCGCGTTTACCCGATCGATCAGGTGTGGCGTGCTCGTAATGTCATAGTAGAGCAGGAATCCCTCCGCGCTCGCCAACACCAGATCACGTTGTTTGACGCTTAACGCAAGGTGGGCCACCCCGCCTTCGGTGGCGGGAATGATCGCCGCCTTACGATCGACAGTGGTCGTATCACCAAGCAAGGAACGCGAGGTCTTGAAGCTCACGAGGATCTCTTGGCCCCCCTCAGTCACCGCGGCCAAGGTGGTCTGATCCTCGCGCGACTGCACCGCGAGGCGGGTGAGGGCCTGGCCGTCCTCGGCGATGCTGAGCGGCGATGGGCCGAGCGGATAGCGAACACCCGGGGTGATTCGCCGCTTATCCCCGGGGTAGGTATTTAAGTACTGGGCTTGGAACAGCAAAGCGCGGCCGTCCGAAAGGCCCACGGCCACGGCGCCTTGGCTCGGCTCCCCGGCCGCGACGGCGGTGATCTTAGCGCCTGCGGGGATAGGCAGCCGCTTAGAGTCGAGCACACGGCCGTCACCGGTCGCGAAAAAGATCACTTCCCCGCGCGCTGTAAGGCGCAGCCCGATTTCCGCGTATTCCTCGGTCCCAAGATACATGGTCTCGACATCGGCGCCTCCGGGAACGCCGTACTCGGTCCGCGCTTCGAGCGCTGCCGGACGGAACATCGGCAACACGACGGAGAGCAGATAAACAAAGATCAACAGGACGGCGACGATGACACAGATCCCCCCGAGCGCCATGACGTGCCGCAGCCAACGGTCCTTGACGAACCGCCAATTGCGTAGCCGCGATGCGGCGCCGGCACCCTCGATCGCCTCTAGGTTATTCAGGCTGGCCTCGTTCACGCGGCGTCTCTTAGGATTTATTGATAGTTTACGCCGATACCCGGTAGGTATAAAAAAGCGGCCTCGCCGAGGCGAGGCCGAGGTCTTCTACCTGAGAAGGTCTCTTGGTAGCAGCCTTTACAGCGATTATTCAGCGCTTGCCTGCGCCGATCCGGCCACCAGGGCCAGTTGCTTTTCGGCGATCGCGGCCGGAAGCGGTATGTAACCATCCTTGATCACCACGCTCTGACCAATTTTGGCCAGCACCATCTTGAAGAATTCACCCTCGAGCGGCGGCAACGGTTTATTGGGGTGCTTGTTCACGTACACGAACAGGAACCGTGAGAGCGGATACTTGCCGCTCACGGCGTTTTCCGAGGTGGCCGGCACGAGCTCGCTGCCCTCCGTTTTGGCCAACGGTACCGCTTTCACGCCCGAGGTCTTGTAGCCGATGCCCGAGTAGCCGATACCGTTCAGCGACTTGGTGACGCCTTGAACCACCGAGGCCGAGCCGGGTTGCTCGTTGACCGTGTCCTTGAAGTCGCCCTGGCACAATGCGTTCTCCTTGAAGTATCCGTAGGTCCCAGACACCGAATTGCGTCCGTACAGTTGTATGGGCCGCGCGGCCCACTCACCGGTTAATCCGAGCTGGCCCCAATTCACCACATCCTCGTCGTAACCGCACTTGCGCGTCGCCGAGAAAATAGCGTCGAGCTGCGGTATCGAAAGACCCTGGATAGGGTTGTCTTTATTCACGTACACGGCGAGGGCGTCGATCGCGACCGCCACCCCCGTGGGTTTATAGCCGTATTTTTCTTCGAAGGCCTCGATCTCCACGTCTTTCATCGCCCGGCTCATCGGTCCGAGGTTCGCGGTCCCTTCCGTCAGCGCGGGTGGCGCCGTCGAAGAACCCATGCCTTGGATTTGAATGTTGACATTGGGATAGAACCGCTTGAACTCCTCCGCCCAGAGGGTCATGAGGTTATTGAGCGTGTCCGACCCGACGCTGGAAAGATTGCCGGAAACGCCGCTGGCCTTTGTATATTCCTTGAGATTGGGATCGGCCGTATCGGCGGCGCGCGCGATCGGTCCGGCGGTAAGACCCGCCATTAAGGCCACGCTCACGGTGGCTTGACGCAGTTTCATAAGCTTGGCTCCTATAGTCTAAAAACGAAATCTTAGTATGGGAGGGTTGTATTACCGTTTGGTTACAGGTTGATGTCGGCCTGCTCGGCCAGCGTGAGATTCTTAGCTCGCATTTTGAGAGCACACTCGCCTAGGTTAACATCAGCCGGATTGGGGCGGGAATGTAAACGGATTGCAACTCGAGTCAGCACCCTATCGCCCAGCCCCGCAATCGCCGATCTCATGGACTAAGAAAATGCTAAATCAAGATGCCGCTTTAAGCGCCGCCCCGGTCACGGCCATCGACGTCAGACAACCGGATTTATACATCAACCGTGAGCTGAGCCTCATCGAGTTCAACCGCCGCGTCCTCGATCAAGCCCGCGATGACAACATACCGCTTCTGGAACGGCTAAAATTCCTGTGCATCGTCAGCAGCAATCTCGACGAATTTTTCGAAATCCGCGCCGCCGGGCTCAAACAACAAGTGGCTTACGGCGCGGCCCAAACCGGGCCGGATAACCTGAGCCCCCAGGAACAACTCAAACGCATCGCCGACATCACCCGCGCGCTCATCAAGGATCAGTATGCGGTCCTGAACGATTTCCTGTTTCCGCAGCTGGCGGCGAGCGGTATCCGCTTTCTGAAGCGCTCCGATTGGAGCGCCCGCCAAGAAGGCTGGGTCAAACGCTTCTTCAGTCGCGAATTGCTCCCCGTATTGAGCCCGATCGGTCTCGATCCGGCCCATCCGTTCCCGCGCATCCTCAATAAAAGCCTCAATTTTATCGTCTCCCTCGAAGGCAAGGATGCTTTCGGCCGCAACAGCGGCATCGCCATCGTGCAGGCCCCGCGCTCGTTGCCGCGCCTGGTCGCGATCCCGGAAAGCCATTCGGAGGGACCGTATGATTTCATTTTTTTGTCGTCCATCATCCACGCCCACGTGGGCGATCTGTTTCCCGGGATGCGCGCCACGGGATGTTATCAATTCCGCGTGACCCGCAATAGCGATCTCCTAGTGGACGACGACGACGTGGACGACTTGCTTCGGGCGCTCGAAGGCGAGCTTCCTTCACGGCGATTCTCCGACGCCGTGCGCCTGGAAGTGGCCGATGATTGTCCCGCCGACATGACTCATTTCCTCACCGATCAATTCAACCTGGGCGCGGACGATGTTTATCAGTGCAACGGTCCAGTCAATCTCATGCGGCTACTCGCCATCGACGAGCTGATCAACCGGCCCGAGTTGAAGTATCCGGGCTTTGTACCGAGTCAACCGGCGCGGCTTGCGCGCAATACGGACATTTTCGACGTGATCCGCAGGGGTGATGTGCTGCTCCACCATCCGTTCGAGTCGTTCGCGCCCGTCCTGGATTTCGTCCGTGCCGCGGCCAGTGATGCCAACGTGCTAACCATCAAACAAACCCTGTACCGCACCGGCGCCGATTCCGCAATTGTCAAGGCACTGGTCGATGCGGCCCGGGTCGGCAAGGAAGTCACGGTCGTCATCGAGTTGCGGGCGCGTTTCGACGAGGCAGCCAATATCGAGCTTGCGAACGATCTGCAAGAGGCTGGGGCGCACGTCGTCTATGGGGTCGTCGGGCACAAGACGCATGCGAAGATGACCCTGGTCGTACGCCGCGAAGGGCGGCAGTTACGGCGCTACGTACACCTTGGAACCGGTAACTACCATGCGCGGACGGCGCGTCTTTACACCGACTATGGTTTGCTGACCTGTGATGCCGACATCGCCGAGGACGTGCACAAGATTTTTCACCAATTGACCGCGCTCGGCCGCCCGGGCAAGCTCAAACGCTTGCTGCAATCGCCCTTCACCCTACACAAGACCATGCTCGAATGCATCGAGCGCGAGGCGCGCAACGCGCGCGAGGGTCGGCCGGCGCGCATCATCGCGAAGATGAATGCCCTGTCCGACGAACAGTGCATCCGCGCGCTTTATCACGCTTCGCAGTCCGGCGTTAAGATCGATCTAATCGTGCGCGGCGTCTGTTGCCTGCGGCCAGGAATCAAGGGGGTCTCGGAAAATATCCAAGTGCGCTCCATCGTCGGCCGCTTCCTGGAACATAGCCGCGTGTTTTATTTCTTCAACGACGGCGAGGAACAGGTTCACCTCTCGAGCGGCGATTGGATGGCGCGTAATTTCTATAGGCGCATCGAGACCTGTTTCCCGATCGACGACAAGCGGCTCAAACAGCGCGTGATCCAAGAGAGCTTGACGGCTTATCTCGCGGACAATAGCCAGGCGTGGGTATTGCAAAACGACGGGGGCTACAAGCGCTGCGCGCCGGGCGCGCATAAGCCGCGGGCGGCGCAACAGAGCTTACTCGAGACGTTGTCCGAGTAAGAGTAGCCGATCATATGCTGACACAATGGGTGAATTGAATTTCGGCGCCGAAATGGCCTACGGTCATTGGCGTACGGTAACCTTTAACGCGCTCGCTTGGACGCTCGTCATCTATTACCTCATCCGGCCTCGGGCTTTCCAGGAGATTTGGCGCTTCGCTCTGTTATGCGCGTTCCTGATCGACGAGTTCGTTGAGCTTTACGGGTACCCGCTGACGCTCTATATCTTCCTAGACAACCTGGTCACATATCCAGCGGCCGACATGCTCTCGCACCAAGCGGGGGACTTGTGGCGGATCCTGTTCAACGTGGGACGTTACGAGGCCTTCGACTTCTTCCATCTGATCGCGGGCGTTTTTATTTTCGGCGGGCTCATCGCGTTGTTTTATGCCTTCACGGTGCTCAGGGCATCCCTGGAATGCGGCTCTCCGGCAACGACCGGACCCTATCGCTGGGTCCGGCATCCTCAGTATCTCGCGCTGTTCTCGATCCTGCTGGGATATGTGATTCAGGGCCCGACCTTGATCACTCTGTTGCTGTTCCCAGCCCTTATATACAGTTACGTGAGCTTAGCGAGGAAAGAGGAACAAGCCGCCCTCAAAACCTTCGGTCACGCCTACCGCATTTACCTGGAGCACACGCCGGGATTCCTGCGCTGAGAGGTATCACGCTTTCTAATTCTAAACAAGGAATCGGTGATCCCGCCATTCCGCCACACCCTGGGCCACCGGGCTCAACAACCGGTCGCGCAAACCCTTCTTGCGTAGATAAGTAAGCTCGTACAGATCCGCCTTGTTGGCTGCTTCCTTCAGGTAATCGTCGCTGGTGCGTATGGCGTCCACCAGTTTCAACGCCAGTGCCTGGACTCCATACCAATGTTCGCCGGTGGAAACCTTATCGATATCCACCGTACTGCGATGATCCCGGACGAAGGCCTTGAACAAGGCATGGGTCTCCTCGATATCGTCCCGGAACTTGGCGCGGCCTTTATCGGTATTCTCACCGAACATGGTCAGGGTACGCTTGAATTCTCCCGCCGTGATAAGCTCAAATTCGATATCGTGGTTCTTAAGCATGCGGTTGAAGTTCGGAAGTTGGCCGACAACGCCGATGGAGCCGACGACGGCGAATGGCGCCGCGATGATCTGATCAGCCACGCAAGCCATCATATAGCCGCCGCTGGCCGCGACCTTGTCGACGCACACCGTTAGCGGGACGCCCCGGTCTTTGATTCGTTGGAGCTGGGACGCCGCAAGCCCGTAGCTATGCACCAACCCCCCGGGGCTTTCCAACAGTACCACGACCTCGTCGCGCTCCGTCGCCAACAGGAGCGCCGCCGTGATTTCCTCGCGCAAGGCCGATACCGCTAGGGCGCGCGGATCGCCGTGAAAACGCAACACAAATACGCGCTTCTTGAACGCGTGTTGAGCGGGTAGTTTTTGCCCCTGCTTCTTTTTGGCCTTGAATTCCTTGAGCGCCTGTTTAAAAGCGCGCCGTGGTAATATGGCCGACTTTAACGTCAGAGCCATGGTTTCGTACCGGTCATTAAGGTACTTGACCTCAAGGCGTTCCTCGTGACTCGCTCGACTGCGTTGAATTATGAACACAATGAAAAGAGACACGCCAATCAGAAGAACAAGGACCGTGATCAATTTGGCGGAGAAGAGCCCGTATTCAGACAAAAAATCCATGGAGTGCTCCTGAATGTTGAGGTTTTGGCCGACTGGCCTACGAAGTATCCCCGTGGTACACGCTCGCTCCGAAACGCTTGACGTCGCCGAGGGAGCATCGCGGAACACCCGCAAGAGAGGATCATAGCAAATGCCTGTCGGCTCGCCATTTGAAAATTATTCCCGGCGGCCGTAGCACAAGGGCGCGTACCCCTTGGCCCAGGACTTGTGACTTCAAAGCATCTTTCGGTTCCATTTCTGTTTCTCATCTTGGTGGTCCGGCCGATTGACGCAGCCTCGGAACCGCCCCCTTACAGCACCGAAGCAGTGGCCCGGCGCATCGATATCGGCGGCCGTTATCTTAATATCGCCTGTCTGGGGCACGGTCGGCCGACCGTCATCCTGGACCATGGGCTCGGCGGCTCGTCACGAGACTGGCGACACGTTCAACGCGGGCTCGCCTCGACAACGCGCGTATGCAGTTACGACCGCGCGGGATACGGCCACAGCGACCTGGGCCCCGGGCCCCGCACGAGC
>JBIMKD010000205.1:0-20100 GCA_043673815.1 Chromatiales bacterium
AGTGTGCCTGCCGGATGACAAACGATGCGAACATGGCCCCTGAACGATGAAAAACGAACCTCACGGCCGCGTTTCCGTCTGAAATCGATTCGTATGCGCGCTGCCCAACCATTTTTGATTACTTGTTCAGAGTTTCCCTAGCGGACTTGTCGAGTAAGCGTATGAAGAGCTCTTCGAGCCGGTTGGCCTTGTTGCGCATGCTGACAACCTCGACCCCCCGTTCGGAGAGTCCGCGAAACAGCTCATTGATACCCAAGGCCTTGCTGACATCGACCTCGAGCGTGGTCTCATCGACAAAGCGCAGATGGTAGCCGTTGACGAGGGGAGGCTCTATGAGATGCTGGCGAATGTCCAGGACGAAGGTCTCCATGTTGAGCTGCGCCAGCAGGCGCTTCATGGACGTATTTTCTATGATTTCCCCTTGGTCGATGATGGCGATTTTGCGGCACAGGCGCTCGGCCTCTTCCAGATAGTGCGTGGTCAAGATGATCGTCGTGCCGTTGAGATTGGTTGCGCGCAGAAATTCCCACATCGAACGCCGCAGCTCGATGTCCACGCCCGCCGTCGGTTCATCCAGGATAAGCAGCTTGGGCTCGTGCACCAGCGCCCGGGCGATCATCAGCCGCCGCTTCATGCCCCCCGACAGTGTACGAGAGCGATCATTTCGTTTCTCCCACAGCCCTAGCGCCTTCAAGTACTTTGCGGCGCGTTGTTTAGCAAGGGTGCGTTCCAGGCCATAGTAACCGGCTTGGTTGACGACGATATCGATGACCGGTTCGAATTGGGAGAAATTGATCTCTTGGGGCACGAGTCCGATGTGCGTCTTGGCCGCCTCGATCTCATCGTCGATGTCATGCCCGTAGATGCTCACCGATCCGCCGGACTTGGTGACCAGGCCGGTGATGATTCCGATGGTCGTCGACTTGCCCGCGCCGTTCGGGCCAAGCAAGGCAAAAAAATCACCGCTTTCTACCTCAAGATCGATCCCTTTTAAGGCTTGAAAACCGTTTTTGTAGGTCTTGTGGAGGTTTTTGATCGACAGGGCTGGCATGGTGTTCGGCGGACAGGAATGTGCCTATGGCGAGGCACGGGGCCGGTCAGCGGCCGAATAAGCGTGCCAGCACGGTTTGCAGCCAACCGCGTTTCGTTGCCGGCGGGCCGAGGAGTGCGGGTGCGGGCAGGATCGCTCGCACAGCTTGAACGGCGATGCGCTCCGCTTCGCGCTGGATGGCTTCGATCGACAGCTCGAAGCTGCGCTCGGCCCCCTTCATCACGCGGATTAATACCAGTTTGTTTTTCTCCTTGCAGGCATCGAACACGGTCTTCATCTCCTTGCGGATGACACGGCTGATCGTGGGGTTACCGAGCCTACCGCCGCTTTTCTTATAGCTATAATAGATTTGTTCCTTGCCGTAGTAGGAATAAAACGAAACCACCTCGATCATCAGGTTTCTGGCCGCAAGCAACAGCAGCCCATCGATCTTGCTCGTGAGGTAAGGGTTACCCACGCCCTTAAAAATGTTATTGATGCATTCGATGAGATCGGTCGCCGGCACAAACATGATCTCGCTTTCGACCAGAAAGATGCCGTTGATCCCCTTCTCGACTGTGCGGATCTTCTCACAGATCGCGTTTAACATCTGCACCGCGCGCTCGATCTCTTGCATTAGATGCTGACCCAGAATGGCGGATACTTTACGCGCGCGCTCGCGGGAGCGGATCATGATCTCGTGCAGCTCGCCGATCTCCGCGTGGTCAAAATCCTGCGCGGCGTGTTTATGGAGATAATCGTGGGCGTGCGCGAGCGCGTCGCTCATGCGCGCGAAGTAGCTCTCCAGGGTCCGAACCGTGGCGGGGGTCAGGGTCGCATCCGCGCCGTTCTTGTCGAATTGGTCATAGAATTTGTAGCCCGGCGAGTAGGAGTCGATGAGATCGCTCAGCGTCGCATAACCGCCGACGGCCTCGGCGTAAAGGAAGCGTTTTCGAAGGTCTTGGTGCTCCGGTATGAAACGGTCCGGCTCCGGCGCCTCGGCGCTCGCCGGGGTTTCGGCCGGCGCCTGGTGTTGATCCAAAAGCCGCAAGGTTTTCTCGAATAGGTCTTGAGTCCCATCCATGATCGGCCGGACGCGGATCTCCTCGCCGTGATTGACGCGGGCGATCGCGGCCAGGCTGAGGCTCTTGAATGCGGCGCTCACCGCGATGGGGGCGGGTCGCGCGTCATCGTTAAGCGGGCTCTCGGGCATTGGGTTCTCCGTCATTCACGAGTTCTGATGGGTTCCGAGCATGCCGCTTAACGGCGCACGGTCCCTCATGCTGTGTTATCTTTTGGTCCGCGTTTTCCAGCGTGCGTAATATGAGCGTCTTACCACCGAGGTCATCGGTTGCATGAGTGTGTCTATTCTTACCCCCGCCTTTGTCTACGACGAAGCGGCGCTGCGCCGGGCGTTGTCTTGGCTCGCGCCTCTCCGCGCGGAGAAGGGTTTCAAGCTCTTATTCTCCATCAAAGCCTTACCGTTCGTCGATATCCTCGAGTGCCTGCGGCCGCTGCTCGACGGTTTCTCCGTGAGCTCCTTGTTCGAGGCCAGGTTAGCGCGCGAGGTGCTCGCCGATAAGGGCGTGATTCACATCACAACCCCCGGATTAAGAGCGGACGAGTTGTCCGAAATCACCCGGCGCTGCGACTATGTAAGTTTTAATTCCCTCGCGCAATGGCAGCGCTGCCGCGAGCGCGGGCAGCTCGGGGGCGGGCGCCGGGGATTGCGCATCAACCCCGGTGTCTCGCATCTCGGCGATCCGCGCTATGACCCCTGTCGGCCGTATTCCAAGCTCGGCGCCGCGCTCGGCGTCGTCAGGAGCGCTTTGGACGCGGGCGGCGCCGATCTTGCCGGGCTCAGTGGTGTCCACTTTCACACCATGCACGCGGCGCCTGATCTCAGCCCGCTCGCCGCCACGCTCGCACGGGTCGAGGAAGTGCTCGGCGCATGGCTTTCGAGGCTCGAGTGGATCAATCTCGGCGGCGGTTATTATGTCGATCGGCCAGAAGCGGTCGAGGAATTCGCGCGCATCGTGGGAGGTTTGCAACGGCGCTATGGGTTGGAAGTGCTGTTTGAGCCCGGTAAGGCCGTGGTCGGAGAGGGGGCCTGTCTCATCGCCAGCGTGGTCGATGTGTTCCCTAGCGAAGGCCGCCAAGTGGCTGTCTTGGACACCACGGTCGCGCATCTGCCGGAAGTGTTCGAATACCAGACGAGCCCGGCCTTGCGGGAAGCGGTACGCGGCGGGCGGTATCGGTACCTCGTCGCCGGATCGAGCTGCCTCGCGGGCGACCTCTTCGGGAACTACAAATTCTGCAAGCCGCTCGGGGTGGGCGATCGGCTCACGTTCGACGGCATCGGTGCCTATAGCCTGGTCAAGGCTTCGCGCTTCAACGGGATCAATCTCCCGGGAATCTATGCCAAGGAAAGCACGGGCAGGATCGTGCTCAAGAAACGCTACGATTACCTTGACTATCGGGACCAATGGGTGAACGGTGCCGATGCTTGCGAGCGCGAAGAGGCTGAGCCGTGGCATGTTGAGGTGCGCGTGCGATGACGGCGGCGGGTGCGGCGCGGCACGTGTTGGTGATGCGGCATGCGAAATCCGATTGGGACCGCGGTTCCGGATCGGACTTTGACCGCCCCTTAGCGAAGCGCGGGGAGCGCGACGCACCGCGCATGGGGCGCTGGCTGCGCGAGCAAGCGCTGATCCCGGATCGGGTCGTGAGCTCACCGGCCGTGCGTGCGCGCCAGACCTGCCTCCTGGTCTGCGAGGCGCTCGCTATCAAGAAGGGCCAGATTCATTGGGAGCCCGCGATCTACGCCGCCGACGTCACGACCCTGCTGAACGTGCTCGCGCGTTGTCCGGAGAAAACCCAACGGCTATTGCTGGTGGGCCACAACCCCGGCTTGGAAGAGCTGGTTGCTTATCTCGCCGCAGGCGGGTTGCCGACGCGGGGCAAGCTCATGCCGACCGGCGCCGTCGTCGGCATCCGCTTACCCGAGTCGTGGGCCGGTTTAAAGCCGGGGTGCGGCCACATCGAGACGCGCTTGGTCCCGAAGGCATTACCGGGGGATTAGCCGCGCAGCCGCGGCTCTCCCATGCGCAAGACCCTTGACCAGGCAGGCCCATCCGCCGACTCGCCTGGGTCCGTGTCTTCCGAGCGCCGCGCCGACTGGCGGCTCTATGTGCCTTTGTTTGTTACTGTGGTTTTAGGGCTTGCGGTTACCGCAGTGGCATTTCATCTGGTGCGGGAGTGGGAAGCGCAAGAGGCGCAGGCGCAGTTCGAGAAGCTGGCCGAAGAGCGCCGGGAGACCCTGCAGCGCCATATTAAGGCCAACCTGGAGGTCCTCTATTCCCTGGCCAACTTTTTCCGCGGCAGCCAGAAGGTAGAACGCGCGGAGTTCCGGACCTTCGTGGAGGAATCCTTTGTACGCCACCCCGATATATTCTCCCTACAATGGTGGCCGCGGGTCCTGGCCCGGGAGCGAGTGGGCTTCGAGCGCGCCGTCCGCGCCGAGGGGTTGCCCGACTTTCACATCAAGGACGCGGCCCCGCCGGAGGGATTCGTGCCCGCGCCCAAACGCCCCGAATACTTTCCGATCCTGTATTCCGAACCAGAGGCAAAGGATCCTCTCGCGCTGGGATGGGATCTCCTTCCGCAAATGCAGCCCCTTTGGACGCGGCTGCTCGGCATGCAGCAGACTGCCGGGGCCGCCACCGCAGTAGCCTCTGGCGGCGTCGAGCTGTATCAGCGGGAGCGGGACGCGAATAATCCCTACGCGATCGTCCTATACTTGCCGGTGTACCGCCACGCCGGCGTGCCCGAGGACCAAGCCGGCCGGCTTCGGGACCTGAGGGGTTTTGTGGTGGAAATCCTTCGGGTAGTGGATCTGTTCCAAAACGCGCTGCGCGGTTACGCTTTGCCTGGCATCGACATGGTCCTACTGGATGAAACCCCTGGGGCAACGGCCACTGAGCTTTACCATCACCGCTCGCGCCTGACCCCCGTTTCGGACCCGGGAGCATGGAAACAACTTTCAGGCATGCGCAGTAAGGCCACGGTCGAAATCGCGGACCGCAGGCTGTCCTTGCTGTACCTGGCAACACCGGCGTACCGATTGACGCAGCTTCGATGGGCCGCCTGGTCCGTGGCGAGCGGATTGTTGCTGATGTTTGCCGTGACCAGCGGTTTTTTGGGTTCCAGCTTACGGCGCACGCAGAGAAGCCAACGTATGGCGCGGGCGCTCGCTCAGGAAATCGAGCAACGTGAGCACTCGGAGCGATCCCTGCGCGAGAGCGAAGCACGCCTGGAGCGGCAAACCGCTGCGCTGATGGCATTGACGGGTGACCGGGTCATTCGCTTTTTGGATTTCCAGCGGGCGATGCAGGAGTTGACCGAGCGGGCGGCCTGGGCGCTCGGGGTGGCGCGCGTCAGCGTGTGGAGGTTTAGCGATGATCAGTCCAAGCTGGAATGCCTGGAGATCTACGAGAGCGACCAAGACCGGCACAGCGTGGGCGGAGAGCTCAGCGTGGCGGAGTATCCCGCCTATTTCCAGGCGCTACGGGGATGTTGGGCCCTGGCCGCCGATGACGCCCGCAACGATCCGCGCACTCGAGAGTTTGCTGGTCACTATCTCCTGCCCTTGGGCATCACTTCGATGCTGGATGCGCCGGTGCGCCGTGGAGTTCAGCTTGTCGGGATCGTCTGTCATGAACACATAGGCCCCGCGCGCCGTTGGACGCTGGATGAGCAGAACTTCGCCGGGTCCGTCGCCGATCTGGCCGCCTTGGCCCTGGAGATTGCGCAGCACGAGGAGGCGCGGCGGATGCTCGAAGCGGCGCGCGAGGATCTGGAGGGGCGGGTCGCCGAGCGCACCCGCGAGTTGCAGGAAGCCAACGCACGGCTCAAGGAGCTCGATCGACTCAAGTCCGAGTTCCTGGCCACCATGAGCCATGAGCTTCGGACCCCGCTCAACTCGATCATCGGATTCACGGGGATCCTCAAGCAAGGCATCGCCGGCGAGCTCAACGCGGAGCAGCACAAGCAGATCTCCATGGTCTATGGCTCCGCCAAGCATCTGTTGACGCTCATCAATGATCTCTTGGACCTCTCCCGGATAGAATCGGGCCGCGCGGAGGTCCAGCGCGAGCCGTTCCGGTGCGAAGAAGTCATCGCGGAGGTGATCGCGAGCTTGGCGCCCGCGGTAGCTGAAAGGACGCTCAAGTTGGTGAGCGACATCCCCACGCCGCTCCCCGAAGTCTGGAGCGACCGCAAGCGGATTTTTCAGATCTTGTTGAATCTGGCCAGTAACGGGGTTAAATTCACCGAAGAGGGCGAGGTCCGCATCCATTGCGTAGCCGGGGGCGAGACGCTTGAATTCCATGTGATGGACACCGGGATCGGGATCAAGCCCGAGAACATGGCGCTGCTCTTCGAGGCCTTCCGGCAGGTGGACGGCTCCGCCCGGCGCCGCTATGAGGGCGCGGGGCTCGGGCTGCACCTGAGCCGCCGGCTGGCCGGGCTCTTGGGAGGAGACATCCGGGCGGAGAGCAAATACGGTAAGGGCTCGCGGTTTACCTTGACGCTACCGCTCGGCGTGGGTGAAAACAGATGAGCAAGAAAATCCTGGTAACCGAGGACAATGACGAGAGCCGTTATCTGTCGGTGTTTCTGCTCGCTAAGCACGGCTATGAGGTCATCATCGCGCGCGACGGGTTCGAGGCGATCGCGCAAGCCCAGACGCAGCGCCCGGACTTGATCCTCATGGATATTCACATGCCCGAGATGGACGGCTACGAGGCCATTCAACGGATCAAGTCTCTGCCCGAGACGGCCCAAATTCCCATCGTTGCCGTCAGCTCCTACGCCATGGTGGGCGATCGCGATAGGGCCCTTCGCCTCGGTTGTTCTGGGTATATCGAGAAGCCCATTGTTCCGGAGACCTTTGTAGCGCAGATAGCTCAGTATCTCTAGATCGCAGCCGGCCGCCCGCGGGGGGGACATGAACATTCTGATCGTCGACGATAACCTGGCAAACCGCTATCTGCTGGAGACGCTTCTGCCCGCCAGCGGCTACCAGGTGCGCTCGGCGAGCGATGGGACGGAGGCCCTGGAACGGCTCTCCGAACAACCCTTCGACCTGGTCATCTCCGACATCCTCATGCCACGCATGGACGGCTTTCAGCTCTGTCGCGCCGTGAAAGGCGACGACCGCTACCGGCAGATCCCGTTTGTATTTTACACGGCGACCTACACCGACCCGCGTGACGAGACTTTCGCGCTGAGCCTGGGGGCGGCGCGATTCATCATCAAGCCTCAGGAACCCGAGATCTTCATAGAGATCATGCGGGAAGTGATCACGCAGCGGGCGGCCGGGGCGCTCGCGAGCCCGCAAGAACCGCCGGCCGACGATGCCGTCTATCTTAAAGAGTATAACTCGCGTCTGGTGCGCAAGCTCGAAGACAAGATGCTGCAGCTCGAGGGCCAAAAGGAGCGCTATCGCGTGACGCTCGCCTCGATCGGCGAAGGGGTCATCACCACCGATGTCGAGGGCCGCATCAGCTGGTTAAATCCCGAGGCCGAGCGGCTCACGGGCTGGAGCGAGGCCGAGGCACAGGGTTTGCCGCTGCAGCAAGTCCTGAAAATCATCCGCGCGCATCGGCCGGCCGCGGATGAACCGCTGGCCAGATTGCTGGCGGAAGGCCGGCTCGGGGAGCTATGCACGCCGATGGACGAGCACGCGATCCTGTTACGCCGCAATGAGGAAGCGCTCGCGATCTCGGCTTCGGCCACCCCGATCCAGGATGGCGGGGGAAAACTCTACGGGGCGGTGTTCGTTTTTCGCGATATCAGCGACGCACGCGAGATGGTCGAGCGCTTGACCTATCAGGCGACCCACGACGCATTGACCGGGCTCATTAACCGCCCTGAGTTCGAACGCCGCCTCGAACGCGTCCTCGCCACTAATGCAAGCGACGCACAGCATGCGCTGCTGTACCTGGATCTGGATCAGTTCAAAGTGGTGAACGACACGTGCGGCCATGCCGCCGGCGATGATCTATTGCGCCAGATCACGATGCAGTTGCGATCCAAGGTGCGCAAACGCGACACCCTCGCGCGCTTCGGGGGCGACGAGTTTGGCGTCCTGCTCGAGTATTGCACGGCGACCCAAGCGCTGCGCATCGCCGATGATCTCCGGGGGGCGGTGAGTGACTTCCGGTTTGCCTGGCAGGATCGGATCTTCGCCATCGGTGTCAGCATCGGTCTGGTGCCGATCCCGGCCGCCGCGGATAGCCTGCCGCAGGTGTTGATGGCTGCCGACGGCGCCTGTTACGCCGCCAAGGAAAGGGGGCGCAATCGCGTGCATGTCTATAAGCCCGACGACAGCAACCTGGCGCTACGCCATAGCGAGATGCAATGGGTGCCGCGCATCCACCGTGCCTTTGCGGAGGGACGCTTCCGGTTGTATGAACAGCCGATCGCGCCCTTGGGGGAACGGGGAGCGGAGTTCGAACGCGCGGAAGTACTGATACGGCTCCTCAATGAGGATGGGGTCGTCGTGCCCGCGGGAACCTTCATCCCGGCGGCGGAACGCTACGGTCTTATCCAATCCGTCGATCGCTGGGTCGTGGGGCAGGTCCTGGCGGTACTGCGGGCGCGCGGCCCCGATCAATGCCGTGTCCGCTTTGGCATCAACCTCTCGGGGCCGTCCCTGGGCGATGAGGCCTTTTTAGAGTTTGTCCTCAGAGAATTGGATCGATGGGACGGGCCGCCGCCCTGCATTTGTTTCGAGATCACGGAAACCGCGGCGGTGGCCGATCTCAGCAACGCAAGGCGCTTTATGGACGCCCTCAGCGGCCGCGGCTGTTGCTTCGCCCTAGACGATTTCGGTAGCGGCTTGGCCTCATTCAGTTACCTAAAGAGCCTGCCGGTCGATTGCCTCAAGATCGACGGCTGTTTCGTGAGAAACATGGTGGCGGATCAAATCGACTGCGCCATGGTCGAGGCCATACACCGAGTCGGGAGCGTGATGGGGATCCCCACGATTGCGGAGTGGGTTGAGAACCAGGCGACGCTCGAGCGGCTCAAGACTATCGGCGTCAACTATGCGCAGGGCTATGGGATCGCCATGCCGAGGCCACTCGACTGACGATTTCTTCACAAGATCTCAGTTTGGGGCGATCAGCCTGAGTTTAGGAAAATACTCGCGATACCTCCCGGGATCGCGCGTGAGCAAGCTGAGTCCCCCGAAGGAGGCGTGCGCGCCGATGTAGAAATCGGGCAGCGGCGAACGTTTCGCGCCGCCCCGCCGCCGATAACGGCGGTAGGCCTTGCCGGCGACGAAGGCGGCTTCCCACGGCAACTGCAGCCGCTCGAACTTGAATCCTGAGAGCGCTTCATCGAGCGCCTCGACCGTCTCGTAGTGGACCGAAAGCTCCGCGTAGATGATCGGATTGATCGCTAGCCCGCCGGCATCCAGCGCCCGTTCAATCTGGGCGGCCGACCACGTGAACCACGCCGGGTCTTCCGTACCGACGTCGATCAGCACATTGGTGTCGACCAGGGTTAGCATCGCGAGTCAGAGCTTGTGAAAAAATCGTCGCGAGCGCAGTAGATTCTCACGCAACCAATATTGTACAGACCGACTTCAACGAATCTGGAAGTCCCTTCTCCCTCCGGGAGAAGGTTAGGATGAGGGGAATGAGGGGAATCAAATCAAACACTTTCGTCGATGCTTTCGATCCCCTCACCCCAACCCTCTCCCAGCGGGAGAGGGAGAAAAGACAATGCCTGTCCCGGAAGGACAGGGACCTTGGAGTGCCACCCCAAATTTCAAGTATGTGTGGTTAGATTTTTTCACAAGCTCTCAGCCCTCGCCTCGCGTCAATGCCATAAGCTCGTCGGTAGACATCTTTAGATGCCTGAGGGTGCCGCGCAGCTGGGCGACGCCCCGCTGTCCCTTGGTAACGGCCGGGCCAACCGGCATGAGAATGACCTTGCCGCGCACGTACTCGAATACCACTTCCGTGTTTGGCAGTAGACCTGCCTTTTCCCGGATATGCTGGGGAATGGTGACCTGACCCTTGCTAGTGATGCGCATCGCCGCTCCGCGGTAATACTAATTGGAAGTAAGAATCTTACCTAAGGGCGTCTGCCTGTGCAAGTGATGCTGACGCCCGGTGCGGCGCGTTGGCTGGGGGCTTCCACTACTCGCTTAACACTCTGCGCACGCCTGCCACGAAGCGTTCGAAAATAGCGTTCGGGTCCCATAGTCCGGGGGCGGATTGATGAAACATCTGCTTGCGAAGGCCGACGGGCAGCTCGATTTGCACCCCCCGCCCCGATTGTCCGCGGTTGCAGATATTGGTCTTCCCGGTGCCTTGGCGCGTGGGGCTCGGGTCCTCGGCCGCGGCGAAGCCCGATGCGGCTAGCGCGCAGAATAAGCGCGCGCGCAGGGCGCTGTCCAAGCCCCCGAGATAAGCCACGCACCCCGAGCCACCGGCGCCGTGGATAGTTACGACGGTGCGTACGCGCCGGACGGCGGCTAAGGCGCGGGGCTCATCGAATTTATCGCTGGTGATATGGAGGGAGTAGTTGCGGCGCGGTTTGATCCCTTCAAAACAATAATACGTGTGCTCGTTGCCGGCGATCGCCTCGGCAATCGGCAGCGTGCCGCGCTCGATGCGTCCGCCGTGCGGGGCGACCACGGCAAACGGAGAATCCGCAAGCCGAACGTGCACGCGGTAATCCCACCCTTCGATTTCGGACGCACAGAGCTCAGCGTAGCTTCCATACCTGTCCACGCCCGCCAGGCCCTTGGCCCCGCTTCTGGCTCGGGCCGTGAGCGCTTGCTAAAACGGAATGTCGTCGTCGAGATCGGCAGGCGCCGCCGGGCTTGGCGGAGGCGCGGAAGGCGCTTGGGCTCGCTCGCCCGGAGGTTCGTTCTCGAAGGGCACGGTACCCCCGCCACGCCCGCCCAGCATCTGCATTTCGTTGGCGATGATCTCGGTCGAATACCGGTCGTGGCCCTCTTTGTCTTGCCACTTCTTGGTCTGTATCCGCCCCTCGACGAAGATCTGCGAGCCTTTGTGCAGGTATTCCTTGACGATGTCGGCCAGCTTGCCGAAGAACACCACGCGATGCCACTCGGTGCGTTCCTGGCTCTCCCCGGTCTCCCGATCGCGCCAGGTTTCATTGGTCGCCAAGCGGACATTGGCCACGGCTTGGCCGCTCGGCATGTACCGGACTTCGGGTTCGGCGCCGAGATTACCGATGAGAATCACCTTGTTAATACCTCTAGCCATGCGTTAGCCTCCTCTAGTCGCTTTTGCGCCCATTCACACTTCTAAGATAACATTAAACGCAAGGTTTGAGAGTATCTGGGGGATCCATGCTAGAACCCGTTAAAAATCCCGTCTCGGAGCCCACCGGGCAGCGCTTCTACGCGGCTTCGCCGCGCCGGCGCAGCGTCGCTGTTACGGTGGGATCGGTGGTCATCGGAGGCGGCGCGCCGGTGGTGGTTCAGTCGATGACCAATACGGACACCGCCGATGCGGTGGCGACCGTAAAGCAAGTACAGGAATTGGCCGCGGCCGGATCCGAGCTGGTGCGCGTCACCGTCAATACCGAGGATGCGGCGCGCCAGGTGGGTCGCATCCGTGGGATGCTGGATGCCTCCGGCTGCCACGTTCCGCTCATCGGTGACTTCCATTACAACGGCCATCTCTTGCTGACGAAGTATCCTGATTGCGCCCAAGCCTTGGCCAAATACCGCGTCAATCCGGGTAACGTCGGCTTCGGGCCTAAGCGCGATCCACAGTTCAGCGTCATGATCGAGGCTGCGCTCCAGTACGGCAAGCCTGTCCGGATCGGCGTTAATTGGGGCAGCTTGGACGGAGCCTTGCTAACCCGCCTCATGGACGAAAACGCCGGGCTGGCGCAGCCGCGGGATGCGCGGGAAGTCACCCAGGAAGCTTTGATCGTCTCCGCCCTTGACAGCGCCCGGCGCGCCGAAGCGCTTGGGCTCGGCCGGGATCATATCGTGCTCTCGTGTAAGGTCAGCGGTGTACAGGATTTGATCGCCGTGTATACGCAGCTCGCCCGGCGCTGCGATTACGCCTTGCATCTGGGCCTGACGGAGGCGGGGATGGGCTCGAAGGGGATCGTGGCCTCGACCGCGGCCTTGGCGATGTTACTTCAGCAAGGTGTGGGCGATACGATCCGCGTCTCACTCACGCCTGAGCCTGGGGGTGAGCGGAGCACCGAAGTGGTCGTGGCACAAGAGATCCTGCAAACCATGGGCTTGCGTTCGTTCACGCCCCTGGTGACCGCATGTCCCGGCTGCGGGCGCACGACGAGCACCGTTTTTCAAGAACTAGCGGAGAAGATCCAGTCTTATGTCCGTGCGCAAATGCCCGTTTGGCGTGAAAAGTACTCGGGTGTGGAAGACATGAGCTTGGCGGTCATGGGCTGCGTGGTCAACGGACCCGGCGAGAGCAAGCACGCCAACATCGGGATCAGCCTTCCCGGTACTGGCGAGGCCCCCGCGGCGCCGGTCTTCATCGATGGGCAAAAGGCTCTGACCCTGCGCGGGGAGAGGATCGCCGAGGAATTCCAGCAGTTGGTGGATGACTATGTGCAGAGGACGTACACCGTGAAGCTATAGGTGCGAGCCCAAACGCATGTCCCGTTAGAATGTAAATGTAACCCACATCAGAGTGGCCGAGGAGGGGCGGGCGATGTCTGAGTTGATACGGCGGCTGCAAGGCGAGCATGATAATTTTTCCAAGCTCTTAGCCTTGCTCGATGCGGAGATCGAGACCGTTGACCGCGGGGAGAACGGTAACTTTCGCTTGATGGCGGACATCATGGACTACATGGCCGTCTACCCGGATGTTGCCCATCATCCTTTGGAAGACCGGATTTTTACCCGGCTCGCGCAACTCGATTCGGGTAGTAGCGATCCGGTCGATGAGCTCATCGCGGAGCATGAGCGCTTGCGGTACACGGGGAAGGCCTTCTCCGATCTGGTGCGGGTCGTGGTCGGCGGAGGGATCACCTCCGTGGATAAGCTCAGCGGGCTCGGACACGAATACGTCGCGCTCATCCGCGCACATTCCGCCCGCGAGGAGAGCGATATATTTCCAAGGTTAATCACGGTGCTGAGCGATGAAGATTGGACAGAACTGACGGCCGCCGCCGCGGCGAACGAGGATCCGCTCTTTGGCGGCATCGTGGATCGAAGCTACGAGGAGATCTTAGCGCAAATCGAACGCCGGCGATGATCGATCGCCGCGTGCTCCGTTCAGGGAGCCTACCCCCCTTGAATCAGCTCGGGTTGCTCGCATCCCATCGCGGAAGCAACATGCAGGCAGTCATCGACGCTTGCAACAGCGGACGCTTAACGGCCGAGCCCCGCGTGGTCATCAGCAACAACGGGGATGCGGAAGCCTTGCTCCGGGCGCGCCGCGAGCGCATTCCGGATTACCATCTGAGTCTGCGGACTCACCCTGATCCGGTGGCGCTCGATCTGGAGATATTAACGGCATTGACGCGCCATGAGGCCGGACTCGTCGTATTGGCAGGGTACATGAAACGGCTCGGTCCCCGGGTGCTCGGGCACTATCGAGGGCGGGTGATCAACATCCATCCCGCCTTATTGCCCCGCTTCGGCGGGCAGGGCATGTACGGAGATCGCGTGCACGCGGCGGTCTTGGCGGCGGGTGAGACGGAGACCGGGGTGAGCATTCATCTGGTGGATGCCGAATACGACTGCGGACCGATCCTCGCCCAGTGCCGGGTGCCGGTCGAGCTCGGGGATACGGTCAAGACGCTTGCCGAGCGGGTCTTGGCCTGCGAGCATCGCTTCTTGGTGGCGACGCTCGAGCGCATTGTATCCGGCGCCCTGCCTTTGCCCTAGCCCGCGGTATCGATTCTCTCGCCGATGCAGCCGCCGCGTAACCCCGTCACAAGCCTTGCCGTGGGCGCCATCGGCGTGGTCTACGGCGATATCGGCACCAGTCCCTTGTATACGATGCGAGAAGTGTTTACGGGCCCGCACGCGATCGCGATCACGCACGGCAACGTGCTCGGGATCTTGTCTCTCATCGTCTGGGCCTTGCTGATCGTGGTCTCGCTCAAGTACGTGGTGCTTATCCTGCAGGCCGACAACAACGGCGAGGGGGGGATTATGGCGCTGATGGCCTTGGTCAGGCGCACGGTGTCGCGCGAATCGCGGCCGGTCTGGTCACTGATGTTGCTTGGGCTCTTCGGTGCGGCGCTGTTTTACGGCGACGGCATTATCACGCCGGCCATCTCGGTGTTGAGCGCAGTGGAGGGCCTCAAGGTTGGAACCACAGCGCTCGCGCCCTACGTGATCCCGATCACCCTGGCCGTGCTCTGCACCCTCTTTATGTTTCAGCGCCGGGGCACGGCGCGCGTAGCGGCGGCCTTCAGCCCCATCATGTGCGTTTGGTTTTTGAGCCTCGCCGCGCTTGGGGCCATGGCGATCATCGACGAGCCCCGGGTGGTGCGGGCGCTCAATCCCGTCTACGGCATCCAGTTTTTCGCCGACCACCCGCGTGATGCATTTTTTTCCTTGGGCGCCGTGGTGCTGGCCATCACGGGCGGAGAGGCCTTGTATGCCGATCTCGGGCATTTCGGCAAGCGCCCCATCCGCCTCGCATGGTTCGGGTTTGTGCTGCCCGCCCTCCTCATCAACTACTTCGGTCAAGGCGCGTTGCTCCTGCGCGATCCCGGCGCCGCCCAAAACCCGTTTTATCTCTTGGCGCCTTCTTGGGCGCTCTATCTGCTGGTGGCATTGGCGACCGCCGCTACCGTGATCGCCTCGCAAGCCGTCATCTCGGGGGCGTTTTCCATCACGCGCCAGGCGATGCAGCTCGGCTATTGCCCGCGGTTACGGGTCGTGCACACCTCGGCAGCCGAGAGAGGCCAGATTTATCTCCCGGCCATCAACTGGGGATTGCTGATCGGGACCGTGGGCTTGGTGCTCGGCTTCGAATCGTCGAGCAACCTGGCGGCGGCCTATGGCATCGCGGTCACCGGCACCATGGCCATCGATACCGTGCTGGCCTTCGTAGTGATCCGGGGTTTATGGGGATGGAGTTGGCTGACCACGGTCATCGGCGCCCTGTTCTTCCTCAGCATCGATCTCGCGTTTTTCGGCGCCAATTCGCTCAAGATCTTCCAAGGAGGGTGGGTCCCGATCGTGGCGGCGGCGGGTGTGTTTACCCTGCTCACCACCTGGAAACGGGGGCGGGCGTTGCTCGCCGACCGCCTGCGCGAGGAGGCCATCGCCCTCGAATCGGTGCTATACGGTTTCGCGGAGGGCGCGCCGCATCGCGTACCCGGTACTGCTGTCTTCCTCACGGCCAATCGCGAAGGCGCCCCCCATGCCTTACTGCATAACTTAGCTCACAACAAGGTCCTGCACGAAAGAGTGGTGTTCTTGACCGTGATCACCGAGGACATTCCCTGGGTCACGGAGGATCGCCGCCTCCAGGTTCTGCCGCTTGCGAATAATTTTTACCGTATCATCGTCCGCTATGGATTCCAGGACGACCCCGATGTCCCCAAAGCCTTGGCGCGGTGCCGTCCCTTGGGCCTCGAGTTCAATCAGCTCGAAACCTCATTTTTCTTGAGCCGCGAGACCATGATCCCCACCATGAGGCCGGGCATGGCGCGCTGGCGGGAAAAGCTTTTCATCACGATGTCGCGCAACGCGGCGAGCGCGATGGATTTCTTCAAGATCCCGACGAACCGGGTGATCGAGCTGGGGACGCAGATCGAGATCTGAGCTACTACTTCTCTCGCGCCGTGCGCGGATTATGTGGGGTGGGATCCGTGCTCGTGCCGTTTCCCTTAACCGATCAGTCCAACAGAAAGAAAACGCCCCGCCGCTGTCATTAGCAGCGACGCTTATAATCAGGCCAAGCCCGACCTCATCATTATAGCGGTGACCAGTCAGGTGAAACCCACCTCCAGCTTTGGTGAGGTCACCGTGAGAGACTGGCAGGGAGCGGGGCTGCTCAAGCCCTCGGTCATCAAACCGGTCATCACCACCATCGAGAAAAGCTTCGTGCTGTAAAACTAAGGCAGGAAGACCAGGCAGCGCTCAGGTAGGCACTGGCGATGATCGTGGGGTAGATTCGCAGATTGAATTGCGAGACAATATAAAGTGAGCCTGACCAAGCCTGACCCCTTTTCTCGCCCTCATGACAGCCGCGTTTCACATTGTTTCCTGCGGATCCGCGGTCATCGCAGTGTCTAGCCGGGGATCCGAAGCGTCGTCCGGCATCGCAGGGTAGGCCTCAGCGAAGGGAGGCGGGGGTACACGACCTTGCTGTACCGGATAAGCATTCGATGGCTGCTCAGCCATTGCGGTTGAAGCCTTGGGTCTGAGGGCGTGCGGCGTAGACAGCACCGTCACCGCCGGCAGGTGACTCCCCTCGAGGGGATAGATCGCATACGAGAAGCCATCGAGGATCCGCTTGACGCCTTCGGTGAAGGGTAGCGCGGCCGCCTGGGCGAATACCGGCTGAGCCTCGGTTGCGGGGTCGATGAGAGTAAACCGTGCGCCGGTTGCGACGCCAAGTTGACGCAGTACCTGTCCTAGCGGGGCACCATGGACGCGAGCATCGAGCAGGCCCTTGACGTAGCGAATGGCGAGCGGCTCGACACTCTCGGGCTTACCATTGGAAGCGCCTTTCATCGGCGCCGCCTTGGCGTGCGCGCCAGGTGGCGACAGCCCCACGAACAGGGCCAGAACTAAGAAGAGATACCTGTTAGTTTTCATTTGCATTCCTCTGCAGACAGAATCCTCTGGTTGAAAAAAGAGGCAACAACACACCCTCGTTTAGTATTACGTTGGAGGTTCTCATGACGACGGCATCGCCGGAAGTCGGTGGCCCTGGCGCGCGAGGTAGATCATTGTAGTAGGCGTACCATCTTCAAGCGTGATGGTCTGATAGAATGCTTCTGTGTTGGCGAAGGCCTGCAGCATTCCTATGCGCGGGGCGAACGCGTCCGCGCCTTCCGGGCGCTCGTGCACTACCACCAGGCGGCATAGGGTAGAGCGGCAGTCCGCATGCTGCAATTTGCTGCCTTTCCAGTCATCGGCCCTGAAGTCTTCGGCAATATCGGCCTCTATCTGCGCCGCCCAACTGTCATCGTAGGACTCACTCCGTAAAGAATCATCCAGATTCGAGGCGATCTGCTCGATGTGCTGGCGCTCTTGCGCCTTCCGTTCTTCGGGGTCCATCTCGAGAATGCTCGGAGCATCGTCCCCGCCAACCTGCTCCGATGCATCGCGCGCCCCGGCCTGTGGGTCCGATTGTATGGGTGTCGAGGACCCGGCCGCCAGCGCGGCGTGCGCCTGTTGCTTCAATACAGCCTGTTCCTTTAGCACCGTGGAAAGTTGGTCTTTCAGTTGAGCCAGCTCCTCGCGAAGGCTAAGGTCTTCCTGGGACGAGCCTGGCAGCGCATCGTGTATAGGCGCATCAGCCGCTACAGCGAGAGAAGTTCCCTGCTCCTTACGTTCGGCGTGAAAGACCCACGCGACAACGATTCCTAATATGATAACCATCGATAGTGCGTTAAACGTTTTCATACGATCTCCTCCATCCGTTTATTTTTGACTGAAAGGTCGAACCCTGTTGTGCGATCCTCGTAGAGGCGCCACCGGAAAACCGGTGGCGCCTCTCAACAGTCGCTTACTCGGCTTCCACGATCCCATAATGGTATATACTGCCTTCTGGTGGAATCTGACAGAAGATGCTAAAGCTCCCAGAGACAAAGGTATCCGCTTGTACGGGTAGCGTAATAAGGCGGAGGCCTGTAGCCGTCGAATCGTCCGATGCACTCGTACTCCAGCCCGCTCCACCGAAGTATGGCCTGCTAAAAAGGGAGCAGGTCACACCACTACCTGGGGTGGGTTTATCTACGGTGACAGCCGCGTAAGTAATACGGCCCGTTCTCCGTTCGGCGTCTCGCACCAGTGGACAGAAAACAATGGCAGTGTTCGTGCCTGTATTTATCGCCATATCTGTATAGGCAATCTTTTGACCCACCGAGGGGATATAAGGCTGACACATAGTACCCGGATACTCCTTTCCATCAGCGCCCAAGGCTGGGTTACAATGCATGATCCCTAACGCCATGGCGAACAGGGTGAGTGCTACACGAAGGTCGATGTGTCGATTCAGTTTCAATGTCTCTGCTCGAAGTTGTGCGAATTTCATCTTCATCTGCTATCTCCTCAATGAAGTTGGTTTAAACATTTTCCCTTTTACCTATGTACCGGAGCTGGTTCGGCCCGGAACAGCGTTCTTCATGAATGCACTGATCACACACGTACATGGCCGGCGAAATTTGCCAGCAAAGCAAAAATTCTTTTGCATAGGTCCTTTGCTTCAGGCTCCCGCCCCACTCTCCATCCCATGGTTGTGGACTGCAAACCAAGACCGCCGCCAAAATCTTTTCGCGAATTTGTAGTGTGATGTACGTGTGTAAGGAGTGAAGCGGTGGTTAGGGTGGATTACCGGCCACCGCTGAAATTACTTGGCTGACATCCTCATGCCGGAGGTGTGCGATGAACAAAAGCCGCTCAGCGCTACCAACGCTGACATGCAAGACTCTAGAAGATGAAAACCGCCGCTATACGGGCCGCGGTGGGATCAGCGAGGAAAATCGCGGTCTCGGCTTCCTCCCGGCCTATCGGGATAGCGCAACCGGTAGCGTCCATCTCTCGCGCTTCGCCGATGGGTGCCGGGCTCCGGTTCATTTGCTGGACGGTTTGCCGGAGCAACTGGTCTTGAGGCGGGAGGCCTCCGGCAAGATCATCGCCCTCAAGGGCTCGGTGAGCGCAGGCTTCGTTCGCGAGGGCCGCTTTTATACCCGCGAACAAGCGGCCATGGCGATGATGAGGGAAGCGCGACCTTTGCCTTCGTCCCACAGGCCCTTCGACAGCTAGGCATCCGTTGAAGCCTGTGCTTTTTTTCTCCGAGCCATTCGTGTTACCGCCCGCGAGGGGGGCAGTGACAGGGCTTTTAGCGTCCCTCGCTGCACTGGTCATGAAGCCGCCGACTTGACACTCATCGGGGTGTTGGTGGTGCAGAAGTGCGCGCGCGGGATGGGCGCATCGAGCGGCTCCGTCTCAGTCACTCCGAACACTGGTTTATGAAAGGTGATCATTCCTGCGCGGATCCGATGTCCACACGGACCGCCGCCCGTGCAGCCACCGTCCGAAGCCAGTCTTTAGGGTCAGTGAGGAGCGCGGCCCGGATGCTCAGTTAAGCGAACAGAATAAGAGATGCTGAAAGCTTTGCAGGCCTATTCGCTTTCCAGCGCAAAGAATTGGCCGTTGCTCAGGCAGAAAGGAAAGCTCAGAATGGGCACTGACCGGTCGGCAACGAGGTGAATGTATGAGCAGCAGAGTTTCTGAGGCCTACGAGTACGATTTCTATGCTTGGGCCATAACCAATGCCAAGCTCTTGCGAGAAGGGAAACTGGAGGGCATCGACATCGAACACGTCGCCGAGGAACTTGAAAGCATGGGCAAGACCCAACAACGCGTGCTGATTAGCCGTTTAACCGTGTTGCTTGCCCACCTCATGAAATGGCAACTGCAACCTGAACTGCGTTCTAGAAGTTGGAAAAACACCATGACGATCCAACGGATTGACCTTCAGGAGCTACTGCAAGACAACCCCAGCCTTCGGTCTCAGACGGGAGAGGCGTTAAACCGGGCTTACCGAAAGGCCAAGCTATTAGCCGCAGGGGACACCAATATCGATGAAACCAGCTTTCCAGAGACTTGCCCGTATTCCTTCGAACAGGCGATGGAGGAGGCGTTTTGGCCGGAATGAAATTGTCCCCCTTGGGTGTCGGCCTTGATGGCCAACGCTACTCCATCAACGCGGTACGGGCAAGGGCTTGTTGGCGTCGAGACTATCCGCCCAAGCTTGCACGGCCTGATGATCGATGACGCGGCCAGCATCGACCTCCGTTAAGGCCTCGAGTGTAAGGCGCCGACGTTCTTCCTCTTG
>JBIMKD010000206.1:0-4653 GCA_043673815.1 Chromatiales bacterium
CCGAAGCTGACACCGAGCTTTCCGTGGGCGAAGGCATGATGTCTTGTCCGAGAGCTGGATGCGGGAAATCCGCCTGTCCAGTTCGATGAGCGGGATGTGGAAACGGAACAGGGAGCGGCTAATGAGGCACCGGCAGACGAAAGGGCCGGGAACAGATAGGCCGTATCTCGTGGCATAATATGTGTGCGATCAGCATGTTATGCGCAATGACGAGGACGGCCTTATGGAAACACAGTGTAACGGGGGGCAGATGGAATTTCACGGTCTTGGAGCTCGGCGGGTGGTAGGGAGGTTTGATGGGGGGAGGATCAGCTCCGATGGGGGTAGTGTGCTGTTGCGCGAGGTGGAAAAGCGAACCCACATTCTGAAGCGTCTAGCCGGGTGTTTCATCGATCACCGGGATCCGGAGTTGATCGAGCACTCGGTGGAGTCGCTCATCAAACAGCGGGTGGTTGGGATGGCGCTGAATTGGCCCGCATCACCCGGAGCTCGCCGTCCAGCATCAGCAGGGGTTCCGACATGGTCTCGATGATGCCCTCCGCGTAATCGCGCGCCGCTGTCTCCGCCTCTTTTGATGTGTTCAGCTCACAGTTCCGGTGCCCCAATTCCTCGTTGGTGGTAGTCAGCTCCTTGTTAGTCGACTGCAGCTCTTCCTTGGCGGTCTCGAGCTCCTCGTTGGTGCTATGAAACTTCTCGTTCGCCGAGAGAACCTCCTCGTGGGCGGATTTCAGCTCTTCTTGTGCGGCCTCGTGCGCCTCGCTTATCACCTGCAGGTAGTCGCGGGTGGCCTCGAGCTCCCGTGTGAGCCGTTGGATCCGACGGTCCGTTTCGGGTTCGGGCGCCGTGGCGCCTCTGCGGGGAGCCGCCCTCCACCCTTTTCCCCACAGGTGGGCGAGCCACCCGGTCGCTCGGCGGGCAGCGCCACGGGGAGAGCTCTGGGCAAACAGGATGAGGAAACAGCGGGTGTCGGTGTCCACTACCGTGAGGGGCATCACCTCAAGGTCGATCTCTTGGGACTCACCTTCGACATCGACCGGGATGCCCTCGCGGCGCACCGGTGCGCCTTCTGTGCGGGCCGCCTGGATGGTTGAGGCCAACTCGACCAAGAGGCCCGGCCGGGCGAGCTTCTGGAGGTTCAGGCTGGCGGGGCCGTGCACGTGCTCGAGATAGCGGGAGGTCTCCCCGTGGAAGTACCGGATGTTCAGACCGTCGTCGATGAGGACGCAGGCCGGGGCATAGCGCGCCAGCAGGAAGCGCTCGACCGCCCGTTGCACCGGGTTCATGTCTACCACGGGCACCGTCGGCGCCCCGATCGTCCACGCGCGCCGCCCGCGCGCGGCACGTGACGCTCGCCGGCCGCCAGCTCCAGACCCAGGTGCCTGGGAACGGCCAGCCTGCGGTAGATCCTATGCTGTCTATCGACCAGCTCGAAGAGGTCCGAGGACTGGCCGATGGTCTCCGAAGGCCCGAGCACCAGGAAGCCCTGGGGGTTCAAGGCGTGGTGGAACAGCAGTAGAACCTGCTTCGGCAACGTTTGGTCCATATAGATCAAGACATTACGGCAGCTCACGAGATCCAGCCGCGAGAACGGCGGGTCGCGCGTCAGGTTCTGCGGTGCGAAGATGCATAGATCGCGCAGCGACTTGGTGATCTGGTAGTGGTCATCGAGCTTGACAAAGAAGCGTCTGAGCCGTTCGCTGGAGATCTTGCCGTTGTCTAGGTAGTTCCCCGCGCGGGCCTTCTCGATGGCCGTTTCACTCACATCGGTGCCGAAGATCTGGATCGGGGTGCTGATGGCGCGCTCGCCCAGGAACTCGAGGAGGCAGATGGCGATGGAATAGACCTCCTCGCCGCTGGCGCAGCCGGGCACCCAGATCCTGAGCGGCGCCTCCGGGGAACGGTCCGCCAAGAGACTGGGAAAGACGGACTCGACGAGCGCTTGGAAGGTTTCGGGGTCCCGGAAGAACCCGGTGACGCGGATCAGCAGGTCCTGGGAAAGCACCTGTCTCTCGCCGTGGTTGTCCTGCACCAGGTCGGCATAGGCCCGATCTCATCTATCTGGTGCAGGGCCATGCGCCGGCCGAGGCGGCGCATGATCATGCTGCGCTTATATTGGGTAAAATCGAGACCGGAGGCGCTGCGCAGCAGCCGGAAGATGCGCTTCAAGTGGTCCTCGTCCGAGGGCGTTGTGGTTGTTTCCGCCGCGCTGCCGTTCAGATAGGGGTGGCGGCCCATGCGGACGAGCGCCTCCGCGATCGCTGCCGGGGAAAGGATGAAGTCGACGCAGCCGGTATCAATGGCGCTGCGCGGCATGTGGGCGAATCGCGCCGAGGTTAATTCTTGCGCGAAGGTGATGCCGCCTTCGGCCTTCACGGCCGCCAGCCCCCGTGCCCCATCGGAACCGCTGCCCGACAGGATCACCCCGATGGCGTTGTGTCCGCGCTCCTTGGCGATCGAATGAAACAGGGTATCGATGGGCGTATGCCTCGCGGGGGCGGCCTCCCGGCCCATGAGGCGTAACACGGAGCTTGTGAGGACGAGGCTGGTGTTGGGTGGGATGACGTAGACGTGGTCGGGCTCGACCGCCATGCCGTCCTTGACCTCGGCGACCGGTAGGAGAGTCTTCTTGGCCAGGATCTCGGCGAGCATGCCCCGGATCGAGGTGCTGGACCAAGAGAAAGGCCATGCCGGTCGTCTCCGGCAGCCCCCCCAAGGAGCTCGGAACACGCCTCGAGCCCTCCGGCAGAGGCGCCGATGCCTACTACTGGGAAGGACACCCGCGGATCCCCGTCTCTCTCTGCGCCCTCGGCGTTTGGTGCCAGGGCCGACCACGGGCGCATAGCGTCCCTCGGTGGATTCGATCGAGAACTCACCGATCTCGGCGCCCGCTAAAAACTCCCCGACCTGCTTAACTGTCTCGTGTGTCCGTCGTTCATGATGGTCTTCATCCTCCCCCATCATGAACAGTCGCCGCCTTACTTCAGACTCATCTTGCGTTGGAATAGACTAGCTCTTTTCTTAGCCGCTGTGATGGCTTAGAGTACGCCCCGTTTCAATCCCAGCGCGTGAGGCAGAGCGCCCGTGAGCCATCCCGTCGTGGATTACAGTCGGCAGACAGAGAGCCTGCTCGAATTGGGCCGCGAGTTCCATGCGCGCGGCTGGGTACCGGCTACCAGCGGTAATTTTTCCGCCCGCGTGGATGCGGGCCGCGTCGCAATTACCGTCTCTGGGCGTCACAAGGCCCGCCTCACAACCGACGACATCATGCTGGTGGATCTGGACGGAAATAGCCTGTCCCCCGGCAAGCGCCCATCTGCCGAGACAATGCTGCACACAGCCCTTTATCGCCGCCATTCCGAGGTCGGTGGCGTGTTGCATACCCATTCGCCGGCCGCTACGGTCCTGTCACTTACAGTCGGTAACACCCTGATATTGCAGGGCTATGAGCTGCTCAAGGCCTTTGCCGGCGTTTATAGTCACGAGACCCGGATCCGGATTCCGATCTTTGCAAACGACCAGGACATGACGCGCCTGTCGGCTCAGGTAGACGCCTGGATTACGCAACACGGCGCCCCCCACGCATATCTCATTTCGGGACATGGCCTCTACACCTGGGCGCCCGATCTGCGTCACGCCGGCATTCAGATCGAGGCCCTGGAATTCATGTTTGAATGCGAGTTGTTGCGGATGAGGATCGGATCATGAGTGAACTGCGCATCTATGGAGAAACCGCGGTAGAGCCACTGACCGTGCTCACGCGCTTTGAGGAGATCGTGCGCGAGTTGGGCGCGATTGATGTGCTTTTCGAACGCTGGACGGCGGACCGTGAGCTCGACGCTGAGGCCACCCAGGACGAGGTGATCGAAGCCTACCGCGAGTCTATCGACCGGCTTATGCAGAAGTACGACTTCCAGTCGGTGGATGTGGTGAGCATGCATCCCGGCCACCCGCGGAAGGATGTGCTGCGCGACAAGTTCCTGCACGAGCACACCCACAGCGACTTTGAGGTGCGTTTCTTCGTGGACGGCGAGGGCCTGTTCTACATCCGCAAGAACAGCAGGGTCTACGCCGTGCTGTGTACCCGCGGTGACCTGATCAGCGTGCCGGCCAATACTACGCATTGGTTCGACATGGGCCCACGCCCGTTCTTCAAAGCCGTCCGTCTGTTCACCACCCCCGAAGGCTGGGTGGCGAACTTCACCGGCGACAAGATCGCCGACCGCTTCCCGCGGCTGGAGAATGCTGGTTGAGGCCCGCCCGTCCTTCGACACGTTCAGCACGAGCGGCTTGGCCATTGCCTACAACTCCCGCTCTCCCACGGATCAAGTTGGGGGCGCTCTGAGATTCTATGTTCTCGGTCAAGTTTCCTGCAAAGCGTTGAAGGTCGAACGGCCGATCGTACCTCACTATGGACCAGGCAGTGCGAAGCTCCGATGAATGATCATAATCCCCGAAAGCTGCGGTAAGACGTATCTCAGATCAGCGCTGCCCGCGCTGACCCTATCTTGGAGGTAGGTCTTGCGCGTCCACGGTGGATCTCCCATCCCTGCACCTCGCGTTATTGTCGTGTGCGCCCCTTCCTTAACCGCTCGCGGCTAGGCTGTGGCACCAGGGCTTATTATGCCGCGCGTGCCCGAGCCCCTTTTGGGGCCG
>JBIMKD010000207.1:0-11802 GCA_043673815.1 Chromatiales bacterium
ACAGCCTGGCCCGAGCGCTGCGGAAGAATTCGACCGAGGCGGAGCGGTGCTTGTGGAGTCGATTGCGCGGTCGGCGACTCGAGGGGGCCAAGTTTCGACGTCAACCGGTCCTGGGACCGTACGTCGTGGATTTCCTCTGCTTGGAGCCCAGACTTGTCATCGAGGTCGATGGCGGCCAGCATGCCGAGCAGGTCTCGAACGACTTGCAGAGGACTGAATCTCTGAAGGGATTGGGTTATCGCGTGATTCGATTTTGGAATCATGAAGTGCTTGGAGACCTTGATGCGGTGTTGGAGAGTATTCGCGCTGCCTTGGTTGGGATCCCCTCACCCCCGCCCTCTCCCGGTGGGAGAGGGAGCTAACGGAATACCCATAGATTCTGCCGAGGAGCCTGATAACATTTGTGTTTTGAGTACGTGACGGCGTGGAGACTATGCTGGGGGAGCTGTTCACTGTAACCGACGAGGTGATCGTGGTGACCGGCGGCCTGGGACTACTGGGACGGGAGTTTTCTCGCACCCTGGCGCAGGCGGGGGCGAAGGTGGTCGTGTTGGACATTGAGGCCGATCCGGACGCAGTAAGGAACTCCATTGGCGAACTGGCGGATAACGAAAATGCGATGTTCCTGTCGTGCGACGTGACCAGCCGTGCGTCGGTCGAGCAAGCATTGCAGGAAATCACCGCGCGTTGGGGCGTGCCGGATGGCTTGATCAACAACGCCGCGCTCGATGCGCCTCCGAACGCGCCGGTGGCGGAGAACGGTCCGTTCGAGAGTTATCCGGAGTCGTCCTGGGACAAGGTGATGGACGTCAACGTCAAGGGGGTGTTTCTAGCCTCACAGGTGTTCGGTGCCAAAATGGCAGCGCTGGGCCGGGGCTCGATTGTGAATATAAATTCGATCTACGGACTGGTCTCGCCGGACCAACGCGTTTACGAGTATCGTCGTAAACAAGGTCACGATTTTTTCAAACCGGTATCCTATTCCGTATCCAAATCGGCGCTGTTGAATCTAACGCGTTATCTCGCGACGTACTGGGGAGAACGCAACGTGCGCGTCAACAGCCTGACCTTTGGTGGTGTTTATAATCATCAAGACGACGAGTTTGTCAGGCACTACAGCGCTCGCGTTCCGCTCGGACGAATGGCGCGGGCCGACGAGTATAACGGCGCGCTGATTTTTCTTCTCTCGGAGGCTTCGTCGTACATGACCGGCGCTAACCTCGTGATCGACGGCGGCTGGACGGCTTGGTAATCAAAACGTGACGATCGGGCAGACTGCGATTGTGCCGCCGGAGATCCCGAACTGGATTGCCGGCGCACAGCGGCCGGCTCAGGGCGGCAAACTTTTCGACAAGCTTAATCCCCACGACGGACAGAAGCTTTGTCAAGTCGCGCGCTCGGGCCGCGAGGATATCGCTGAAGCCGTGCAAGCAGCGAAAGCGGCATGGCCGAGGTGGGCCGCTTTACCTCCCGTACAGCGGGGCAACATCCTGCACGCGATCTGCAACGCGATGGAGGTGCGACGCGAAGAGATCGCGCGTATCGTCAGGCTGGAGACCGGAAAGTCGTTCAAGGATGCGCTCGGCGAGACAGAGGGGGCGATCGCCTGCGGGCGCTTCTTCGCGGGCGAAGGGCAGCGGCTGTTCGGGCGCACCATACCTAGCGCCGGACCGGGCAAGTACAACTTTACAATACGCCAGCCGTGCGGTGTCGCAGGGCTCATCGTCCCCGCTAATACACCCATCGCTAATGTAGCTTGGAAAATCTTTCCTGCCATGATCTGCGGGAACAGCGTGGTGCTGAAGGCGGCCGAAGACACGCCCGCCACCGCCTGGATTGTGGCTGCCATCGCGCAGGAGGCTGGGTTGCCGAGGGGGGTGCTGGACGTAGTGCAGGGCTTTGGGCCCGAGGCCGGTCAACCGCTCGTCGAGCACGAGGACGTTGCGGTGGTGAGCTTTACAGGATCGACCGCCGTCGGAAAGTTGCTAGCCGAGATCGCCGCCCGGCGGCTTGCCAAGATCTCGCTAGAGCTTGGCGGCAAGAATCCTCTCGTGGTGTGCGACGACGCGGATCTCGAATACGCCGCGAGGTGGGTGTGCCTCTCGGCCTTCTCCAACGCAGGCCAACGCTGCGCGGCGGGCAGCCGCATCATCGTCTTCGATACGATCTATGATCGCTTTCGGAACATGCTAGTGGAGGCGACGGGGGCCCTCAAACTTGGGCCGGAGGACGGCGACCACCTTGGGCCCGTCATCAATGAACGGCAACTCAACAGAATGCTTACCGCTATAGGACAGGCGGAAGCTGCCGGAGCACATGTCCTGATCGGCGGTCGCCGTTTGAAGGACCCATCCCACGCAGGGGGCTTTTATATGGCGCCGACGCTGATCGACAATGTCGCGCCTGACGATGAGATCTCGATGCGCGAGCTGTTCGGGCCGATAACCTGTCTTTACCGTGCGCGGGATTTTAACGAGGCCTTGCAGCTCGCTAACAACTCGCCCTACGGCCTCACCGCCTGCATTCACACGCGCAGTCTCGACCGCGCCCTGCAGTTTTGCTATGAGGTGCAGTCGGGCGTGGCCGTGGTCAATGCGGGCACCCATGGCAGCGAGCCGCATATACCTTTCGGAGGACTCAAACAGTCGGGCAACAGCAGCCGAGAGCCGGGAACAGAAGCCCTGGATATTTATTCAAATCTTAAGAACATCTGCCTCAACGTTGACCCGAGGCGCATTTAGCACAGCTTATCATTGTGCAGCAAAAACCTTTGAGCATCGTTGCACTGATTCCCGCCCGCTCGGGTTCCAAGCGGATTGACGGTAAGAACGTGCGCGCCTTAAACGGGCATCCCGTGCTGGCCTACACGGTCAGGGCAGCACTCGACAGCGGGATCTTCGACGCCGTTGTTCTGTCGACGGATTCCGAGGAGTATGCGGAGATTGGCCGTTACTACGGCGCAGAAGTGCCGTTCCTGCGTCCCGGGGAGCTTGCCGGCGATACCTCACCGGACATCGATTTTGTCGAATACACCCTTATGCGGCTCAAGCAAGAGGGGCGCGTGTACGACTGCTTCAGCATTCTGCGACCCACGAGCCCTTTCCGCAAGCCGGAAACGATCCGCCGCGCCTGGCAAGAGTTTCTAACCGAACAAGGGGTCGATTCTCTGCGTGCTGTGGAACGGTGTGCCCAGCATCCAGCCAAGATGTGGGTGATCCGAGGGAGGAGAATGGTACCCGTGTTGCCGGTGAACGACGGTGCGACGCCGTGGCACAGCCGGCAATACCAATCGTTGCCGCCCGTTTACGTCCAGAACGCCAGTCTCGAGATCGCCTGGACCAGGATCGTATTCGAGGGACGCACCATCTCCGGTGAAGTGAGCATGCCGTTTTTCACCTCGGACGATGAGGGACTCGACGTGAACACCCTTCGCGACTGGTGGTACGCGGAACACCTGCTCGAGTCCGGGATGGCGACCCTACCACTCGTGGATCGGCCTCCCTTTCCGTACAACGCTTGATCTGATTCAAAAGGACAAACACCGTGGGGGACCAGCTAGGCGAATCGGTGCGGGGGACGCTGCACTACGTCCCGAAAGCGGAGTTTGAACGGGTGCTCAAGCTCCCGATCGGGCCGGTAAAGAAAACCAGGATCTTTGCCGATCTCTGCCGGCTCAACGCACTCTACATGATCGCGCGGGCAGGCTCGGGCCACATCGGCTCGAGTTTCTCGAGCCTGGATATCGTGTCTTGGATCCATCTGAATGAGCTCGACGCCTCGCGCGAAGGACGTCCGCCAAACCTTTATTTTTCCTCGAAAGGTCACGACGTCCCCGGTCTCTACGCGGTGCTCACCGGGTTGGGCAAACTCGATCTCGATCTGATCCATCGACTCCGTCGTGTGGATGGCTTGCCCGGGCATCCCGATACGTCGACACCCGGCGTCCCCGCGAATACCGGATCGTTGGGCATGGGCATATCAAAGGCCAAAGGCATGGTAATCGCCAACCGCATGCGAGGTATCGACCAAAGGATCTTCGTGCTTACCGGAGACGGCGAGTTGCAGGAAGGGCAGATCTGGGAATCCCTGGCCTCCGCAGCAAACTTCGGGATGCACGAGCTTACCGTCATCGTCGACCACAACAAGCTGCAATCGGATACTTTTGTCTCGAAGGTCAGCGATCTCGGTGATCTGGAAGGCAAGCTCGTTAGCTTCGGGTGGCACGTCGAGCGCTGCGACGGCCATGATCTCGATGCCGTTGCTCCGGTGATAGCGAGGGTTACAAAGGTAAGAGACAAGCCGCAGGTGATAATCGCAGATACCATCAAGGGCCGTGGGGTCTCTTTCATGGAGCACACCGCCATGGCTCCCTACGAAGAGCGTTACCGCTTCCACAGCGGCGCGCCCGATGCGGACTCGTACGCGAGAGCGGTGGAAGAGATCGTCGCGGCGATTGACCGGCAGCTCCAGGCAATCAACGCGGCGCCATTGTCGCTGGAAGCCGCGGTGGCGCAGGATCGGCCCGCAAGCGCAAGACCGCAGAGGCTCGTAGACGCGTATTCGAGGGCGCTGATCGACCAGGCGTTCCGAAATCCGCAGATCGTGGCTCTGGATGCGGATCTGATGTTGGATACGGGCCTTATCCCGTTCCGGCAGGCGTTTCCCGACCGGTTCTTCGAATGCGGAATTGCGGAGCAGGATATGGTGTCGCAGGCAGGCGGCATGGCGCTCGGCGGACTCCTGCCGGTGGTGCATTCCTTTGCGTGCTTTCTGTCGGCACGGCCGAATGAGCAGATCTACAACAACGCAACCGAACGGACTAAGATCATCTATGTCGGCTCGCTGGCGGGGATCGTACCTGGAGGCCCCGGGCATTCTCACCAGGCGGTGCGCGACATCGCGGCACTGGCGGCGGTACCCGGGCTCGTGATGATCGAGCCGGCCACGGAGCACGCGGTCGAGCTGGCCGTTGACTACTGTGCGCGAAGGATATCGGAGAGCAGTTACATTCGCCTGGTGTCGGTCCCCTGGGAGATCCCCTTCGAGTTGCCCGGCGGCTACCGCTTTGAAGAAGGACGAGGGGTTACGCTCCGGGAAGGGCGCGATGCCGTGATCTTCGCGTACGGTCCAGTTATGCTGTCACAGGCTTGGCGGGCCGCCGAGACTCTCGCCGAGCAGAGGGGCCTCCGGTTGAAGGTGGTGGAGCTGCCGTGGCTCAATCGGATCGATCAGGCTTGGCTCAGGGATAGCGTTTCAGGTTGCCCGCATGTCTTCACACTGGACAATCACTATATCACCGGCGGCCAGGGCGAGATGATCGGCGCGGCGCTCGCGGAAGCGGGTGCCCTGAACGGAGCGCGTTTCACGAGGTTCGGGATCCGGGGACTTCAGGCCTGTGGGACGAATGACGAGGTGCTGCGCGCGCATGGTCTCGATGCCGCAAGCATTGCGGCAAGTATCTGGAAGGCGTTGCATTCCCGGCCCGCGGGGCATGTTTAGGACAAGCATAATATGGCACGCACACCCCTGCTCATCCACACCATGGGGAAGGTCGGTTCGACGACAATTGCGCATGCCTGCAAGCGGCTGGATTCGTATGATACCGCACACACACACTGCTTGAGTCCGAGAATCGTAGAGATCGTAGAGACATGGAACCGGGATCACGGCGGGCCCAAACCACACATGCTAAATGCTCTGCGCGTGCGCCGCGAAGTGCTCGAAACAGGCCGGCCGTTCAAGTTGATCACGGCTACGCGCGATCCGCTGGCGCGGAATGTGTCGGCGTTCTTTCAGAACCTGGATTTGCACGGATTCGGTAAGAGGGAGGTGATCGTGGCAGGGCTCCTAAGCCGCTACCCCCGCGTGTCGGCGATCCTCCGGCGCTTGGGTATATCCCGTCTTGGCGATCCGGTCAATGACATGGTGGCGACGTTTATGCGCAACTACCCGCACAGCCAGCCAGCGCGTTGGTTCGACGCTGAGATCCGGGATGTGCTGGGGTTGGACTTGCTGGCCGCGGCGTTTGACCCGCAGGTAGGCCACGCAACCTATTCGATCGGGGCCTCGTCGGTGCTGGTGTTGCAAGTGGAGCTGCCGGACGAGCGGAAGGAGGCGGTGCTGCGCGAGTTCCTCGATGCACCCGATCTGCGCCTGGAAGCAACGAACGTGGGCAGCCAGAAGCGATATGCGAAGGCGTACAGGCGGTTTCGCGCGGGCATCGCGTTCGACACTGAGTTCTTGGACGAGATCTACGGATCGCGGTACGCCCGGCACTTCTACTCGCCGCAACAGTTGGAGGGCTTCGGGGCGCGCTGGCGGGTGCGCGGGGCCGGCGGCGGGGGTGCCGTGACGATGCCGGTAAGTCAAGATGCTTCCGGAGCGCAATGATGTTCTTGCTAGGGGTTGCGTAATGTCTGTTTCGCATCTGCGTGATCTCGCCGATCGGGTGCGCCGCTTTCGTTTTGCCTTGGTCCGTTTGGGAACGCGAAAGGCGCTTGGGTGCGATCTCGTCGTTCACTTCTCCTACCACAAATGCCTTACGTCTTACTACCTGTCGATCATGCGAGCGCTCAGCGCAGAGTTTGGCTTTTACTATGGGCATTTCACTTCCGACTATGCGCGTTTTGAACTTGCGGCGCTGCATGACTCGCGTCAGCGAGTTCTCAGTGTCAATAACCGTAGTGATATCGCCTGGGATCGATTGCCGGCGTACCGGGGCAGCCATTTCGTTCGGGATCCGCGTGATCTCGTGGTTTCCGGTTATCATTATCATCGCTGGACTCGCGAAGCATGGTGCCATGATCCGGGATTCGCGTGGCGATCTCTTACCGCCCATCCGTATTTCGGACGCTACGTTGAGCACGTGCCCGAGAGGTTTCCCCACGGATTGTCGTATCAGGAGTATATCAACACGCTGGACCCGGAGCGGGGCATGATCCTCGAATTGATTTGGCGATCCCCTCATTTCGAACAGATGCGCCGCTGGGACTTTTCGAACCCGCGGATCATGGAAGTGCGTTACGAAGACATCATCGGGAACGAGGCCGATATCTTCGGTAGGCTGCTCGAGCACTATGGATTCCCACCGTCGGTTGTTGCACGGGGCGTTGCGTTGGCCGAAAGGAAGAGTATCAAGCACCGCCGGAAACGCGAGAAGAGCCATGTGCGCAGTGGTGCGCCGAAACAGTGGGAAAAAGAATTCACACCTTTGCTCAGGGTGCTCTTTAGAGAATCCGCGGGCCATCTGTTGCTCCAACTCGGATACGAATCGAGTACGGAGTGGTAAGGCAACCCGCTCTCATAGCATGGCAGGACAATCTGCATCGGTTAGAACCGTGGTAACCGATGCGGAGAGGTCGAAGGATTTCGCCGAAGCGCGGCCTCAGGTATCGATCGTGAGCGTGTGTCTTAACAGTGCCGGTACGATAGCGGACACGGTGCGGTCGGTTAGCGGTCAGGGTTATCCGTCCATAGAGCATATCATCATCGACGGGGGCTCAACCGACGGCACGCTGGAGGTACTGTCGCCGTTTCGAGAAAGAATCGCCGTGCTGGTCTCGGAACCCGACGGCGGTATGTACGACGCCATGAACAAAGGGATACGTTTGGCATCGGGATCGATCGTCGGGATCTTGAATGCGGACGATGTTTATGCGGGGTCGGACGTCATCGCCACGGTCGTCAAGGAATTTGTTGCCAAGGATATCGATGCCCTTTTTGCGGACCTTGTGATCGTGGACCGGGAGAACACCGACCGGACGATCCGGTACTATCGATCCGCTTCATTTCACCCGGGGCGGTTCGCCTACGGGTGGATGCCGGCGCACCCGACTTTCTTCACCCGGAAGACCTGCTACGAAAGGTACGGGTTTTACAAGACCGACTACCGTATGGCGGCGGATTACGAGCTGCTGGTGAGATTTCTCGCACGGGAGAACATCCCTTACAGCTACATCGATCGGGTGATTGTAAAGATGCGCCATGGGGGGGTCAGTAACCGTGGGATCGAGAACAAATGGATCACCAACCAGGAAATCGTTCGGGCGTGCCGTGAAAACGGCGTGGAAACTAATCTTTTCAGAATATTGCTAAAATACCCGCGCAAGCTCTTTGAGTTCTTGGAGCGTCCGGCCGGATTGTCCGAGCGTAGGTGATTGAGCAGGGTAAGTGGGGTGACGGCGATGGGCGTTTTACAAATATGAGAAAAAAGGTTGCTTTGATCACGGGTATCACCGGGCAGGACGGCGCTTATCTGGCCGAGTTCTTGTTAAAGAAAGGCTATGAGGTGCACGGCATCAAGCGCCGGACCTCGCTGTTCAATACCGATCGAATCGACCATCTGTATCAGGACCCTCATGAGGAAAAAAGAAGATTCATTCTCCACTACGGCGATCTGACCGACTCGAGCAGTCTTATTTTCGCCGTGCAAAAGGTGCGACCCGATGAGATCTATAATCTCGGAGCGCAAAGCCATGTCGCGGTGTCCTTTGAGGAGCCCGAATATACAGCGAACTCCGATGCGCTCGGAACGCTAAGATTGCTGGAAGCGATCCGCATCCTGGGGTTCGAGAAGAGGACACGCTTCTATCAGGCCTCGACCTCGGAGCTATACGGCCTCGTCCGCGAGGTTCCTCAAAGGGAAACCACCCCATTCTATCCCCGTTCCCCTTATGGCGCGGCGAAGCTTTACGCCTATTGGATTACCGTTAACTACCGCGAAGCGTACGGCATATATGCTTGCAACGGCATTCTTTTCAACCACGAATCTCCCATCCGCGGCGAGACTTTTGTCAGCCGCAAGATCACGCGCGCCGCCGCGCGCATCAAGCTTGGGTTGCAGGAGAGGCTTTATTTGGGAAACCTCGATGCGAAACGCGATTGGGGCCACGCGCGCGATTATGTCGAAGCGCAGTGGCTCATTCTTCAGCAGGCACAGCCCGAGGATTTCGTCATAGCCACCGGCGAACAGCATTCCGTGCGAGAGTTCACGGATCTGGCTTTTCACGAGGTCGGGATGGAGATCGAATGGCGGGGGCAGGGTGTCGAAGAGGTTGGCATTGCCGTTTCGGGACATGGAACCCGTGACGGCAGCGCGGTGGTCGCCGTGGACCCCCATTACTTCCGGCCGAGCGAGGTCGAGACGCTGCTTGGAGATCCATCCAAGGCAAGCGCGAAGCTTGGCTGGCGCCCACGGACCACATTCACAGAACTGGTCGCGGAGATGGTGCGCGCAGACCTAAAGCAAGCGGAACGCGACGAGTTTTGCCGCCGCGAAGGCTATAAAGTGTATAATTACAGTGAATAGAGGATGGATAAAACCGCAAAGATTTATGTAGCGGGCCATGCGGGTCTGGTCGGCTCCGCCGTCTGCCGCAAGCTGAAGGCCGATGGGTATCGGAACACGCTGACCCGCAACCATGCTGAGCTGGATCTGACAGCCCAAGGGGCGGTTCAGGCCTTCTTTCGGGCCGAACGGCCGGTATTCGTGTTCTTGTGCGCGGCGAAGGTGGGTGGTATTTGGGCTAACTGGACGTTTCCGGCGCAGTTTATCTACCAGAATCTAGCGATACAGACGAACGTCATTCATGAGGCGAAGAAAAGCGGCGTGAAGAGGCTGCTTTTTTTTGGGTCTTCCTGCATTTATCCGCGCGATTGTGCGCAGCCGATTAGGGAAGAGTATCTGCTGAGTGGGCGCTTGGAGCTTACGAATCGCCCTTACGCAGTCGCCAAGATTGCCGGCATCGAAATGTGCTGGGCATACAATCGCCAATACGGTGCACAGTATCTCGCGGCGATGCCAACCAACCTTTACGGACCAGGGGATGATTATGATTTTGAGACGTCCCACGTTCTGCCGGCGTTAATACGGAAAATGTATGAGGCGAAAATTCAAGGGGCGAGTAGGGTTACACTGTGGGGCACTGGCCAACCGAAGCGGGAGTTTCTATATTCGGATGACCTCGCAGATGCCGCGGTATACCTAATGAACCTTCCGGACAACGAGTTTTCGCCGCTGTGTGTATCTACGGCGGCGCCACCGCTCATCAACATTGGTTGTGGCGAGGACCTAACGATCCGAGAGCTGGCGGCGTTAGTGCGCAAGACAATTGGATTCGAGGGGGACATCGAATGGGATTCAAGCAAGCCGGATGGCACTCCGCGCAAACTCCTCGATGTTACCCGCTTACACCGACTTGGCTGGAAGGCCAGGATCGGATTGGGAAAGGGGATCGGTAAAGCGTATGAAGATTACCTGGACCGCCAGTCCGTGCGGATCAAACTGCCTTAATCCACCACCAAAGTAACCTCACCCGCTGCAAGGCCGGGCGTTTCCCGAATTTGATTTCGCTTACTGCTGCGCCAACTCTTCCGTGGAAACGCCTCTTTACTGGATCGCCGAGCAACGGACGACTTGCGGGTTTCCCGCTGCGGAACAGGCCCTGGAGGCGCCGGACGGCCTCCTAGCCATCGGCGGCGATCTCGGCAGCCGCCGCTTGCTCGATGCCTATCGCCATGGGATCTTTCCCTGGTACGACAGCACTCAGCCGATCCTGTGGTGGTCGCCGAACCCGCGCAGCGTATTATTCCCGGAGGGTTTGGTGATTTCGCGCAGCCTGCGGCGCAGCCTCAAGCGATGCGCGTACGAAATTACCATCGACCGGAGTTTTCCAGAGGTCATCAAGGCCTGCGCGGAGCCCCGCAAGGATTGCCAAGGGACTTGGTTAACGCCCGCGATGATCGACGCGTATACTGCCTTGCACCGAGAGGGTCATGCGCATTCCATCGAGGCATGGAATGACGATCGACTGATCGGCGGGCTCTACGGCATTTGCATTGGCCGCGTTTTTTTTGCTGAATCGATGTTCAGCCGCAGGCCCGATGCGTCTAAGATCTGCTTGGTGCGGCTCGCGCAGCATTTACTCACATGGGATTTCAAGCTAATTGACTGTCAGGTGCATTCCCAACATATCGAGCGTTTGGGGGCTCTTCGGATCCCCCGTAGCCAATTCATCGCAATGCTCGATCGTTGGTGCCCGGCATTGATAAGCGAAAACGCATGGCAGAGCAATCCGCAAGACCGGCCTCCCGCACGGCGTTCTATATAACGCCGCCGCATCCGTGCAGCTACTTGCCGGAGCAACGGGCGGCCACGCTGTTTGCCGATCCGGTTGTCCCCATGAACAATGGCCTCTATTCGGCCTTGCTTGCCAATGGATTCCGGCGCAGCGGAGAGTATCTGTATCGGCCGCAATGCCCGGCTTGCCGCGCCTGTGTTCCGGTACGGGTAGCGATCGACTCATTCCGCCCGAACCGTAACCAAAGGCGGACCTGGTTGCATAACCAATATTTGGAAGTCCGTCCGGTCGCACCCGCCTTTACCATGGACCAATATTCTCTCTACCGCCGTTATGTGTCGGCGCGGCATCCCGGCGGCGCCATGGAAGACCTCACGCCCGAGCAGTTTATCAACTTTCTGGCCGCACGGTGGGCGAACACGGTATTTTACGAATTTCGGCGCGGTATCGACTTAGTTGCGGTGGCGGCCGTCGATCGTATCGATGATGCGTTATCCGCCGTCTACACCTTTTTCGACCCCGATAAGGAACGATCGAGCCTCGGACGTTACGCCGTACTTTATGAGATCGCGCAGGCCAAGGCGGAGGGCTTACGCTGGCTTTACCTCGGATACTGGATCGATGCCTGCGGAAAAATGCGCTATAAGGCAGAGTTTCAACCCCTAGAGTACTATTGCAACGGAAGCTGGACTCCCAGCGCCAAGAGCATTTAGATAAGAACGCT
>JBIMKD010000208.1:0-2565 GCA_043673815.1 Chromatiales bacterium
CGCGCGCGCCTGGAGCAGTTCCGCGAGATGCAAGAGGTTAGTAAGCCTGCGCGCACCGTCCGGGAGCGAGAGCAAGCGCTCGCTTACCGCTTCTCCTTCGATGAGGCCTTGACACGCAAGCATGAAACCGCGATCCCGCCATTGGCGGTGATACTCCTGAAAGCGTTTGAGATAACCTTCCCAGACGTCCTCGTCGTGATCGATGTCCCACACCTCGACACTCGTCTTGCCCAGTAACTCCGAGGCCAAAGCCGCCTTCAAATAGTACAGCACATGGGGTTCGAGCACCGCTCTCAGCACCCATTCGAGATCGGCGGCCTCGTGCGATTGGAACACATCGCCCGCCCCCTGCTCCACGCTCGCGATTCCGCGAGAACCCAAGACCCCGCGCACCTGATCGCCCTCGGCGTGTGTGCGTACCAGCACCGCGATATCGCTGCCTTGCAGGCGCCGATCGCAAAGGCGCGGGCCCGCCGCAGGATCGAGGAGCGTCTCGATTTCGGCCGCCACCGCTTGCGCCGCCACCCATCGGGCGCGCTCCTTCGAGATCGCCTTCTCCCCTTCCTCCCTCTCCATACACCACACTACCATCGGTGCCTGGCCGTCGCCGCCGAGGCACGATTCGGATCCTTTTCCGGCCGCGCATGCGACCGGATGGAAGACGATATCGGTATTGAAAAACGGCGATGGGTTGCGAGAAAAGAGGGTATTGACGGCCTGCACGAGAGGCGCATCGGAACGCCAGTTGGTCCCGAGCGTCTGCCGCGAGCGAGCGCGGGCACGCGCCTCGAAATAGGCGAACACGTCGGCGCCGCGGAAACTATAGATGGCCTGCTTCGGATCGCCGACGTAATAGACCGGCAGATCCGATCCTCCATAGATCTTGTCGAAGATTTGAAACTGCAAGGGATCGGTGTCCTGAAACTCATCGATCAGCGCCGCGCTGTAGCGGCCCCTGACGGCGTCCGCCAATGCGGGTCCGTTCGGGCCCGCGAGCGCTTGCGCTAGCCGGGTGAGCAGATCATCGTAGGAGTGAACCCCAAGCCGGCGTTTACGCGGCTCGAGCTCGCACTCGACATAGCCTAGCAAATCCCGCAACAGCACTTGGAACCGCATCCGGTAGCAGTGTTCCAAAAGCGCGTGTTGCGCGACTAAGTCATCACAGGCAGCGAAAAACGGGTGTGAAGGTGCGGTGTGGCCTGTCCTTGTCCCCGCATTGATCGCCTCGGCAGAGAAGCGCCGTACCGCTTTCGGTAGCGCCGATACGACCGGCGCGAAGCGGAAGAACCGCTCGCTTTGAGCGAGCCAGACCGCGACCGAGGAATCGCGGTATTGGTTGCGGTCGAGAGCCTTGGAATTGATCATGAGATCCCCGATCTCGGATCGTGCCGTGGACCAGAGCCGCCGGGCCTCACGCAAGCGCGCCTCAAAGCGTGCCTGCTCCTCGGCGCAATCGTCCCGCCGCGCTTGGCCGGCCAGCTTTATGTACGGTCTACCGACATAGCCCTCCACCCAACGGGTGAGCCCCTCGGGATCGGTGCTGCGACCCAACGCATAGGCCAACCAACCGCGAGGCGCCGCGTAGAATTCCCGCCGCCAAAAATCCTGCACCACCTCGCGCAGCAGCTCGCGGGTCTCTGGCAGGATCTCGCTACTGAAGGAGTTACAGCCTTCGAAGGCATAGTCGCTCAGGACCCGTTGACAGAAACCGTGTATGGTATAAATGGCCGCATCGTCGAATGCGCGCAGCGCGCCGGTCATGATCCGCACGGTGTTCTTCGCATCCATGCCTTGCGCTAGACACGCCTCGACGACCGCATCGTCACCTCTGCCCTCTTGCAACATCGCGCGGCTACTCAGCAAACGCTCGCGGATGCGGCGCCTGAGCTCGGCCGTGGCCGCCTTGGTATAAGTGAGGACAAGAATTTGATCCACCCCTCGCCCGGTTTCGAGGAGCAGACGCAGGTAGAGGCTGACGATAGTGTGCGTCTTGCCCGTGCCGGCGCTCGCTTCGATGGCGTGGGTCGCCGTGAGGGGCAGATCCATGAGCTTAAGAATGCCGGAATCGCTCACGCCGATTCCTCCAGCACGCACTCGATGAACGGTGAGAACACCCGCAATGCCAGTTCGCTAAATTCTTCGTCGAGAGGATCGGTGCCGCGAAAGCAGAGGCTGTTGTAAGGATCGTCGCGCTCACCGCGGCGATGCTCATTGCCGATCCAGGTGTTGCGCGCGGTCCGCAGCGGATCCGAGCGGTTCCGCCGCGAGGCCGCGGCGTACTGGCGGGAGCTTCTCGGGAACAGAGGGAGCGGGCGGTGTAAGCCCTCCCAATAGAGGCTCAACAAGTCCCCCAAGAGGTCAGGGGCATGAGCGATCGGCTCGATCGACAAGCTTCGATCCTCGCCCAGCCACTGGCTCCTACAGGCGATACCCGCGGGTTGCAGGCTATTGAGCACAAGGTGCTGGACCCAGAGGCTTAGGCGATCCCAGACCGAGACCGGCCGCAGCCGATAAAGTAGCAGTCCCTGCTCATCGAGTTCCGTGAGCTGACCTGACAAACGCAGC
>JBIMKD010000209.1:0-16896 GCA_043673815.1 Chromatiales bacterium
CTCGACGTAACGACATGGTTGACACCTCTTGCCAGGGCATGATCGTCCTCCCTTCGGAAAATTATCATGCACTCTAAAAGTGTTACCCATGTCTGTGAACATGTGTTACCTATCTCACCGGTCTATACACCGGGAGAGGGCAGGGGTGAGGGGATAGAGAGACCGAATGGACAGTCTGGCCCGGGCGCTGCGGAAGAATTCGACCGAGACGGAGCGGTGCTTATGGAGTCGATTGCGCGGTCGACGACTCGACGGCGTCAAGTTTCGACGTCAACAGGTCCTTGGACCCTACGTCGTAGATTTCCTCTGCTTGGAGCCCAAACTTATCATCGAGGTCGATGGTGGCCAGCATGCCGAGCAGGTCTCGAACGACTTGCAGAGGACTGAATATCTCAAGGTATTGGGGTATCGCGTGCTTCGATTTTGGAATCATGACGTGCTTGGAGATCCTGACGCGGTGTTGGAGAGTATTCGCGCTGCCTTGGTTGAGATCCCCTCACCCCCGCCCTCTCCCGGTGGGAGAGGGAGTTAACAGAATACATTTTGTCGAGGAGCCATATTTTTAAGCTCGGCCCCCTTTACTTCTCCCGCCGCCTTGATTTTTCAATGCCCTTACCTCAACCCTATCCCGGTGTATAAACCCATCGAGGGGGAGGGAGTAACGAGCCGAACCTATTACCCACTGTCAAGGTCAATCCACCCTGAGTCTCCCGGCAGAGCCGGGGGTTTACCATACTTTAATTACGTAAATAGCGAACGAACGTTTACCGTCGAGCGCTCGCCGATACTTTCAAAGTGTCTGTCCAGCCACTCGCTCGCCGCCGCTCGGCAGCTCGTACAGATGCCGTAGAAACGCCCATTCGGCATTGAATTTACTCGATGCCGTAAGGTCGCCGAGTCGCTGATCCGCGTAGATGATGTGCAGAAGGACACGCTTGTAGCGGTTCGGATCCAGCGCTCCTTGATCGAGTAGCCTGGCCACGAAATCAATCGCCCGGAACTCGCTGATCAAGCTCGAATTGAAGGTGATCTCATTGACACGGTCCATGATCTCGGGCGCCGTGGTGGGTATATCCTCGTGCTTAAGCGGATTAATTTGGACGATGACGATATCGGGATAACGACACCGGTAGAAAAACGGAAAGAGCACGGGATTCCCCATGTAGCCTCCGTCCCAATAGGCCTCGCCGTCGATTTCGACCGCCTGGAAGAGCAAGGGTAAACAAGCGGAAGCCATGACAGCGTCGACGGAAAGCTCCGCGTGCTTGAACACCTTGACCTTGCCGGTGCGCACGCTGGTTGCGGAGATGAACAGCTTGATACAATCGCAGTGGCGTAGGCGTTCGAAGTTCACCTTCCGCAGCACCAGATCCCGCAGGGGATTGAGATTCAGCGGATTAAGCTGATAGGGCGAGGCGACGCGGCTCAGGTGGTCGAAGAAGAGATAGCTGGGCGAGAAATCCAGGTTCCAATTTCCGGTCAGCATGTCCCAGACCGAGCGCTTGAGCGGGCTCGCCAGAGCCGCCCGGCCGACCGCAACCCAAAATGCTTCCAGGGCCCGCCGCCCGCCCTCCATCATACCGTCCGCGAGGACCACGGCGTTCATCGCGCCAGCGCTTGTCCCGCTGATGGCCTCGATCTCGACGCGCTCATCTTCGAGAATCGTATCGAGCACGCCCCAGGTGAAAGCGCCGTGCGCCGCTCCGCCCTGGAGCGCGAGATTGATGGGTTTTGGCTGCACTGGGGTACTTACCGCGCCGCCTGTCCCAAGTTTCCTAATGCGCGGTCCAGCCGCCGTCGACCGGAAGCGCCGCACCCGTGATCTGGGCAGCGGCATCGCTCGCGAGGAAGACCGCCAATTGACCCAGGTCCTCCGGCTTGACGAATTGCTTGGTGGCTTGGGCCGCCAGCAGCACGTCTCGAATCACCGCCTCACGGCTAATGCCGCGCGCCTTAGCGGTGTCGTCGATCTGGCCTTCGACCAGCGGCGTGAACACATAACCGGGACAGATCGCGTTACAGGCCGAGCAGCCCATGCTTCGCCGCGACATAGGCGGACTTGAAGGGCGAGGCCACGAGCGCGTGCGCCGAGCCGATGTTGATGATACGCCCCCAGCGCCGGGCCTTCATGGCCGGCAGAAGCGCGCGAATCGTGTGGAACGCCGACGACAAGTTTATCGCTAGGATGGCGTCCCATTTCTCCGGGGGAAAGTCTTCGATCGGCGCGACGTGTTGAATTCCCGCGTTGTTCACCAAAATATCGAGCGCGCCGAAGGCGGCGAGCGCCTCTTGCGCCATGCTGCCTATCTCACTCGGCTTGGACATATCGGCACCGTGATACAGTGCGCGGACGCCGTGCCCGGACTCGAGTCCCAGCCTCAGCTTCTCGATCTCATCTTTGTTTCCGAATCCGTTCAAGACGATATTGCAGCCTCAGCGAAGGCTTTAGCGATCGCAAACCCTATCCCACTCGTCAAGCCAGTCACGATCGCCGTTTTACCTTTCAACATAATAGATTCTCACGCAACCAATGTCATACAGACGGACCTCAACGAATCTGGAAGTTCCTTCTCCCTCCGGGAGAAGGTTAGGATGAGGGGATCCCCTCACCCCAACCCTCTCCCAGCGGGAGAGGGGAAAAAAATGCCTGTCCCGGAAGGACAGGGTGGAGTGGTACCCGACACTTCAAATTTAGTTCTCCCCGTCACGCCATTGTTCGGGTTGAGCTTGTCATCGTTGCTCAGGAAACGCAACGGCTGCGGCCCGAACTATAGCCTAGCAAGTAGCGGGCGCCGTGTGCAACAGTGCTTGGAGTGAGCTATTCTGTAACGTTCATCGATTGGCCGCGGCTGCACGGCGTGAGTCGCCGCGAAGGGAGAACAGCATGCGCTACCTAAGTACTTGGCTCGCCTTGGTGTTGAGCTTGTCGCTAGCGGCCGAACCCGCGCCGCGCGTACGCGCGCAGGTGGATGTATTCACACCTCAAGGAACGGTCAAAGGCGTCCGCCAGGTAGCCGTGCGGTTTTCGGAGCAGATGGTCACTTTCGGGGATCCGCGCATTCCCGAGCCCTTCGCTATCGACTGTCCGGAAAGCGGGAAGGGACGTTGGGCGGATGCGCGCAATTGGGTTTATGACTTCGTGCGCGACTTGCCGGCCGGGGTAAAATGCAGGTTTAAGCTTAAGACGGATGTCACCACCTTGGCCGGGAAGTCGCTGGGCGGTGCCCAGGAGTTCTCTTTCAATACCGGCGGTCCCGCAATCATAGCCTCGCTGCCGAGCGAAGGCGATACCGGCATCGACGAGGATCAGATTTTTGTTCTGGCTTTGGACGCCGAGGCGCGGCCCGAATCGGTGGCCCGGCACGCGCACTGCCAGGTCAAGGGGATCTCGGAGCGCATCGAGGTCGATGTCCTCGGCGGTGATACACGCCGCGAGGTCCTGGCCCAGCGGCGCCTGATCGGCTATCAATACTTTCGGCTGTTGTGGAAGATCGGCGGCGAGACCACCATCGCGGTCAAGGACGAAGCCCTCGATCACGTCGAATCACAGCTTGCTGTCCTGCGCTGCCGGCGCACCTTGCCGCCGGACACCGAGGTGCAGCTCGTCTGGGGTACGGGTATTCGCTCGCTGACCGAGGTGGTGACGGTGCGAGATCAGACCCTTACGTTCAAGACCCGGCCGCGGTTCACCGCTCGCTTCGAATGCGATCGCGTCAATGCCGAGTCCGGTTGCCTTCCCTTGCACGCCATGCATGTGCGCTTCAGCGCCCCGATCGCCGCCGGGCTCGCATCGCAACTGCGCTTGCGGCAGGAAGACAGCGAAGTTTATCTGCCCAAGGCCATCGATGCGGCCGCGAGCCCCATGATCGACGCTGTCAGCTTCGAGGGGCCGTTCCCGGAACGGACCAAGTTCCAGGTGCTGCTGCCGCCGGAGGTCAAAGACGACGCCGGCCGGCCGCTAGCTAACGCCGCGCGCTTTCCCCTCGGGGTCGCGACCGACGAATATCCGCCGCTGGCGAAATTCTCAGGGGATTTCGGGATCCTGGAGGCAAAGGAAGGCGGTATCTTGCCGGTGACCTTGCGCAATCTCGAAGCCGAGATCGCGGCGCGTAAGGCCATGCCCGGTACCGAACCCACTATCCCGATCGCCGGACGCATGCAACGCATCGATCAGGACGACTGGGCGATCAGCCACTGGATCCGGCGCGTCGAGCAGTCAATGGAGCGGCGCGGGAAGTGGGAGAAAACCAGGGACGATAAACGCGTCTGGATCGAGATGACCGGCAGTGAGTCGGTGTTCGGTCCCAAGCTTGAAACCACTCGATTTACGCTGCCCAAACCGGGCGGCGCGCGCGAATTCGAGGTCGTGGGCATTCCGCTCCGCGAGCCCGGATTCTATGTCGTCGAGCTCATGAGCCCGAAGCTTGGCGCGGCGCTCCTCGGTCGCAACGAACCGCGCTACGTCGCGACCGCGGCATTGGTTACCAACCTCGCCGTGCATTTCAAGTGGGGGCGCGAGGCTTCGCTCGTATGGGTAACGACCTTGGACGGGGCGCAACCGGTCCCGGGAGCGGCGGTTAAGATCGGCGACTATTGTACCGGACAACCGATCTGGCAGGGGAGCACCGGCCGGGATGGGATCGCAATGATCGAAGGCGGGGCCCTGCCCAAGCCGCACGCCGAGACTGACTGTGGTCCGTGGAACCCGCCGCCCCTATTCGTCAGCGCCCGCACCGGCGATGACATGAGCTTCACGGTATCGGGCTGGAATCGCGGGATCCGTCCCTATGAGTTCGAGCTGCCCGTCGGTTGGGAGGAGGGCAGCTTCGTCGCCCATGCCATCCTCGATCGGGGTCTGTACCGGACCGGGGAGACGGTGTCGATGAAGCATTACTTGCGGCAACGAACGAGCGGCGGTTTCGTCATTCCCGCAGCCGATCCGCCCGACAAGCTCAAGCTCCGGCACGAAGCCAGCGGCCAGGAGTACGAGCTGCCGGTGTCCTTCGACGCACTGGGGATCGCCGAAAATACTTGGGAGATCCCCAAGGACGCGAAGCTCGGCACCTACCAAATCAGTCTTCACCGGAAAGAGTCCGACAAGTGGCTGAATTCCAGCTCGTTCCGCGTCGAGCAGTTTCGCGTGCCGACGATGCGCGCGATCATCCAAGCGCCCGCGGAGCCCCTGGTGAATGCGAAGGAGGCGCGGGTCGATCTATTCGTCGGGTATTTGAGCGGGGGCGGCGCCTCGCAAGCGCCGGTCAAGCTGCGCTCGCAGGTCGTGCCGAAATCGCTCAGCTTTCCCGATTACCCCGAGTTCGCGTTCGGCGGGACGGACGTCGAGGAAGGCATCGAAGACCATCAGCGCGACTATGATGATTACTTCGGTCCCGGCAGCGGGGAGGCCGGTGCCAAGGCGCCCGTGCAGGTCTTACCGCTCACGCTCGATAAGGGCGGCGCCGCGCGCGCCACGATTGCAAACCTGCCCGCGATCGACGGCCCGCGGGATATCGTCGCCGAGCTCGAATATCAAGACCCGAACGGCGAGCGGCTGTCGGTGTCGAACCGGATACCGCTCTGGCCGGCCAAGCTGCACCTCGGGATCCGCACTGAGCGCTGGGTCGTGGTCAAAGGCACATTGGGCTTTCAGACGGTGGTCTTGGATCTGGCGGGAAAACCCGTGGCGGGTCGGCAAGTCGCGGTGGAATTGTTCTCGAAGAAAACCTATTCGCACCGCCGCCGTCTCGTCGGCGGCTTCTATGCCTATGAGAACAAGACCGAGACCCAACGCATGGCCGGCGGTTGCGAAGGTGAAACCGACGACTACGGTTTGCTGAGCTGTGAGGTAGTCCCGGAGGTTTCGGGGCAGGTCGTGCTGCGCGCGACGAGCCGAGACGACCTCGATAACAAGGCGTTGGCCACACGCGAGGTCTGGGTCGCGGGGAAGGATGACTGGTGGTTCGAGGGAGGCGCGGGCGATCGCATGGATCTCCTGCCCGAGCGCAAGGAATACGAGTCGGGCGAAACCGCGCGCCTGCAGGTGCGAATGCCGTTCCGTGAAGCCACGGCGCTCGTGAGCGTCGAACGCGAGGGCGTCATCGATAGCTTCGTCACCAGGCTCTCCGGAAAAGCGCCGGTGGTGGAAGTGCCCATCAAAGACCACTACGCGCCGAACGCGTATATCTCGGTGCTGGCGATCCGCGGCCGGGCCGGCGCGGGATTTCTCGCCGATCTCGCACGCCGGTTGGATCTTCCCTTCGGGAGGGATGACGGTGCGGTCACGGCGCTGGTCGATCTCGGCAAGCCCGCATACCGTTTGGGGATCGCATCGATCCGCGTGGGCTGGGCGCCGTATCGCCTCGCGGTCACCTTGAAACCGGAGGCCGAGGTGTACAAGGTTCGCGAGCGCGCCAAGGTGCGGATTACCGTTAAACGCGCGAATGGCCGGCCCTTGCCCGCGGGCGCCGAGATAGCGATCGCCGCCGTCGATGAGGGCTTGCTAGAGTTGGCTCCGAACACCACCTGGGATCTGCTCGAGCGTATGATGGGCACCCGCGGCATCGAGGTCTATACCGCCACGGCTCAGATGCAGGTTGTCGGCAAGCGCCACTACGGCCGCAAGGCCGTGCCGCCGGGCGGCGGAGGAGGGCAGCAGTCGGCGCGCGAGCTTTTCGATACCTTGCTCCTTTGGAAAGGCCGCGTAGCGCTCGATGACCGGGGCGAGACCGAGGTCGAGGTACCGCTCAACGACTCGCTGACCTCTGTCCGGATCGTGGCCGTCGCCGGCGCCGCGGAGGGCTTCTTCGGCAGCGGACATACCAAGGTGCGGACGACCCAGGATCTCATGCTGCATTCGGGCCTGCCGGCGATCGTGCGCGAAGGCGATCGCTTCCAAGGGATGTTCACGGTGCGCAATGCCTCGGAGCGGCCGATCGCGCTCGCGGCCTCGGCGCAGGTCTCACCGCAACCCGATCTCGATGCGGCGGGCGATCTTCCCGAACAGTTGCTGGATTTAGAGCCCGGACAAGCCCGCGAGCTCCGCTGGGAGTATGGCGTGCCGGCGGCCGGCGCCGAGGATCTCGTTTGGGAGGTGGACGTGAAGGAGCGCGAGGGCGGCGCGAGCGATCGCATTCGCGTCGAGCAAAAGGTGATCCCGGTCCATCCGGTCCGCATCTACCAAGCGACACTGACGCAAATTGAAGCGCCGTTAAGCATGAGCATCGAGCGTCCGAAAGACGCCCTCTCCGGCCGCGGCGGGATCCGCGTCGCCTTGCGCGGCCGGATCGGGGACGGCTTGAGCGGTGTGCGCGAGTACATGGAGCGCTATCCCTACACCTGTCTCGAACAGCGTGTTTCCAAAGCCGTCGCGCTGCGGGATCGCGATCTCTGGGATAAGCTCATGAACGATCTGCCGAGTTACCAAGACGAGGACGGCTTGTTAATGTATTTCGCAAGCGATAGTCTCGATGGCAGCGATGCGCTCACGGCCTACGTGCTCGCCATCGCGCGCGAGACAGATTGGCCGATCCCGGACAATATGCTCGCGCGTGCCACGGCGGGGCTCAAGGGCTTCATCGAAGGTCGCGTGCTCCGGGACTCCGCGCTGCCCACGGCCGATCTCGCGATCCGCAAGCTCGCGGCAATCGAGGCGCTCTCGCGCTATGCCGAGGCGAGCGCCGAGATGCTCGGTAGCGTCAGCATCGATCCGAACCTCTGGCCGACCTCGGCCCTCATCGACTGGATGAATATCCTGAAACGCTTGTCTGCTATACCGGGCCAAGCCCGGCGGGTGAGCGAAGCCGACAGTATTCTGCGCGCGCGACTCAACTTCCAAGGCACTGCGATGGGGTTTTCGACGGAGCGCACCGATGCTCTTTGGTGGCTCATGATCTCCGACGATGTCAACGCCGGGCGCGCCTTATTGACGGTGCTTGGCTTGGCGCCGTGGAAGGAGGATGTGCCGCGAATGGCGCGCGGCGTGCTCGGCAGGATGAGCGAAGGACGTTGGAATACTACCGTCGCGAACGCCTGGGGGGTGTTGGCGATGGAGAAGTTCAGCGCCGCGTTCGAGGCCGTGCCCGTCACTGGCGCGACCAGCGCACGCTTTGGCCGGGAGACGGAGTCCATCAGCTGGGCCCCGGACATTCGCACGGGCGAGCTGGAGTTCGGTTGGGGCGATGGGCCGACGGCGCTCGCCATCGAACATCAGGGTGGCGGGAAACCCTGGGGAATCATCGAGAGCCGCGCCGCCCTGCCGCTCAAGGAACCGCTCTCGACGGGGTATACGATCACGCGCAAGGTCACCGCCGTGGAACAGAAAATACCGGAAGGGTGGTCGCGCGGGGACGTGGTGCGGGTATCTATCGACATCGAGGCCCAGTCGGATATGACCTGGGTGGTCGTGGATGATCCGATCCCGTCCGGCGCCTCGATCCTCGGCACCGGCCTCGGGCGGGACTCCCAAATCCGCGCGAGCGGCGAAGAACGAGAGGGCTGGGCCTGGCCGGCGTTCGAGGAGCGGCGTCAGGATGCTTTTCGCGCCTACTACCGCTACGTCCCGAAAGGGGTCTTCAAGGTCGAGTACACCGTGCGCTACAACAACGCGGGCGTGTTCGAGCTGCCGGCAACGCGGGTGGAAGCACTGTATGCGCCGGAAATGCTGGGCGAGCTTCCGAATTTGCCGGTCGGGGTGGCGCCGTGAGAAGGGTCTGCTGCGCGCTCTTGCTCATGAGCACGGTCGCGTGCGCCGATGTTCCGGACTTCAACGAGGTAAAATCGGCCTGGCGTCCCTCGGAGGCCTATCTCCTCGATCGCAAGGGCGAGGTCCTGCACGAGCTCCGGGTGGACTTCACGAAACGGCGGCTGGATTGGATCGCGATCGACGAGATGTCACCGGCGCTGATAGGTAGGGTGATCCAGTCCGAGGATCGGCGTTTTCGCCAGCATGCAGGCGTGGACTGGCGGGCTCTAGCAGCCGCGCTGGCCGGCTATCTCAGTGGAGCAACAGCGCGCGGGGCGAGCACCCTGTCCATGCAGGTGGCGGCGATGCTGGATCCCGAGCTTGCGCCGGAAGGCCAGCGCCGAAGCATCATCCAAAAGCTCATGCAAATGCGCGCGGCGCTGCGACTCGAAGAGCGCTGGAATAAAGACCAGATCCTGGAAGCCTATCTCAATCTCACGAGTTTTTACGGCGAGCTCCAGGGGATCGGTGCCGCGGCGCGGGAGCTTTTCGGGAAGCAGCCTTCTGGCTTGTCTGAAGCGGAATCGACGGTGCTCGCGGCCCTGCTTCCCTCGCCCAACCGCCGCGGCGCGCGGCTCGGAAAGCGTGCCTGTGCGATTGTCGATGACAATACGCCGCGGTGCCTGGATCTCATGCGCCTGGCGGAAGGCTTGTCTGACAGTCAGCACCATTCTCGCTTGCCCGTGACGCTAGCATCCCATCTCGCCCACGCGCGCTTGCGGGATCCGGGAGAACGGGTACAGACGACCCTCGATCGGCGCCTGCAACGCTTGGCGCTCGGAGCGCTCGAGCAACAGCTCGCCGGGCTGCGCTCGAATAACGTCCGTGACGGCGCGGCGTTGATCGTGGATAACCCGAGCGGGGAGGTGCGGGCTTATGTGGGCGCCGCGGGTCCGCACTCGAACGCCATCCATGTCGATGGCGTGCGGGCGCCGCGGCAAGCCGGCTCGACCCTGAAGCCCTTTCTATACGGGCTTGCCATCGAACAAGGCTATCTTACGGCGGCCTCCTTGCTCGATGATTCGCCCATCAATCTGGGAACGGCCTCCGGACTCTATATTCCGCAGAACTACGACCGCGACTTTAAGGGCTTGGTCAGCGTTCGCACCGCCTTGGCCGGATCGCTCAACGTCCCGGCGGTCAGGACCTTGGTAGTGACCGGTGTCGATGCCTTTCGCGATCGGCTGCAATCCCTGGGCTATCGCGGAATCACGCGCGACGGTGACTACTACGGCTACTCGTTGGCGCTCGGGTCGGCCGAGATCAGCCTCTTCGAGCAGGTCAACGCCTATCGCACCCTCGTAAATGGCGGAATTTACAGCTCCTTGAAGATGTGGCAAGACCAAGCAACGACAGATCCTCCAACACGCGTGATGAGCGAGGAAGCGGCCTTCATCGTCGCCGATATCTTGAGCGATCGCGCGGGCCGCGCCGTCACCTTCGGTCTCGATAACCCGCTGGTCACGCGCTTTTGGAGCGCGGTCAAGACCGGCACCAGCAAGGACATGCGCGACAACTGGTGCATCGGCTTCAGTCGCGACTACACCGTCGGGGTCTGGGTCGGAAATTTCGAAGGCGACGCGATGCACCGCGTCTCCGGTGTCACCGGGGCCGCGCCCGTCTGGGTTACGATCATGAACGCGCTGCACGCCGGATCCCCAGGCACGGAACCCAAGAAGCCATCGAAACTCATCGCGCGTACGATTTCCTTTGACCCCTCCGTGGAGCCGCGACGCCAGGAATGGTTTGTCCCCGGGACCGAGACCCACCTCGTGCGGCTCGCGGACCCCGGTGCGCTTCGGCCAAGCATCCTGTCCCCGCCGGACGGCGTAACCATCGCGCTGGATCCCGACATCCCAGCGGATAAACAACTGGTTTTATTTTCGACCAGCGGGCTCAGCAACGCCCTCTTGGTTCTCGACGGAAAAGCGATCGGAGGTGCGGGCGGCGCGCAAAAATGGCGACCCATGCCCGGCAAACACTCGCTCGCACTCCAGGGATTGGACGGTCGCGTGTACGATACGGTTAGCTTTACGGTACGGGGCTTGAGGGCGGGCTACGCTTACCGAAATCGCTAGCCAAATTCGAGGTACCCTTCCAAGTTCCCTGTTCCTCCGGGAGAGGCGCCGTCTTGTCTCCCTCTCCAGAGGGAGAGGGCGGGGGTGAGGGGATCTAAATCGATGAATGCCTCTTGATCGATTCCCCTCATCCTAGCCTTCTCCCGGAGGGAGAAGGGACTCCCGGAACTGTCGAGTGGTTCTGTACGACATTGGATGTGTGAGAATCTAAGAGCGTCATCGATCGGCCGCAGCGGCCTCGCGATTTCGCCGCCCGGTTCCCAGCTCAAGACGGGGATTATTCCGCCTCCTCGCATTCCGCCAGAATCGCGCGGGCGCCTTCGATGTCTGAAGGCACACCGAGACGGGTGAAGATTTCCACTGCGCGTTGGGCGTGGGGCACGGCCTCGCCAGCCTTTCCCTGTCGCACCAGGGCCTTGGCGAGGTGCTGGCAGTGGGCGGCGATCAATTCCTGGCGGCCCAGTTTTTCGGACAAGGACAGGGCCTCGCGGGCCAGCACTTCGGCTTTCGGCGAGTCTTTCCGATCCAGCGCCAGTGCAGCCAGATTTCCGGTGGAGACGGCCACACCTTCGGCGTACCTGACCGCGCGGGCTATGCGCAGCGCCTCGCGATAATCCCGTTCCGCCGCCGCGAGATCGCCGGAGTCCTTCTCGGCACCGGCGAGGGAGTTTAGAGTGGTGGCCACGTCCTCGCTCTCGACGGACAAACTGCGGTCCAGAGCGAGTACCTCGCGGTAGGCGGCGATGGCGGCGGGGTAATCCGCCTTCAAGCGGTGACCGTGGCCGCGCAACTCGATAGCGCTGGAGCGCTCGCGGGCCCCCGACTGCGCGGTCTGCCAGTAGGCCGCCGCGCGATCGGCACAAACTAGCACCGCGTCCGCCTGCCCGCGCAGATAGTGAATCCAACCTGCCTGATAGGCTCGCCGGCCGGCGTTGTCGTGATCGCCGGCCGACGCGGCTTGGATCTCCGCCTGCTGATTGAGCGAGAGCGATTCATCATAGCGCCCCGTGAAGTCGAGGAAGTTCTGGAGCGCACCGCACACGGTCTGGAGCTGATCATTCGGCCCGGCGACGAAAAGCGGCAAAGCCGGAGCCACGGTGGGCCAGTTGGCATCGAGCACCGGGAAGCAGTCGTGCTGCCGGTAGCCGTTCTCCACGATCAATGCATAGGCGCGCTCTTCCAGCCAGCCGCCGGTTTCCGCGACGGCTTCGGGCCGTTTGCGCCGCAGGAAGTCGGCGACCATGGGCACGAGGGCGTAAGCGGTCTCTTCCTGGTCAGGCACGACGAGGGAGCGGTTGGCGAGGGTGCGCAAGGCGGTCTCGGCCGGGTCCTTGTCGAGGCCAGCCAGCTCGACGATGTGCGTCACTTTCGCCGGTAGGGTGAAGTAGGCGAGCGCGCAGAGGAGTTTGGTTTCGTCCGTGGTGAACTCCTGCGCGAGATCGCCGAAGATGAATTCCAGCGGGTCGTTGCCCGGCGGGCAAGTGCGCAGGAAGTGCAGCGCATCGGTGAAGGTGCGGCAGCTCCCGCGGCCGAGTTGCCCGGCGGTCCACCGCAGGAGCAGCGGCTTGCTGCCCGTTTGCTCGTAGAGGCGGATGCGATCGGCCTCGCTCGTCTTTGCCAACAGCGGGTTGCGCCGGGCGAGGTCGGCCAAGGTTTCGAGCGCGGCGGCTTGGTCGAGCTTTTCCAGGATGAGGAGTTCCGAGCCGGAGCCGATGCGGCGGCGGCTGGTGAGGATGGACTTGCAGCCCTGCGGCAGGCGCTTGACGAAGGTGAAGAGCTGGTCGCGGTCTTCCTTGGCGAGGGATTCGAGGTTGTCGAGAATGAGCAGCGCCTGCGCGGGGCGGAGGGCTTCGAGCAGGAGCCGGATGCGCTGGTCCTCCGGCGCCTTCGTGATGTCCGGCTGGCCCAGCTCGCGGGTGAGCTCGTTGAGCATTTCGAGCAGCCCCGGCAGGATGAAGGTGCCGAGTTGGCGCACGCCGTCGTCGTCCAGCTCGCGGTCCTTCACCGAGAGAAAGATGATGCGCTGGAACTGCCCAGGTGGGCAGTCGTAGGCAGCTCGGACGGCGAGCGCGGTTTTTCCCATCCCATCCGGCCCATCGATTAGCGCCCCCCAGGTGCGATTCTCCGGGTCGAGGGCCTCGCGGATCGTCGCGAGCTCCTTCTCGCGGCCGAAGAACGGCTGGAGGCGGGGGAGGTTGTTGGGGGTAGAGGATTTCGGGTGCTGTGCACTGGCCATGGGGGCGGCAGGTAGAGTGCCGCCGAGCCATTTCACAATGTTCGCGAAATCACGCTCGGCGTGAAAGCAGTGGTACCCCTTGAGTTTGAAGGAAATGAATTTCGAGTTGGCGTCCTCAAAGAGAACAACGCGGATGTTGTCGTTGATATTGGCCGAGTCGTAAATTCGCTGGCGGAGGTCATCGGCTTCGCAGGCAGCACCGAGGCCGGTGCCCGGTTTTCCCGTGCCATCGAAGCAACGGAACCAGGCTTCGGTGCCAATTATGATCACCCGCTCGGTGTTGATCGCGCGGTCGCTGCTCCACTTCGGCCATTTTTCCGGCGGGCCACCGGGATGCTCGTCGAGGTAGAGTTGATCGAGGATGACATTGATGCTACAGGCGCGAAGTTTTTCCGCAAAGGAACGCACGCGTTGGCGTTGCCCGTCGTCGATTTGTCTAGCAACTGCTTGGCGATTTCCCTCAAACCCTCCAGGTCTTCGGCTAAGATGTTGGCCCGCACGCTTTTTTCGAATCCGTAGACGAAGAACCAACGATCGCCGCGGTTGGTGACCACCAGGATTCTGGCGCCGCCGCGCTTCCCACGCCCCGGCAGAGCCACACGCTTCTTGACCACGCCGCCGCCAAGATCACCATCGACGAGCCCACGCTCCATCTCCGAAACTGCCTTGCACAGGGACTCGTCCGTTAGTTCAGTCTTTCGCAACCAGCGGTTGAAGTAGTGGGTCTTGAGGATTCTCCTCACCGGAAGTCAGTATATCACTAAGTGTCATAGTTCCGTATCGGAGTTCCTTCTGGACTATTCCGCCGCTCGACCTCCCACCAAACGCACCTCGAGCAACTCGCTCACGACGTGAGCGCGGACGGAAAACAGGGTCAGGTCTTGACACGTCAGTAGTCGTCGCCCGTCTGTAGCGCAGCGAAACACGGGGAACGGACACTATCTCCATTCTTTTCGACCGCAGCGTTTGAGGCAACCTAACTATTCAACTCCAACAACCGAGGCCCCGGTGTCCCTTAGAGCACTCCGTATTAGCCGCTGCAATCGATGCCAATGTGAACCCTGCCAGTACACCCGATGACATGTACGGCAGACCCAAAACTCCTTATAACGGTATACAATGTCGGGCGCGAGCATGGCATGCAAAGATTGTTTGCCGATCGGCTCCAACAACTGGTTACAAACACTGCATCGAGTGAAGGGACGAATTGCACCGGCGAGGTCCAAGCGCTTCGTCACCTCTTCTAATTGCTTGCTCGGCAGGGGCGCGCGGACGTAGCAACCGTGGGTAATAGCACGGCGCATGAGTAGATCCCGATCTCGCGTAAGAACAATGCGACGCTGCGCGAGCGAGATGTGCGCAATCTCGTCATCCCGATAATCATTTCGGTAAAGAGTATCGAAGCCCAAAAAACGCAGGTATCTCGCCAAGGCACCAAGGTGTGCATCGGCGATGAATTGTATTTTCCGGAGCGTCCGGTCCCGTACGCGCACGAGCGACATGACGTCGAGCGACTCGAACTGAGGGTAGACACTGATCCGATCACCGCCGTGGAGAACGTAGCAAAAATCTACTGATTCGCCGTTAGCTATGATTAGCTCTACTTCCGTGTGCGGGACGCCGAGTGCCTCGATTGCGTGTTTCACAGTAGCCCGCTCAGCGACTGCATGACGAAACGGGCGCTTTCGCTGCTCGGGCCGAAGAAAGTCGTTCAATTCCTCGTAGAACCGAAATTCAACGATAACCATAAGCGCAATTTGCCGCTTTCACTCGGTAATGACAAGATCGATGCCGGTAATCAATTTGATTTCGCCACCACGGGGTATGAACCCCGTGGGGCGACCCAAGGGGAGAGCTGCGCTTCTCCCCTTTGGAAACCCCATGGCTAAGGATCCCGCGGCAAGACCGCGGGGAATAAATTTGAAGTCGTAACCGAGGGCGGCAACGCGCAGGCAAGCTGCGTCAAATCACGCTTTCGATCCAATCCGCCATGGCATCCAGAATTTCGGCCCTAACTTGTGAATCCTTGCGTCCGGTGCGCGCGGGCACATGAAACGAATGATCGGCGTCGGCGAACACTTTGAGGGTTGCGCGCGCGCCGAGCTGTTTGAGAAGCGGCTCTAGCAGCGGCAGGTCGGCGAGCGCGTCACGGCTTCCCTGCACAAACAGCATCGGGATTTGCACATCGAAGAGGTGTTTACCGCGCTCATCCGACGGACGCCCCGGCGGATGGAGCGGAAATCCCAAAAACACGAGGCCGCGGACCCCGGGCAACGGCGCCTCTGCTTGCGCCTGCGAAGTCATGCGCCCGCCGTAAGACTTGCCACCCGCGAACAGCGCGAGCCCGGGAGCCAGGCCAGAGGCTTCCGCCATCGCGGCGCGGACGGTGGCCTGGGCAAGCCTCGGCGCGTCCGGCCGCTTCGATCCACGCTCGATGTACGGGAACTGATAACGCAAGGTGGCGATGCCGCGCTCCGCAAGTCCGTCCGCGACGGCTGACATGAACGGGTGCGCCATCCCCGCCCCCGCGCCGTGCGCCAGCACGTAGCAGCCGCGCGCATTCTGCGGTGCTTGTAGCAAGCCGGAGACGCGCTGGGTATCGTCAACGGCGATCGACACGGACTGCGGATGGGTGGTCTTCATGCGAGGCCCGAGCCGAACCGCATCAGTGTCTGCGCATATTCCGGCGCCGTCGTTTCGTGCATGAAGTACGCGTAAGTTTCGCGCCAAGCGGTGGCCGCGAGCCGGTCCGCCCACTGCTTTAGATCGGCATCTAAGTAAGTTTCGAGCCGAAGCCGGACGTAGGCCCAGGGAGCGGTTTCCACCAGAGGCGGCGGCGCGTTGTCTTCGCGTTCGGAGAGCACTAGTGCCGCGCCGGCGCCTTTCAGAGCGTCGTAGACATCGTCGGCGAACCAGCTCTCGTTGCGGAACTCGAACGCGGCGCGGTGCTCCTTGGGCAATAAGCCAAGAAACTCCGTGAGGCGTGGCAGGTCCTTCTTCAGGAATGGCGGCAGTTGGAACAGCACCGGGCCGCGCCTGGCGTCGAGGGCCGCGAGGTTCTTGTAGAGGTAGGCGACGGAGTCGGCTGCCTCGTCCGCCTTGAGCCGTGCCATGTGCGTGATCCGCCGCGACGCCTTGATCGCAAAGCGGAAGTCCTTCGGCGTCGCGCTTGCCCAGTTCTCGAGCACCTCCTTCTTCGGCATGCGATAGAAGGTGTTGTTGATCTCCACCGTCGGCAGTCGCTTGGCATAATACGCGAGCATGGCATCCGGCTTGATGTCCTCGGGATAGAAGTCGCCCTTCCATTCCTTGTAGGAGTAGCCACTCGCGCCTGCGAAGAGTTTGGAGGCTGTCATGTTTGAGCGGGCTGCGCAGTAGATTTATTCATAAGGGGCCTCTAAAAATTGCGAAAAGTCCCTTCTCCCTCCGGGAGAAGGTTAGGATGAGGGTATAAAAATCATATACTTACACCCCTCACCCAAGCCCTCTCCCTGGGGGAGAGGGAAAGTGTCCATATAAGCTCATTCGCCAGGGTGAGAGGAATCTTTCTAGAATACGACATGACGAAAAGCAAGCTCAGCGATTACTCCGCCAAGCGGAGCTTCAAGGCCACGCCCGAACCGGCCCCCGCGCTAACCGAAGGGCGTAGCGGGCCGCTGCTGTTCGTCGTCCAGCAGCATTCGGTCCGCCGGCTGCACTAAGACGTGCTCAAATCCTGGGCGGTTCCCAAGGGACCGTCGCTCGATCCCGGCGAAAAGCGCCTTGCCGTGCACGTGGAGGATCATCCCTACGACTACGGCTCGTTCGAGGGCGTGATCCCGCCCGGACAATACGGCGCCGGCGAA
>JBIMKD010000210.1:0-2991 GCA_043673815.1 Chromatiales bacterium
ACATGCCTGCACATTATAACACTATACTCCATAGATACAAGCATCATATGTGCATATACATGCCTACATATCGGCACCACATTAACCCCTTTCTCCTCGCCTTTCACTAAGTTAGCAAAATCCGATTAAGGAAGATCCGTCTGAAGTCGCGCTCGGGCTCCGGTGCCGGGAGCCTCATTGCGCTACCCGCATGAATGCGGCGAGCGGTAAGCGCCAGCGCATAAGCATCGAGCACATCGTCCGCGCCCACCTGCGAGCGAGGAAAGCAGTCCCGCACTTCGCTCGGTTTGATAAAAGCAGCGCCGAAGCGAGGACCGAGTAGCGCTTCGCGTTCCCGCCCCCCGGCCGGGGTTTTCTTGTTGTGACGCAGGGGGCGCCCGGCAAGGGTGAGGAAAGCAAGCTCCGGGTGCGCCTCGAAGATACGCTGCTGCAATGCTGGCTCGATGAGCGCGTCCACTTCCCGGATCTTGCCCATGAGGTTGAACGTTTGCTTGCTCATTCCCGCGCCATTCAAGCGCATCGCCTCGCGATAGGACTGGCCTTGAAGCGCCGCCCGCGTGGGCGGGGTGAATATGCTGCTCGCGCGCCCCCGGCCCAGCAAGACGCGCGCTGCGCGATCGCAAGAGCGGCCGCCTGGCTCAGCTTGCTCGAGCAAGCCGATGGGAATATCCACCGCGATCGGCACGGGGTTTTCCGGTAAATTCATCACCTCCGAAAAGCCCCGACACAGGGCGAAGCGCACCTCAACGACACGGGGCGAGGCTTGGCCCCTACCCTGCAGCACCGCAAACCAACCGCCGCGACAGCCGTCGACTCCGGCGAGCCAAGCGATTTGAGAACCCCTACGGTGCTGCAGGGGCTGTGAGACGGTAGCTCTCATTCGCCCTTACAAGACAGGTGCTCAATCTGCATTCTGAAATTTCATCGCCATTTATTTTCCTTAGTATTTATAATGGTGCGTCTACGGAGGCGATGTCCAGTGAGGCGATGGCAGAGAAGATGAGAACGGCACTGGTCATTTTGTTCCTCGGGGTGGTCGTAGGCGCTTACCTATTCTATGTCCGCGGAATGGGCGTGCAACCCGCGACCAGCGCGCCCCAGGCGATCCACCGCGTCGTGCCGAACGCCTGGGACGGTTATAATCGCGTGATGATTACGCTTGCCGACATCCAACAGGCTCGCGAGCGAATCGAGGCGGTGGCAATCCATACGCCACTCTTACCCGCGAAATTCGGGCCGGCGAACGTTCATTTCAAGTGCGAAAACCTCCAGCGGGGTGGAGCGTTCAAAATCCGCGGCGCCTACTACAATTTAGCCCAACTCGCGCCGGAGATCCGGGCGTGCGGTGTGACCGCATACTCCTCCGGGAACCACGCTCAGGCGGTCGCACTGGCCGCGAAGCTTTTCGATGTGTCGGCCACCATCGTCATGCTGAACCAGTCGGTGGCGGAAAAGGTCGCCCAAACCAAAGAGTATGGCGCGGAGGTCATCTTCGGCGGCGACTCCTCGGAGAAAATCAAGCTACGCGCGGAGAGAATTGCGGCGGAGCGCGGCATGACGGTGATTCCGCCGTTTAATCATCCCGGGACGATCGCGGGCCAAGGTACGGTGGGGGTAGAGATCTTAGAGGATCTGCCAGAAGTCCAAACCGTCATCGTACCGATTGGCGGCGGGGGACTCATCTCCGGAATCGCCACCGCCGTGAAGGAGATCCGTCCCTCGATCCGTGTGATCGGTGTGGAGCCCGAGGGCGCACCGACGATGTACGAGTCGCTTAAAGCTGGAGAGCTGGTGACACTTCCTGAAACGAACACGATCGCCGATGGGTTAAAACCGCTGCGCGCGGGTGATCTCACCTTCGCGGCCGTGCGGCAGTATGTCGATGACGTGGTGTTGGTGCCAGACTCCGCGATCGTGGAGGCCGTCGCCCAGCTCCTAAAGCAGGAGAAGCTGGTCGTGGAACCCTCGGGGGCGGCGGGCTTCGCGGCAGTGCGCTCGGGCAAGGTCGCTGTCTCAGGCCCCACCGTGTGCGTCCTTTCGGGCGGCAACATTTCCAGTGACTTGCTGAGGTCGCTGTGACGCCCCGCGACAGGACTCCTGATCTCACCTTACGTGACTGACCTAAGGTAAATGCTTTTGGGGATACTGCCATGGATCCTGACGATGATTCGGCTCACGAACCCGACGAAGTATTCAATCAGACGCCAGCGCTTGCGAACTATAACCTCTTTGAATACGACCTACCGCTTCGCGAGGCGCTGCATCGGGAAGGCGGTGGATGGATAGAGGCGCAAGCGCATAAATACGGCGCACTCCTCGGTGCAGCCGAGACGATCCAGCTCGGTGAGCTTGCCAACCGCCATCCGCCGCTGCTTCGCACCCATGACCGATTCGGACATCGCATCGACGAAGTCGAGTTTCACCCCGCCTGGCACGAATTGCTGCGTATCGGCATCGCGCACGCCAACCATTCCCTCGCGGGGACCGGCGCCCGCCCCGGTGCGCACGTGGCCCGGAGCGCGCTCAACCTGCTTCGCCATCAAATCGACGAGGGAGCTGCCCCATCACGATGGCCTTTGCCGTGATTCCGGCGTTACGCGTGCAGGCTGAGCTGGCGACGGAGTGGGAGCCTCGGGTTTTATCGATCGCCTATGACCCGCGCTGTATTCCGGCACCGCAGAAGCGCGGCGCACTCTTTGGCATGGCGATGACCGAGCGCCAAGGCGGAAGCGATCTACGGGCCAACACCACCCGCGCACACCCGCTTGGCGCTACCGGCCCGGGCGGCGAATACACACTTATCGGGCACAAATGGTTTTGCTCCGCGCCCATGTCGGACGCGTTTCTGGTCCTAGCCCGCATTTCTCACCAATGTGTCGATACATGGGCTAAAGGCATTGATGAGGACATCAGAAAAGAAGACCGCTTGAATTAGCCGCTGCGGTTGACACGCCAACGGGACCAAACGAGTAATTTATGGAGGTTTCTGTC
>JBIMKD010000211.1:0-10775 GCA_043673815.1 Chromatiales bacterium
CACCGCCCAGGAGAGGCACCTGGCAGTCTATTTTTGTCAACATAAAATCACTGAAATCGATTTGCATCATCCTTATGAGTAGTCATCGATGTGTTACCCATGTCCCCGAACACCTGTTACCCTTGACTCCGGTCTATACACCCTGTGGGAGAGGGGGACAAGTCGGTGCCACTCCCGGAGGACCATGGAACTTGGAGAGGCACCCCGAATTTCATATATGTTTGGCTAGACTTAAGCCGCCGCCCGCTGCCCCAGTTGATCGAACAAATGGTTAAGTATATCGATGCGTGCGTCACTATCGGGCAACGAGGCGGTGATCCGGATCTTGTCTCCTTGCTCGAACTTGTAGCTATGAAGTTCGGTCTGCATCAGTTTCACTAAAGCCAGCGGGTCGACCTGGGCCTGCGCGTGGAAGAGCACCCGCCCGCCATGCGCGCCGAGATCGATCTTGCGGACCCCGAGAGGCGCCGCCCGCTGCTTGAGCTGCGTGATCCGAAACAGATCTTTGGCGGACCGCGGCAGCGAGCCGAAACGATCGATCATTTCTTCTTCCAGCCCGCCAAGCTCCTCAGGATCCCTCGCGTTCGCGATCCGTTTGTACAGGATAAGACGGGTATGGACATCGGGTACATAATCGCCCGGGATCAGTACCGGCACATGGATCTCGATCTCGACGCCATGATCGAGCGGCCGGTCGAGCTCGGGCTGCCGCCCGGCCTTGAGCGCCTGGATCGCGCGCTCCAGCAGTTCCGTGAACAAGCCGAAACCGACTTCCTGAATATGCCCGCTTTGCTCCTGACCGAGGATCTCACCCGCACCGCGGATCTCGAGGTCATGGGTAGCTAAGGTAAACCCGATGCCGAGATCCTCGATCGACTCGATGGCTTCGAGCCTCCTCAGGGCGTCGCCCTTGAGGGCCTTCCGGGACGGCACCACGAGATAGGCATACGCCCGGTGATGCGAGCGGCCTACCCGGCCGCGCAGTTGATAGAGCTGGGCGAGCCCGAACTTGTCGGCGCGATTAATGATGATGGTATTGGCGTTCGGTACGTCGATCCCGGTCTCGATGATAGTCGTGCAGACGAGGCACGCAACGCGGCGATGGTAGAAATCGAGCATCACCTGCTCGAGCTCGCGCTCGCGCATCTGCCCGTGCGCCACGCGCACGCGCGCCTCGGGAATGAGCGCCGCAACCTCGCGAGCGGTTTCTTCGATCGTTTCCACTTCGTTATGCAGGAAGTAGATCTGGCCGCCGCGGCTGATCTCGCGCCCCATGGCTTCGCGTAAGAGCCGCTGGTCCCACTCGGTCACGAAGGTCTTGACGGCGATGCGCCGTGCGGGGGGCGAGGCGATGATCGATAGCTCGCGGGTGCCGAACAAGGCCAAGTTGAGCGTGCGCGGAATCGGGGTCGCGGTCAGCGTCAAGATATCCACCTCCGAACGCAGGGCCTTCAGCCGCTCCTTTTGCCGCACCCCGAAGCGGTGCTCTTCATCGATTACGCACAGCCCGAGGCGCTTGAAGACAATGGACTCCTGCAACAGCTTGTGTGTTCCGACGACAATATCGACCGCGCCGTCCTTGAGCCCAGCCGCGACTCTATCCTGGTCTTTCTTGCCCTGGAACCGTGACAGTAGCTCTATGCGGAGCGGCCATTCCGCGAACCGATCCTGGAAGTTCCGATAGTGCTGTTGCGCCAGCAGAGTGGTAGGCACCAGGATCGCGACCTGCTTGCCGTCCATGGCCGCGACGAAAGCCGCGCGCATGGCCACCTCGGTTTTTCCGAACCCGACATCACCGCACACCAGTCGATCCATCGGTTGCTCGCCTTGCAGATCGTGCACAACCGCGGCGATCGCCGCCTCCTGGTCCGGTGTCTCCTCGAAACGAAACCCCTGTATAAACGCCTGGTATTGATCCCGTTCCAGCGTAAACGCGTACCCTTTGCGTGCGGCGCGGCGCGCATAGATCTCCAGAAGCTCCGCGGCCACGTCGCGGATGCGTCTCAAGGCCTTGGCGCGGGCGCGTTGCCACTGGCCGCTGCCGAGCTTGTGCAAGGGCGCGTGAGCGGGGTCTACGCCGGAATAACGGGTGATGAGGTGGAGCGAGAGCACCGGCACGTAGAGGCGATCCGCATCGGCGTACTCGATGCCGAGGTATTCACCGGGAATGCCATTAGTCTCGATCGGAAAGAGCCCCAGATAACGCCCGACCCCGTGATGTTCATGCACCACCGGCGCACCGGCGTGGAGCTCGCTGAGATCGCGAATGATGCTTTCCGGATCCCGTGCCGCGCGGCTGCGGCGGCGCTCTTGCCGCGCGCGTTCCCCAAACAACTGGGCTTCGCCAACGACGGCGATGCGCGGACTGCCCAACTGCATGCCTTGATCAAGGGCGGCGATGGTCAATCCGATTCGCGCTTCGTCCCTAAGAAACGACGCCCAATCCGCGTAGCCTTGGAATTCAATCTGGTGCTGGCGCAGGAGCTCCGAGAGCGTCTCGCGGCGGCCTTTCGACTCGGCGGCAAACAAGACCCGGCCGCCGAAAGATTGCAAATAGTGTTTGACGACCGCCAACGGATCCGCGGCCCGGCCGTCGATAGGAAGCTGCACCGGCATGCTGCTCGAGAAACTCACGGCATTCTTTGGCGCCGTGAGCCCCTCGATGACGATCGCCGGATGGATTTTGAGCCGAGCGGAAAGCTCCTCGGGCGAGAGAAACACCTCATCGGGGGGTAGCAACGGCCGCTCGCGATCGTGGCGGGCGGCTTCATAGCGTTGACCAATTTCGGCCCAAAACGCTCTTGCAGCCTCCAACGCACCGTCATCCAGCACCGCGACGCTCTCCTCGGGCAGATAGTCGAACAAGATCGCGCCGCTGGTGAAAAAAAGCGGCAAGTAGTACTCGATACCCCCAGGCGCGAGGCCCTGGCTCACCTCGCGGTAGATCGGGCAATCCCCGGGCGCGCCCTCAAAGCGCGCGCGCCAGCTCTGGCGGAAGCACTCGAGCGCCTTCGGCGTTAGAGGAAACTCGCGCGCGGGTAGCACCTCGATCCGATCGCTGCTCTCGATAGAACGTTGCGTTTCCGGATCGAAGAGGCGCAGCGTATCGATGAGCTCGTCGAACCAATCGATGCGATAAGGGAACCGGCTACCCATCGGATACACATCGAGTATCGATCCCCGAACGGCGAAGTCACCGTGCTCCAGCACCTGCGAGACGCAGCGATACCCTCCGTGAATCAGCCGTTCGCGGAAACGCTCGCGATCCAGGCGTTCGCCCACTCTAAGCATGAGCGTGTTGGCTTCAAGATAGTCGCGCGGCGCCAACCGATGCATCAAGGTGGCGACGGAGGTGATTAAATAACCTGTTCTTAGTTGCGGTAAGCGCGCCAGCGTTTCCAAACGCCGCGAGACGATGTCCTGATAAGGTGAAAAGCGGTCATAGGGCAAGGTTTCCCAGTCAGGAAAGCTAAGGATCTCGGCTGCTTGACCACCGCCGCTAAAGAACCCAAGCTCCTCCTCGAGGCGCTCTGCATGCAGCGCGTCCTTGGCGATGACCACCACCAGGCCGCTCCATCTCTCCGCTAGCCTTGAGACGGCAAGCGCCTTGGCGCTTCCGTGCAAGCGCGTCCAATAGAGCCGTCCACCGGCCGGACGCGGACCCGGGGGCTCGAATACGCTGTATTCGGGGTTTGATTCGCTCATCGCGTCACCGCGTTGCTCAGTTGCCGTCGAGATCATCGACCGGCCTCACGCTGCTCCAATGCTTGCAAGTGGGGCATTGCCAATGGTGTGTCTTCGCCAGGAACCCGCAGTGCTGACATTGGTAATTCAATCGTTGGCGTAACAAGCGGCCGACGTAGTCGCTGAGCACCGCCAACTGTGGCTTGGACAACGCCGCGCCGTGTGCTATTGAATACTTGAGCATCTGGTTCAATCCGCGTAAGGAAGGCCGCCGGTTTAGCTCGTCACTCAAATAGCTTATCGCCGCTTCGATGCCCCGCTCTTCCGCGATCAGATCCGCCAGCATCAGCAAGATCTGGACACCGAATTTCTTGGCGACGAGCGTCTGCAAATACGCTATAAGCTCGTTGGATTGCCCCAAGCTTCGATAGCATTCGAGCAAGTGCGGTAGCGCTTGTACCAGAACCGAAGGGTCCTGATGCTCTATCCTTTTGAATACCATGACCGCCGCGCGAGTCTCGCCGGAGGCTTTGGCGATTCTACCTTGCATCAGGCTCGCTCGCGCGCAGCCCGGATCAGCTACCAACCCGCGTTGCAATAACCGGACGGCCTCGGCGGTTTGGCCTTGAAGCTCGCACTGCTGCGCCCATTCGCAGTAAAACTGGGCCGTCATACTGCCCATATCCTCTTTGCATCGGGTCTCGATCTCGCGCGCGCACGCGATCGCGTTATCCCAATCTTGTTCTTGCTGATAGATATCCAGCAACTGCGATAATGCCTTCTTCGTGTGGGTTCCGGAGTCCAACAAGCCTTTAAATAGGCCCTCCGCCCGATCGAACAAGCCCGAGCGCATGTAATCCATTCCTAACTCGAGCGCCGCCAGAGAACGTTGCTCGTCGCCCAACGCAGACTGCGCAATTAAATTTTGATGGATGCGGATGGCCCGATCGACTTCGCCGCGCCGGCGGAACAGATTGCCCAACGCAAGCTGTGTTTCAATCGTGTCCCTCTCGACCTCCAGCATCGCGATGAACACGTCGATGGCCTTATCCGGCTGTTCGTTTAGGAGGTAGTTTAGGCCTTTGAAGTAATCCTTAGAGAGGCTGGCGGGCTCGCCACGGCGGTAAGCGCCACCACGGCTTGCCAGATACCAACCGGACGCCGCGGCAAGCGGCAACAGCAACCAAATGAGGTTCGAGAACGGCTCAGGAGGCATCCTTGAGCGTTGTGATGGATTGGCCTCTCGTTAACTGCTGATCCACGGATTTCAAAGAACGCTTGAGCTCACCAATCTTACGCCGCAAACGCACAACGACACCGAGATTTACCAGGACGCCCAGAACCGCTCCCAAGATCAACATGCTAGCGATCAAGAGAGACACCGGCAACTGCACGGTACCCAGATAATAATCGACGACGACTATTTGATGATTCTTGACATGCAGCTCAAGGCCGACGAGTACGATGACCAACAGAAAGATTACTTTTAGAACGCGAACCATAGCCACACGCCTGAGTCGTTAAACGTAGCACGCCTCTTCTTCGAATCCGCTCCCGGCGGGGAATCACGCTCGATAGGCGCTTACCGCCCAAATGTTGAAAAAAACCACTACGACAAAATGATAAGTCCCTTCTCCCTGCGGCAGAAGGTTAGGATGAGGGGATATAAAACGAACGAGTTACCCTTATTCTAATCCCTCACCCCAACCCTCTCCCGGAGGGAGAGGGAGTTTAACGAAATGCTTAAATTTCAAATATTTTTGGCTAGTTTTCGGAGACCGAACTATTTCACGCCGTTGACGCGTTCTCTCATCTGTTTTCCCGGTTTAAAGTGCGGCACGTATTTCGCCGGCAGAGGCACCGGATCTCCGGATTTCGGATTGCGTCCGATCCGGGCCGGGCGATAATGGAGAGAGAAACTTCCGAAGCCGCGGATCTCGATGCGCCTCCCCGTCGAGAGCGTATACGCCATGAGCTCCAACAAGGTCTTAACCGCCAACTCAACATCTTTATTCCCCAGTTGGATCTGCTTGCGCGCGAGGGATTCGATGAGTTCCGACTTAGTCATGTGTGCTGCCTTAGCCGTGTCGCTTACCGGGCGGGAAGAAACCGCTGCCATTCATGCGTGGCGCGCCTTCAATCGGGCGACTCGGCACCGTCGAGGCGCTGCTTGAGCAGATCGCCGAGCTTGGTGGTCGCCATGCCGGCCCCCGCCCCGTAGGTCTCCAACGCTTGCGCCTGTTCGTGAAATTCCTTCGCCTTGATAGAAAGAGAAATCATGCGCTTCTTCCGGTCGATCGCAACGAATAAGGCCTCGACCTCTTGCCCCTCCTTGGTCACCTTGCGCGCATCGTCCACGGGCTCTCGTGAAAGCTCAGACGCGCGAATATAGCCCTCGACGCTTTCCGCGAGCCGGACTGTTACCCCTTGCGCATCGACCATTACTGCAACGCCCGTCACGATACTGCCCTTTTCGTGCTCGGCCAGATAATTGGAAAAGGGATCCTTCTCCAATTGTTTGATCCCTAGCGAAATCCGCTCCCGCTCCGCATCGATGGCGAGGACCACCGTTTCGACCTCTTGACCCTTCTTGTAATTTCTGACCGCCTCCTCACCCGCATTCGACCACGAGAGATCAGACAGATGCACCAAGCCATCGATGCCCCCTTCGAGCCCCACGAAAATACCAAAATCGGTAATGGACTTGATGATTCCCTGGACCTTGCTGTTCTTGTTAAATCTTATCGCAAACTCCTCCCAAGGATTCGGCTGGCAGTGCTTCATTCCGAGCGAGATGCGGCGCCGCTCCTGGTCGATGTCGAGAACCATCGCCTCGACCTCCTGCCCAACATGGACCACTTTCGAGGGATGAACGTTTCTGTTGGTCCAGTCCATCTCCGAGACGTGAACCAAACCCTCGACACCTGGTTCGATTTCCACAAAACAACCATAGTCGGCGACGTTGGTGACTTTGCCGAAGATACGAGAACGCTGCGGGTAGCGGCGCGCAATGTCGATCCAGGGGTCCTCCCCAAGCTGCTTGAGCCCCAAGGAGACGCGGTTGCGCTCGCGATCGAATTTCAGGACCTTAATGTCAATTTCATCGCCGACATTGAGGACCTCGCTCGGGTGTTTAACGCGTTTCCAAGCCATGTCCGTGATATGGAGCAAGCCATCGACGCCACCGAGGTCGATAAACGCCCCATAATCGGTAAGGTTCTTGACCACCCCCTTGACAACGCCGCCCTCCTCGATGCTATTTAACAGCACATCACGCTCGGCGCCTCCCTCGCTTTCCACCACGGCACGGCGGGAGACCACGACATTGTTACGCTTATGGTCAACCTTAATCACCTTGAACTCGAGCGGCTTGCCTTCCAGATAGGTGGTATCGCGTACCGGCCGGACATCCACCAACGACCCCGGGAGGAAGGCGCGGATGTCTTCGATCTCTACCGTAAAACCGCCTTTCACGCGCTCCGTGATCACACCGGTCACGTTGCTACCGGCCTCCAAAGCTTCTTCTAGGCGCTTCCAGGCCATGACGCGCTTCGCCTTTTCCCGCGACAGTCGAGTGGCGCCGAATCCGTCTTCGATCGCATCTAGCGCGACATCGATCCGATCGCCAATCGTGACTTCGATGGTGCCTGCCTCGTTGCGGAATTGCTCGATGGGGATCACCCCCTCCGATTTAAAGCCGGCATGAACAACCACGGCATCCGGCCGGACATCGACGACGATACCGGTCACGATGGTGCCCGGACGCATCTTGTGCTCGATTTGACTCTGCTCGAATAATTCCGCAAACGTTTCAACCATAAGTTCTCGAATCCTCAAACCACCATTAATTTCTACCCGCGTGCCGATCGCGCGCGTCGATCAAGTATATAACACGCTCAACCACCGCTCCGAGATCAAGGCGCGTGGTGTCGATGATCACGGCATCGGGCGCGGCCCGCAAAGGCGACGCACCGCGCTCACTATCACGGGCATCGCGTTCCAGGATGCCCTCTAAAAGATTGCGGAGATTAACATTGACTCCCTGATCTTTCAACTGCTTATAGCGCCTTTCGGCGCGTTCCTCCGGGCTGGCCGAGAGATAGATCTTAAGGCCGGCGTCGACGAAAACCGCCGTTCCCATGTCGCGGCCGTCGGCTACCAAGCCCGGAGGCTGCCGGAAGGAGCGCTGCTGCGCAAGAAGCGCCGCGCGGACAGCGGGCAACGCGGCGATCTGAGAGGCGGCGTGCGCGCAGGCTTCCGAACGGATGCTCCGAGTCACATCCTCTCCCCGAAAGAATACGCGCACCTCCTCCGACCCCGGCGCAGCGTCCCTAAATTCCACCGCAAGGTGCGCCGCAAGATGAGCCAGCCGCGCCACATCATCGAGCCCGACAGCCTCCCGCATCGCAAGCCACCCCAAGGTTCGGTACAAGGCCCCGCTATCGAGAACATGCCATCCTAAGGTCCGTGCGAGCCGCAACCCGAGGCTGCCCTTGCCCGTGCCGCTTGGACCGTCGATGGCGATGACGGGAATCGATTCGGCTCTCACGGTCCACCGCCCGCTGTGATTCGGAGACCCGCTTCCCGCGCCAGCGTGAGGAAGTTTGGAAAAGACGTAGTGATCATCGCGCAGTCGGCGATGACAATACGCCTCTCGGCCCGCAATCCCGCGATCGCAAACGCCATCGCGACGCGATGATCACCGCCGCTTTCCACGCGGCCCCCTTGGATCGCGGCACCGCGGATACGCATCCCGTCAGGGGTGGGCCGCGCCTCGATGCCCAGCGCCTTGAGGCCTTCCGCCATGCGGCTTAGCCGATCGCTCTCCTTGTAGCGAAGTTCCTCGGCGCCTTCCAAGAGGGTTTCGCCGCGGGCGCAGGCCGCGGCGATCAAGAGGGCGGGAAATTCGTCGATGGCCGCCGGTACCAGATCGCCCGGAATACGTATCCCGCGCAGATCGCTTGCGCGCACACACAGATCGGCAACGGGTTCACCGGCCTCCTCGCGCGGGTTGACAAGCTCAATAGAGCCACCCATGCGCCGCAAGATCTCGACCATGCCGATGCGCGTCGGATTGACCCCCACCTCCTCGAGCACGAGATCCGATCCGCAGGCAATCGTCGCGCCGACGATGAAAAACGCCGCCGAAGACAGATCCGCCGGCACATTGACATCAACGCCCACGAGCCGCGCTTCGCCGTGCATGCAAACCGCGCCGTCTTGGCGTTGTATCGGGCAGCCGAAACGGCCCAACATTCGCTCGCTGTGGTCGCGGCTTGCGAGGGGCTCCCTCACGCACGTTCGCCCGCGTGCGTACAGACCGGCGAGCAAAATACCGGATTTGACCTGGGCGCTCGCCACGGGCATACCATAATCGATTCCGCAAAGTCGCGCTCCGCCGAAGACGGTGACCGGCGGCGTGCCCGCGGCACTGCACTCGATCCGGGCCCCCATGCGGCGCAAGGGCTCGATGACCCTCATCATGGGTCGCTTAGACAGCGACTCATCGCCGGTCAATTTCGTGTCGAAAGACTGGCCCGCGAGCAGCCCCGCCATTAACCGCATCGAGGTACCGGAGTTGCCTAGATGGATCGGCCCGGGCGCCGGCCGCAACCCGCGCAAGCCCACCCCGTGGATCCTGATCCCGCCCGCTCCGAGCCGCTCGATGCGCACGCCCATCGATTCGAAGGCTTGTAAGGTCGCGAGCGTATCTTCACTCTCCAGGAATCCCCGGATTTCGGTGACACCCTCGGCGATCGCCCCGAGCATGAGCGCGCGGTGGGAGATGGACTTGTCACCCGGCACGCGCAAGCGGCCGGCGAGCTTCCCGCCCGGTTCAACGCTAAGCAGGTGCGGGCCGGGAGTCACCGCTTTTTTTCACCCACGAGATCCGGCCCGATCCGCTGTTCGGCGACCAAGGCATCCCGTGTGTTCTTGGCCTCGTCCAAGAATGCAGCGATCGCAGGACCGTCCTCGGCCTCGATAGCGTCGCGGAGCAGCGCGAGATCCTCCCGAAAACGTTCGATCATCTCGATGAGCCGCACGCGATTAGCGAAAAAAATATCGCGCCACATGACGGGGTTGCTCGAAGCGATGCGGGTGATGTCTGCGAAACCTCCCGCCGCGTAGCGCAAGACCGCGGACCGGCCGCTCACGCGCGCGGCGGCGCGCACCAACGCATAGGCCAGAACATGCGGCAGATGGCTGGTGGCGGCGAAGACTTGATCGTGCCGGCCGATCTCCATGTCCTCGACCACGGCTCCAGTTTGTCGCCAGAGCCAACGCACGCGCTCCAGCGCGCGCGGGTCGGTCTCGGCGAGGGGAGTTAGAATCACTCGCTGTCCGTGAAAGAGCCCGGCACAAGAATTCTCTACGCCGCTATGCTCGGTGCCCGCGATGGGGTGTCCCGGCACGAAACGCGGTAGGTGATGCCCGAGACACCGCCGAGCGGCATCAACCACGGAACCTTTCACGCTACCGACGTCGGTGATCACCGCATGCCCATCCAAGCTCCCGGCGAGACCCTGAAAGACCCCCGGTACGGCCCCGAGCGGCACGGCGATCACTACGATCTCGGCACCCTCGACCGCACCGCAGAGATGGGCACACGGCTCATCGATGACACCGATCTCGCGCGCCCGGTGCAGGACCATTGGGTCCGTGTCGTATCCCGCCACGCGCTCTCCGGCGCGCTTCAAGGCGCGGGCGAGCGATCCGCCAATGAGGCCGACGCCGATAATGGCGACCCTTGAGGGCGGCACGATGGCTACTTAGCCTCCTTGGGATCGTTCATTCAGCACCGTCTTGAGTGCGTCGATGAAACGCGTATTCTCCCGCTCCGTTCCAATTGTGATCCGGAGGTGGTTTGGCAAGCCATAATTGGCGATCGGCCGCACGATCACGCCCCGCCTGAGCAAGGCCTCATAGAGATCGCGCGCGCGGGGGCCGAGCTCGATGCAGAGAAAATTCGCGGCCGAAGGGATATAGCCGAGCCCCAATGCTTCGCATGCCCGAGTCAGTCGCGCGAGCCCGGCGGTATTGACCGCCACGCTTGCCGCCACATGCTCCTCGTCGGCGAGCGCGGCCTCCGC
>JBIMKD010000212.1:0-6382 GCA_043673815.1 Chromatiales bacterium
AAGGAACCAGAACGCGCAGATTCCATCATGGCCAGAGTCCGATACCGTGCTCACGAACAGGCCGAATATATACGTGCAGTCTTCCTTACAAGCCATCATCAATCCTCACCTTGCAAACCGGGTGGAGTCCATATATACGATCCGCGGCTCGCGCCACGGCGCACGCCGCGATAAGCTAATGCGCGGACTAGAAGAACAACAAGGAATCAACGATGAATATCCTGATGATGACCAATACCTATGCACCGCATGTAGGGGGCGTTGCGCGCAGCGTGGAAGGCTTTGCCGGCGCGTTCCGGACCCGCGGCCACCAAGTGCTCGTGGCGGCGCCGCTCTTCAAGGGCACCCCCGAGAACGAACGCGGCGTGGTCCGTTTTCCGGCCGTCAAGGACTTCAATGGCAGCGCCTTCTCGGTACCGATGCCGGCGCCCTTGCGGCTGGTGGCGGCGCTCAAGCAATTTCGTCCCGAGATCATCCACTCCCATCATCCGTTCCTGTTGGGAGGAACGGCCCTGCGCGTTGCCGCGGCGCGCCGTCTTCCAGTGGTATTCACCTACCATACGATGTACGAGAAATACACCCACTACGCGCCCGGGGATTCGCAAACGATGAAACATTTCGTCGTGGACCTCGTCAGCGGTTATTGCAACCTGTGCGACGCGGTGATCGCGCCGAGCCGAACGGTGGCCGAGCTGCTGCGCGAGCGCGGCGTCGAAACCCCGATTCAAGTGATCCCGACCGGTATTGACCTGCCGCTTTTCGCGGGTGGCGATGGGCAGGCGTTTCGGAGAAAATATGGGATCCCGGCACAAGCGTTCCTGCTCGGGCACGCCGGGCGCTTGGCCGCGGAAAAGAACCTGGGTTTTCTGACAGAGGCCGGTATTCGATTCCTGGAGGGAAACCCGAACGCTTATTGTCTCATCGTCGGCAGCGGACCGGCGAGCGACGACTTGCAAGCCCGCTTCACCGGCGCCGGGTTCGCGGAGCGGCTGATTCTCACGGGGGCGCTTGATCAGCGCGATCTCAGCGACGCTTATCAGGCGATGGATGTCTTCGCCTTCGCGTCCCACACGGAAACGCAAGGGATGGTGCTGGCTGAGGCCATGTGCGCCGGTGTGCCGGTCGTGGCCCTCGACGCATCGGGCGTGCGCGAGATGCTTCGCGATGAAGACAACGGACGTCTGTTAAAACGGGAAGACCCCGAGTGCTTCGTGGCGGCGCTGGCGTGGGTCGCCGCCCTAGGCGCCGAGGCGCGCCAACGGTTGCGGGAAGGCGCACAACGGACGGCCTCCGCCTTCGATATGAGCGGAACCGCGGCGCGGGCGCTTGATCTCTACGCCTCGTTGCGCGCCACCGCGCCCACGCAAAGAATGCGCGATCATACCCTTTGGGACATCGCGTTTCGCCGCCTGCGAGGTGAATGGCGGATCCTGCGCAACGTGGTTCAAGCCGCGGGCGACTCGCTGCGGCCGAGCCTCGTTTGGGAAGTGGGGCCGAGAGGCACCGAAGACCCGCGCGCCTGGCCTAGCCAGAACGCCCTCGCCGGGCTGGAAAATCATCCCGGCACGGGCGCCGAGCCGTCGGCGACAGGAGCGGATTTCAAGACGCGGTTGCTGGGATGGCTGTGGGCGTGGCTACTGCGTCTACAATCCGTGACTTGGAGGAAACGCTATGACGGCCTCGATCGCCTCGACGAGATCTTGGATCAGCATCAGCGGGTCTTGTTTTGCTTCTGGCACGGCAAATACCTCCCTCTTTTCGCACTCATGCGCGGACGCCCGGCCTGCGTGTTCACCAGCCAATCTGACCGGGGAGCCATCATCGCCGAGATCTGCCGCCACTTCGGTTACGAGTGCGTTCAGGTCCCGATCCGCGGGCGCAGCCATGCCTTCGAGATCATGCGCCGCGCCTTGGAGCGTCGCTCGAACGGCGGCATCGCCGTTGACGGTCCGCTCGGTCCCTATCACAAGGTCAAACGGGGCGCCGTCAAGCTGGCCGGCGAGCTCGGGTACGTGGTGGTCCCCGCGTCCGCGACGGCGCGCCGCAAACGCATCATCAAGCATCGTTGGGACCGCATGGAGATCCCTGCGCTCTTCACGCGCATCGGGCTCGCGATCGGCGAACCGAAGAACATACCGTGCAATCCGTCTCCCGAGCAAAGCCAGGCATGGGTGGCCTGGTTGCGGGAGGAGTTGGAGACGCTGGATCGCCGTGCCGAGGAGCTGGCCGGCGTCCCGAGGCAAAAACCCCGCATGCACGCAGAGCGCGGATCGAAGCTCCTCCCGGAGCAGGAAGGCTAACTGATAAAGGCGCGTAACCGGAGTTCCTCGGCAGCGGCCTATGTACCCATTCACCGTAGCTCCTGCGGGTTAGTTTGCACCCTCACGCTCCAGGCTTGAGCGCGCCAAAGATCGCCACCGGTATGATGGTGATTTACGGCCTGCCTTACATGGCTTATGCGATCGCCGCCTTGCCGCTGGCGCTGTTTATACCTTCGTATTACGCCGATGACCTAGCGCTACCGTTCGCGGCGGTGGGGATCGCGATTGCCGCCTCGCGCATCCTCGATGTCATCATCGATCCCTTCATAGGCATAGTGAGCGATAGCTGGAACACGCGCTGGGGACGGCGAAAACCCTGGATCGCCGCCGGCGCGCCCCTGTTCATCCTGTCGCTCTGGATGATCTTCACGCCGGCGCCGGGCGTGACCTTTGAATACCTTTTGGGGTGGACGTGCTTGTTCTTTATCTCGTTCACGCTCGTGGATCTTCCTTACAAAGCGTGGGGGGCGGAGCTGTCCACGGACTACTCGGAACGCTCCCGCGTGACGGCCTGGCGGGAGTCCTTCGGGTTCGCCGGCCAGTTGGTGTTCGTCTTGATGTTCATGCTCCTGGAATCTCTCGGCCAGCGTGAACCGGCAACGCAGTTGACGGCCATTGCCCTGACCGTGATCCTGACGCTGCCGCCGCTACTCATCGTTGCGTTCAAGACGGTCCCCGAGCGTCCCCCGGATACGCTCGCCGGCGAGTGGCCGCGGGGTTCCGCGGGTTTCATGCTCGTGGCACGAAATCCCGCATTCGTGCGCATGGTGATCTCCGTTGTTCTGTTCGTCTCCGGGCTCATCATTCAAGCGACACTGCATAAGATCGTCCTGGTCCACGTCACCGAGACCCCAGATCTCTTCGCTACCATGCTGCTGCTCGAAAACATAGCCACCATCGCGCTGGTGCCTCTTTGGATCCGGATCTCCGATCGCATCGGCAAACACCGCGCCTTGTGTCTGGCGGCGCTTTGGGTCGGACTATGGAGCCTGCTCCTGCCTCTACACGGGCAGGGTGAAGGCTGGTCGCTCATCGTGGTGCTCGCGATCCGCGGCAGCAGCTTCGCGTCCATCCTGTTCCTCGCGAACTCCATCGCTGCCGATGTCGTCGATCATGACACCGTGACTTCGGGCCGGCAGCGTACCGGCCTCTACTTCGCCATCTGGGCGATGACCTATAAGTTCGCCATCGCCCTAGGGGTTTTATTCGCGACCGTGCTCCCGGCATACGTCGGGTTCGAACCCGCCGATGTGAGCACGCACACCCCTGGCTCCGAATTCGCGCTCATGGCGGTCTACGGCTGGTTGCCGGGCGTGCTGATGGCGCTCGGGGCACTATTTCTTTGGAATTTTCCGATTGATCAAACGCGGCAACGAGAGCTACGCGCTCTCATCACGCAACGCGCGCTCGACTAAGGAAGCTCTGCAAAAGTGTCGCGAGCAAGCCCAGATGCGCGAAGCCGCGGAGCGAGTCGGGAGACATATCACGTAGATAGGCGAGCGACGAGCGAGCACCCGACAAAGCAGATGGACTGCGCAGTAACTTTTGCAGAGCTTCCCTAAGACCTTTGGTTGACCGGTGCAAGACGCGTCAGTACCATAGCGCCGATTCCCCGGTAGCTCAGTCGGTAGAGCGGGTGACTGTTAATCACTAGGTCGGCGGTTCGAGCCCGTCCCGGGGAGCCACATCGTCCTCTTGGTCCCCCGCCCCCGCGCGTTGACCGGTTGCAGCAACCAAGGGACCCACGCGCCTTCCATGAGGGCGTCTGTGAATATTTCAAGACCGACCCCCCCGTTTGGTGGGTTCTTAGCGGCGCACCGTAACCCATCAAGCACACCCGAGTTCAGTTAAACTAGCGCTATGGCTAAGGCAGCTACGAAACGCTTCAGCGCCGATATTATCAAGCGACGGGCCGTGGCGTTCGAGCGCTACGCTCGCTGGCAAGCGCAGGCGCCGAATCGCTGTGACCCTGCCACCGCGCTGAGTGGCCTGGGCACACTCTACGAACTGCTTCCGGGCGAATCCCGGTCACGTCCCGTGGATGTCTCGGGTGTTCGGGTGCTCCACCAGCGCCTGCAAGTACTCTCCAAGGCGCTAGCAAAGGACCCATGACGCCTCTGGAAAGAGCGCTGATCGCGCTGGCCCGACGCCTGAGCGAGATCAATGTGTCCTATATGCTTGTGGGCGGTATGGCCAATGCGGTTTGGGGGGAACCACGGGCGACGTTAGACATAGACGTCACCGTTTGGGTCGCGGATGGGGACATTGACCGACTGGTGCCGGCCCTGGCACGCGAATTTACGCCTCGGATTGACCACCCGCGCCGCTTTATAGAGGAGACCCGCGTACTGCCGCTGCGAACCAGCGAAGGGGTCAACATCGACATGATCTTTGGCATGCTACCGTTCGAACAGGAGGCGATTGAGCGTGCGGTTCCCGTCAAGATTTTGGACACTGAGGTTCGTTGCTGCACGCCGGAGGATCTGATCCTCCTCAAGATCATCTCCGACCGCCCGCGGGATCGATCGGATGCGCGCGGTATCCTGCTGCGCCGCTTGGCGGATCTCGATCTGAATTACCTGGAACCCCGGATCCGGGAGTTAGCCGGGGCGCTCGGGAGGCCGGATATCACCGACCTCTGGGAAGACTGGAAAAGAGAAGCGTGAATCGGGCGGAGTTAACCGGACCACCCCGTCGTCCTGTCCCCATTTATCGCGATCTATCTATCAGACCGTGTGCCCGATCGCCCGTCAGGCATCTGCCCCGCGATTTCGCCTTACTCGGGTTGCGGCCAAAGCTTTAAAGGAAACAGCGAGACTTGCGGCAGGAGTGCGCACTTGAGGGGTTCGCTGGGATGTGGACGTAGCACCTCCCGATAGCCTTGCTCACTTGGTTGCCGGTAGACTTCAACTGCTTTGCGCGCGAGGTCGATCAGCCATACCTCGGGGATACCTGCGCTGGCATACAGAGGGACCTTCACCTCGCGATCATAGTGCACCGTCGTATCGGCGACCGGGTACAGGGTGCGTCGTCGTGTAGAAATCTTCGCGCGGCTTGAGGAGCGCCACATCGGGTTCGGGCTCGGAATAGGGGTCCAACACGATGGGGTCCTGAACGGATAACACCGCCGCATCTCCGACGGCACGTTCAAGCATTCGTATCAAACGTTTGAGCGTGCCGGCGTGCAGGCTCCCGATCGGCACCATGTCGATGATCTCCCCTGCAATCAACTCAACGCGGGCATTTTGATCCAATATCCCCGCCTCCCCCATGCGCTGGTAGTCGCTCACCGTAAGGCGATGCCGGTGAAACAATTCTCTCGCTGCGCGTGACATGCGGGCTCCGATCTTCGACAAAAGGGCGTTGGGTTTGTAAGCTCCGGAAAGAATGCAAGACCTCGTGAATGGTAGAATTGCGTGTCGTAGTTTTCGGCTCTTTGAGCATCCGAAATGAATTGGCAGCCGGGTATTCTGTTTTCATCAACGGTAACCGCTACATTATTAGTTGTAGTTCTTGGCGGTAACACACATGCTGCAACGATGCCAGCAAGCGTCAGTGCTAAGAACCGGAGAACACGTTTGTCTTTCATGTTGTCGCTCCCATGTACTAGACGGCATTAATTCTTTAGTTTATTTCGCAGTCGATGTAGGGCGGGTGACGGCGCAAGCCAGGAAACCCGCCGAACCGCCCCACCGCAGCGGGTCTCGTTGAGCTTCGTGTGCATAAGGAGTCGTCGTCCCCGCCGACGGCGGAATACGCTGACGCTATTGTAGTGTTGGTTCCACTCTTATCAGTGCCACAGCCAATTGCGCAATAGCTGTACGGATTCGGTGTCTCGAACTTCGCCTAGCCATCTTCCTGCTAGCCCGGATTTCTCACCGATAGCCAAGAAAAAGGCCGTATCTCGTGGCATAATATGCGTGCGATCAGCATGTTATGCGCAATGACGAGGACGGCCTTATGGAAACACAGTGTAACGGGTGGCAGATGGAATTTCACGGTCTTGGATCTCGGCGGGTGGTAGGGAGGTTTGATGGGGGAAGGATCAGCTCCGATGGGGG
>JBIMKD010000213.1:0-5803 GCA_043673815.1 Chromatiales bacterium
AAAGAACCCCGGTTGCCCCATGATCATCTCCCCTTGCTGCTCTTATAGATGAAGGCCCATATTCTAACACGAGTTATATATCCGATCAGCTACTAAAAGCTCTAATAAGGCCCGAGTCGAGGAATTAATCGAAGTGCCCTATTGAAGTTCGCTGAATCGGTTAAAAACCAACTGAGAGGTCTAACGGCTCGCCCATCACCTCTGCTACGGATGTGGCGGTGACATTCGGGACGGGGGATTTCGACGTTGGCAGCTTCTTCGCGTCGAATACCTACTCGCCGACGGTCGCGGCGAAGTACCGGTGATCATTTTTGTTGTCGTGGCCAATGATGGTGACGACGCATTCGATGTTCGCGTCAACAAGTCCGGCTCGGGTGACGGCACTGTCGAAGGCGATGCGCATCTCACGTGGTTCTGTGGCGAGACGCTGTAGCGTCCTCGCAGAATTTGACCAAATCGGCATCGGCTTGATTGCCCGCGGCAAGCTCTCTTCGGTCTGCCTCGGTAAGCTCACTGACGAGCGACTTGTGCTCCGTGACGTTGAGCGTCGGGACGTTGATGGCGGGCCAGTTCAGCTTTCCGGCCACATAGCGAATGGTGGGTTCGATGGCCGTCACGGGAACAACGGCAAGATACCGGGTGGCGACATACTCCCGCGCCATCGCCAAATCCTTCCGGCGGCAGATCATCAGGCATTGGAGATTGAATAGCGAGATGTCGTCGCTGTCGCGAAGGAACCGATAGAACTCTCCAATAGACATGCTCTTGGCGCGCGCGTGGTGTCGGTGCGCGGGCCAGCGCTTGACGAAATTAAAGCACGATTCGAAGCGCGCCACGGGATCGCGGACGGTCGAAAGGTAGGCGGCCGATCGGCGGAAAATCTCGTGAATGCCGTAGGGATGATGGCCGGCGAAGGCCTGATAGTGCAGGCGCTGAGCCTCTATTCGGCGCGCTAGGTCGGCACCCGATAGTTCGGCCGGATTGGCGACCAGCAGTCGGTCGCCATAGACGGCTTTCAGCACGCTCTTGAAGGTGGTCCCACCCGCTTTCGGTGTGTGGACCAGGACCACGAGTGGACCAAGCATACGGACTCCTACACCCGACCCAGCGCCCCAATTCCGCCGGGCGCGAGGCCTTCGCGCTTTGTTTCGTAAGTTGAGGGGGCTAGCGGGTGGCGGGGAGGGGCAGGCAGGCCGGCGCGCTTCATAAGATCGTGACGGATTTCTCGGGATTTGCCGCACTCGCTACACGTCCAGACTTCTCGCATTCCGTGCATATCGACAGTCGTCAGCTGACAGCCCGAGTACCGCAGAACTCGCATACATCTGGTGGCCATTTACCGTTCAGCTTTTGCTCCAGTTCGGCCACTCGCCGCTTCAAATCGTCAACCTCGCCGGGAACCTCTCCCAGCCGCCTCCATATCGGAATGCGGTCCAGCATCTTCAGGAAATCATCGATGGCGCCCACGGAACGCCCTGTTGTTGCAATTGAAACCATCAACCGAAGAGTACAGATATCAGCGCCGATCGGCGACGCGACTAGGAAGTTGAAACGGCCTTTTTGTTGAGGTGGGACTATATCGCTGAGCTTGGCGGGTAGTCAATGATACGAAATTTTGGTGAGAACGTGTGCGGTCGCGGCGTTTTCCTGGCCATTGAGTGACCCCCACGGGCTGTGATTGCGGCCCGATGGGCGGTTCGCACGAGGGCAGGCCGAGCGGGAGTTTGGCGCGGTTGCTGGAGCGCTGTCGATGCGGGGTTAGGCGGCGTGGAAGAGATCGCGTCGGCGCGCGGGTGAGCGCGGCGGTGCGCGGATCCCAGGCCATCAAACCTCCTCCGAAGGTCGATTCCAAGGCGGCCCGCGAGAAACTGAAGCAACAACTGCAGGACTCCGAGTTGCGCAGCGATAAACGGCAAGAACAAGCGGAGGCCGATCAGAAGACCAAAGAACAAGCGGGTGAACGCAAGGCGGCTTGCGATGCGGCGCGCGAGCGCTTAGCGAAGCTTGAGGGCAAGTCTAGGATCCTGCAATACGCGGAAGACGGAAGCAGCGAGCGTCTTACCGAGGAAGAGCGTCAGGCGGCTATCGCCGAGGCTCGCAAGCAGGTCGAGAAACATTGTGCGCCTTGATCGCATTCTCGCAGTGATCGCTGGCGAGTCCCCGCGAGTCTCCTAAGGAAATTCTGATTATCCGTCGTGAGCGGTTGCAGATGCAACGCGCAGCAGGTTTATCAGATTTTTCCTAATTAACCTCATCGGTGTCAACCTGGCCGGAGAGCCGCCGGTGGATGTGCGACCAGGACATCCCCACCGCCAGGACCGCACTGATGATAATCAGCACCAGATGGGTCATCGTCCGCAAGTTGCTGGCCGAAAACAACTCCCATTCGATCATTAACCAGATCAAACCCGCGCAAAACGCGGCGGCCAGCACGACGCCAACGAGCCCCAACGACCGCCGGGTCGCCTGAAGAAATACGACCCAGCCGGTGAGCAGAACGACACCGGCGAGGAACTTCAATGGGGCCGGACCGCCCTCTGAGATCTCGGAGCCGCCGAAAACGGGAAAGAGCGCCCAGTGATAGAAAGAATAGCCCTCGGGTTGTAGGTCGCGTACACCAGGACGGCCGCGCCCAAGAACCGAAATAACAAACCCCACCACGTGAATTGTTCCGTTTGCATGCGCCCTCCGCGATAGTTTACGTCGCTACGCGGCCTCCGTAACACCGCGTGCAAAGCTTATGAGGGTTTCAAGACCTTCGCAATGACTCTCATGCCTCGGCGTCTTCGGCGCTTACTTCGCGCGCGAACGCGAACTCGCCGTCGCGCACCTCGACCCGAACGGTGTCGCCCGGTCCGAAGCGACCGGCTAAAAGCTCGCGGGCGAGCGGCGTTTCCACCCGCACCTGAAGCGCGCGCTTCAACGGACGAGCGCCGTAGACCGGATCGAAGCCGGCCTGCCCCAGCTTGTCCAGCGCCTCGGCCGAAACCGATAACCCGATATTCTGATCGCGCAGCCGTTTGCGCAACCGTTCCACCTGGATCTCGGCGATAGCCCGGATATGCACCGATTGCAAGGAGTGAAACACGACGATTTCGTCGATACGGTTGATGAATTCTGGCCGGAAGAAGCTCGCGACACTCTCCATCACCGCCTTGCGCATGCTCTCGTAGTGTTCCTCGCCGGCCAGTTCTTGAATGAACTGAGAGCCGAGATTCGAGGTCATCACGATGACGGTATTACGGAAGTCGACCGTCCGGCCGTGACCGTCCGTCAGCCGGCCGTCATCGAGGATCTGGAGTAAGACGTTGAAGACTTCCGGATGGGCCTTCTCGACCTCATCAAGCAACACGACCGAATAGGGCTTTCGCCGGACCGCTTCGGTCAAATAACCCCCTTCCTCGTAGCCGACATAACCGGGCGGCGCCCCGATGAGGCGCGCCACCGTATGTTTCTCCATGTATTCGGACATGTCGATGCGCACCATCGCCTCTTCGGTATCGAACAGGAACTCGGCCAAGGCCTTGCACAATTCCGTCTTACCTATTCCCGTCGGCCCCAAGAACAAGAAGGAACCGTAGGGGCGGTTGGGATCGGCGATCCCCGCCCGCGCTCGGCGGATGGCGTCAGCGACCACCGTCACGGCCTGGTCCTGACCGACAACCCGCCGGCGCAGGGCTTCTTCCATGCGCATCAGCTTCTCGCGTTCCCCCTCGAGCATCCTGGACACCGGGACTCCGGTCCACTTGGAAACCACCTCGGCGATCTCCTCCTCGGTGACTTTGTCACGGAGCAGTGTCATTGTTTGCGTCTCCGCGGTCGCCGCCTGCTCGAGCTGCTTGGTAAGCTCGGGGATACGCCCATATTGCAGTTCCGACATGCGCGCGAGATCACCCGCGCGCCGGGCGTTCTCGAACTCAAGCCGCGCCTGCTCGAGCCGTTCCTTCACCGTATGCGTGCCTTGCAAGCGCGCCTTCTCCGCTTTCCAAACCTCTTCGAGATCGCTGTACTCCCGCTCGAGCTTTGCTATTTCGGCCTCCAAGTTATCGAACCTCTTTTTCGAGGCCGCATCGGCCTCTTTTTTTAAGGCCTCGCGTTCAATTTTTAATTGGATTAACCTTCGTTCGAGACGGTCCATCGCTTCGGGCTTCGAGTCGATCTCGATACTGATGCGGCTTGCGGCTTCGTCGATGAGGTCGATGGCCTTGTCCGGCAACTGCCGATCGGTGATATACCGGTGCGACAGCGTGGCGGCGGCGACGATCGCGGGATCGGTGATCTGCACGCCATGGTGTACTTCGTAGCGCTCCTTGAGTCCCCGTAATATGGCGATGGTGTCTTCGACGCTCGGCTCATCGACCAGGATCTTCTGAAAGCGGCGTTCCAAGGCCGCGTCCTTCTCGACGTACTTTCGATACTCATCCAAGGTGGTCGCGCCGACACAGTGAAGCTCGCCGCGCGCGAGCGCCGGCTTGAGCATGTTGCCGGCATCCATGGCGCCCTCGGCCTTGCCGGCGCCGACCATGGTGTGCAATTCGTCGATAAAGAGAATGATCTGACCTTCTTGTTTGGCCAGGTCCTTGAGCACCGCCTTGAGCCGCTCCTCGAACTCGCCGCGATATTTGGCGCCGGCGATGAGGGCGCCGAGATCGAGCCCCAATACCCGCTTGCCCTTGAGTCCTTCCGGCACCTCGCCGTTCACGATGCGTTGCGCCAGGCCTTCGACTATCGCCGTCTTGCCCACGCCCGGCTCACCGATCAAAACGGGGTTATTCTTGGTGCGGCGCTGTAATACCTGAATGGTTCTGCGGATCTCGTCATCGCGTCCGATGACCGGATCCAGTTTTCCGTCCGTTGCGCGCGCGGTCAGGTCGATCGTGTACCGCTCGAGCGCCTGGCGTTGTTCCTCGGCGCCCGGATCCTGTACCTTCTGCCCCCCGCGCAAGCGATCGATGGCTTCGCTCAAGCGCCGCTTGTCCGCGCCTGCCGCCCGCAATAGATCACCTAGCTGACCGCGGCCCTCTAACGCCGCCAGCACCCACAGCTCGCTGGCGATGTACTGATCCTTGCGTTGTTGCGCCAGTTTGTCGGTGAGATTCAAGAGCCGCTCAAGCTCGCGCGAGATGTGGACATCGCCGCCCGTGCCTTCGACCCGAGGCAAGCTCTCCAGGGCGTCATCCAGCCGTGCGCTTAGGGCGTCGACATTGACCCCTGCTTGGCTGAGGAGATGCTGCACCGTTCCGTCTTCCTGATGGAGCAGCGCGGCCATGACATGCAGCGGCTCGATGAATTGGTGATCGCGCCCGACGGCGAGGCTTTGGGCATCCGCCAAGGCTGTTTGGAATTTGGTCGTCAGCTTGTCCGAACGCATTATGCAATGCTCATTGAAATCATGGTTGCTGTTCAGATAAGGGCGAGGGGGCGATAAGTCAATATAGATTTCGCCACCATGCAGTATGCAACCCCGTGGGGCGACCAAACAGGAGAGCTGCGCCTCTCCCCTATGGAAACCCCTTCGCTAAGGTACCCGCGGCAAGACCGCGAGGAATACATTCTTACCCCCCAAATGCTGAACAAAACCACTACGTCAAAATGATAGGTCCCTTCTCCCACCGGGAGAAGGTTAGGATGAGGGGATCCCCTCACCCCAACCCTTGTATGTTGTTGTTGGTGGAATATATGAAAATATTGTTGGGGCTGTGGAGTTGGTGGGCAAAGGGGCGCGCGGTGGGAAACGCGCAGCGTTTTCCACGGCAAGCGCCCCGGTGCGCCGTAGGCGCATTGTCCACAAATCCACAGCCCT
>JBIMKD010000214.1:0-12258 GCA_043673815.1 Chromatiales bacterium
ATTCTGAAGACCCTGGAAGCGCGCGACGGTAATCTCGATTCCGTAGCGAAAGACTTAGGGATCAGCCGCACGACGCTCTGGCGGCGCATGAAGGGTTACCGGATCCCGGATAACTCTCACGCCGCGGCACTCGGAAACTGACGCCGCCCGTCCTGAACGGTTGGGAATTGGGGATCAAAGAACCAAAACCTGCCTCAGCCCTTCATCAAGGGCCTCCATCTCCTCTTTGGAGAGATGACCTGCGGGCTCTCGCAATCGAGTCTTAGAAATCTCCGGCTAAGGGATGTTCGTCGTAGCCTCACAGTTCACGCCCGTATCCGCAAGACCAGGACCGCCATCGCAGCTATCTGTCCCTGAATTGCCGAATAAACGATCACGACCTTCTCCGCCTTCGAGCACATCGGCACCGTTATTCCCAATCAAAAAATCGTTACCTTGCTGGCCGAAAAGCCGGTCATCTCCTAGCTGGCCGACCAGAATGTCCTTTCCCAAACCACCACATATCACATCGTTACCCTTGCCTCCCAAGATGAAATCCCGGCCGCCCAGTCCGTGAATGACATCGGGACCCTCAGTGCCGGTGATCTGATCGTTATCGGAGGTGCCGATGATCGTGGGGACTTTTCCGTCACACAAAAGCGCCGTGTCGGCTTGGCCGAACACCACGTAGCTCGCGCCGGAGCGGGTGCCGTTGGGGCCGGCGGTATACGCCGCGATAATCAGGTCGGCCACGTCGTCGCCGTTGATGTCCCCGGCCGCACTCACCGAGCGGCCCGAGAAGTCAGAGGCCGTCACCCCCGAGAGCTTGAAGCCGGTGGTACCATCGAGGCTGGAGAGCTCGATGTTGGCCGGGAAGTTGCCCGCCGTCGCCGTGTCCTTCCCGAACACCACGTAGCTCGCGCCGGATAAGTAGGAACCGTTCGGGCTGTCGGCAAACGCACCGATGAGGAGGTCCGCCACCCCGTCGCCGTTGATGTCCCCCGCCGCGCTCACCGAGTTGCCCGAGCGGTCACGGGCCGCCTCACCCGAGAGCTTGAAGACGCGGTTTGAAGAGAACGCGCCCGGGGGGAATACCGCTGAACAGTCATCCCTATCACTTTACAGTCGTCCCTATTTTGCTAGCGGCTGCGAAGAAATTCCTGCAGCGGCAGTTTGATTTATTTCCAAGTGTATATCCGGTACCTTGAGTTGTCTATACCACCTCCCGCATTGTATGCGAACCAAACGGGACTAACCGCTCACCAAGCGGTTCGAATCGGATACTGTCGAATTTGGGCGTCTGGCGTGAGAATGATGAGGCCTTCTGCGATGGCTTGGCACACGAGGATTCGATCGAACGGATCTCGATGATGTTCGGGGAGCGTAGCCAGATGACCCACGGCAGGCTCAGTGATGGGCAGTGAATCGATGCGGTGTGCGAGCCGCTGCGCGGGCACAAACTCCTGCGGCGGCTCAGGTAACGGAAGCTTGCGCAGATGATATTTGATCGTGATTTCCCACGCGGATGCCGCACTAAGGAAGACTTCGTTTTCGGGAGCCCGGAAGAGCGTCCGGCACGTGTCGCTGAGCTCTTCGCTGCCCGACGCAATCCAGAGGAACGTACAGGTGTCGAGCAGTAACCTCATCCGCGATCGTTTTCAAAGTCTTCGAGTACGTCGTCGGGCAAGGCCTCGAAGAAGCTCTTCGGGACGCTTAACTTACCTTTGGCCAGACCGATCGGCCGAGGTATGCTGGAATCTTGCGGAAGTGCGCGCAGCTCGGCGATCGGCACATTGCGCTTGCAGATCAAGATGCGTTCCCCAGGGCGTAACTTGGCGAGGTATTTGGAGAGTTGGGTCTTGGCTTCGTGGATATTGATGCTAATCATGGCCATAAAATGGACTATGTAGATGACTAAGTCAAGAGATATCTACGGGGTCACCACTTTGCTATTCGCCCTGCTATGAGCCACCGATTTTGGAGCCCAGCTTCACGAAAAGATTGATGGGTCCACATTTCCACCGATCGGATAACGAAGCGGGTTACACTCGCGCGCAAGAAGTTGGGGCGGCCGTCGCCTTTCTGGAATGCGACGGCCTGATCGCACTTCCGCGCGTTGGGATTGTGAGCCCCTTACCCACCCTGCGAATTCTTGTTATTCGGGTTGCATGAGGCAGATCCTACACATCGACCTGGACGCGTTTTTCGCGGCCGTGGAGCAAAAGCGGAACCCGGATCTCGCCGGCAAACCCGTCGTCGTCGGCGGGCGGGGTGATCCGCGCGAACGGGGCGCCGTATCGGCAGCCTCGTACGAAGCCAGAAACTACGGGATCCACTCCGCCATGCCCCTGCGCGCGGCCTTCAGGCTTTGTCCGCAGGCAGTGTTTTTAGCGGTGGATTACGAGCTTTACGCGCGCGTCTCGGCGATCATCAAGACTATCCTGCGAGACTTCACCCCGCTGGTCGAAGATACCGGGCTCGATGAGGCGTACTTGGATATCACCGGCCTCGAACCGGCGCCGGAGCAGCTTGCAACTAAAATAAAACAACGCATTCGGGAACGGACCGGTCTTAGTTGCTCGATCGGGATCGCGCCGAACAAGCTGCTTGCCAAGATCTGTTCGGATCTCGACAAGCCGGATGGCCTGACCATCCTCACCGAAGCGGCGTTGAAAAATCGCATTTGGCCGCTCGCAGTTCGCAGCCTACCTGGTATCGGGCCGGTGACGGCGGAGCGCCTAGTTCCGATGGGCGTGACGACGATCAGACAACTTGCTTCCATGCATCTCGCCGATCTGGTGAAGGAATTCGGTCCATCCCACGGGGAGTTTCTTTACCTGACTTCGCGGGGCATCGATCGACGGCCCGTGGTCACGCATCGAGAACCGAAAGCCCACAGCCGGGAGCGCACCTTCCAACACGATATCGGGGACCCGGAAACGCTCGCGAGCATAATTGCGACGCTGGCGAGGGAGGTGGCCGACGACCTGCGCCAAGACGGCTGTGGTGGCACAACGGTCGCCCTAAAAGTGCGTTTCAGCAATTTCGAAACCCATACCCGCGAGAAGACCTTGGACCAACCGACCGATTCCAGCGACCTTATCCGGCAAGCCGCTCTTGATTGTTTGCGGCGAGTCGCGTTCAGCAAAAAGGTGCGGCTCATCGGTATTCGCGTCGGCGGGCCCGAGAAATCGCGCTTGCAGTAACGCCATTAGCCCGGCCAGGATCTACCGCGGGCGCCTCCTCTAAGTGAAAGCGATCACATGCCGGTCAGTGAGTGGTGGCGTGGGCGCGGCGTTTCTGCGTAATATTCACCCTGCGGCCCGCGCTGTCTCGGGGAGGCACCCGTAATTAGGCGAGCGGTGTTGTGGTCCATCGGGTTAGGTGTATAGTCAAATTAGATTTCGCCACAGGGGTATGCAACCCCGTGGGGCGACCAAAGGGGGTAGCTTCGCCACTCCCCGTTGGAAACCCCATTGCTAAGGTCCCCGCGGCAAGACCACGGGGAATAGATTTATCGAGTGAGGACCTATGCAATATAAAAAAATACAATCCTGGGCCCGCCTCACCGCGCCGCGCTTTCTCATCCTCTATTGCGGATTACTGGGCTTGATCATCCCGCTTTGGGTGATCATCACCTATGCGCCTTACGAGGATTTCCGCGCGATTTTCATCGTCGTGCTCATATTGATGGGTTTCGGCTTCGGCATCAATGAATTATGGCTGCAAACCAGCGACATCGAGCAATTCCAAAAAGAGCTTCAAGAATTGGATGATAACCTGCCCGCCGAGGAACAGTTCGACAGCTTAAGCCCCGCGCTTTATCGAATCGTGCATGGCCGGCTTTACGAGGGTGTGCAGGTGAGTAGTTTGCGCGCACCCTACACGCCCTATTTGATTGGTGCGTTGATCTTGCTCGGGCTGATTGGGACCTTCATCGGTTTGGTCGACACCTTGAGCGGTACGCGCGCGGCGCTACAAAGCACGGCCGAACTGGAAACCTTGCGCGAGTCGCTCCTGGCCCCGATTGCCGGACTGGCGCGCGCGTTCGGTACCTCGGTCTCGGGGGTGGCGGCCTCGGTGGTCCTGGGCTTGGCGGCTACGCTGACGCGGCGCGAGGAAAGCCGCCTCAATCATCTTGTCTCGGGCCTCGCCGCGAGCTCGTTGACCCAGCTTCATCCAGTTGCGCGGCAGACCGCGGCGCTCGAAAAGCTGGTGGAGCAGGGGACGGCCGTTCCCGCTGTCGTGGAGCGTTTCCAGGATGCCGTGACGGGCTTAATGTCCGCGCGCGATGATACCCGTAGTGCTCAGGAGTTGTTCGCGAATCATGTCGCCGGCGCCATTGGTGAGAAGGTGGAGCTTATCCGGGCGGATTTAGACGTCGCCGTGAAACGCTTTGGCGCCGAGATTGAACCCGCCATGAAGGGCATACTCGCGCATGCGGCCGGCATTATGGATGATGCCGGTAACGATCTTTTTTCCAAAGTCCAGGCCCGCTTCGATAGTGGTACCCAACGCGATCGAGAACAACGCGAGGAGCTCTTGAAGTTGTTCGAATGGGAGCGGCAAGCTCGAAGCGTGCAAGAGCTTCAGCATTTCGACAAGTTAGCTGTCCATGCCCAGGAGTTGACCCGCGCGCTGCAAGCGTCTGTGGAAACGATCGGTAAACACTATTCCGGTTACCTGGAGAAGTTGGAACAGCATGTGGCCGCGATCGACGCAAGCTGGCGCAATGACGCCGAAAGCCGACTCAAGGAGGGCGAGACCCAGCGCCAGGCGCTCGATAGTCATCTCGACGCCGTTCGCGCTCGAGCCACCCAGGAGTCCGAAGCGCTGGCGGCGCAGCACGAGGTGCTCCTGGGACGGATGAACCAGCACTACCAGGATCTGGTGACGCGTTTCGATCAACAGACTTCGACGTTTGCCGATCAGGCCGCCAAGACTCTATCCGAATTGTCGGATAAGTATGCGGTAATCGTCGATCGGCACGAGGAAGATCGCCAGCAACTGCGCAAGACCTGGGGCATCGAGCAGGGGCGGCAACAGCGGCAGTTCGACTCCATGTTGGAAAAGATGCGCGAGGATCTCCAGGATCGCCGGCGCGCCGATACCGAACAGATCACCAGCCTCAATGCCTGGGCGCAGCAACTGGTAAAAAGAGTGGAGCTTGGCATCGCCGACAAGGCTGCCGGTTGGGATGCGCATTTCAATAAGCTCATCGCGGCGCTGGCGGAGACCGCGGAAGCTTTGCACTACGGAGAACGGGCGCGTATCAAGGAATTCAAGGAGATCGTGCAGGTAATTTCCGAAGCGGACAAACATCGCGGCGACGAATTGCGGCGCTTGATTACGGCTTTGCGTGAATCGAGTTAGAGACGGGGCCGAGCTCCGATGAAGATCTCACCGACGCCGCCCGCCGATGAAGGCATGGATGCCACCCCCGCGTGGAGCATCTGGCCGGCGATAGCCGATATCATGGTCGGCCTGCTCGGGATCTTCGTATTGCTTTTTGTTTGGTCCACGGTGCTGCAAATCGAGTTGGCGGTGCAACTGCGGGAAGAAAAAGAAGCTCGCCAAGCGGAAGCCAAGCGCTTGGCTGCGTTGGAGCGCGCCTTAGCGAAGCCGCTGGCCGAAGGCCGTATCACCCTCAGGGAAGGCCGCATCGGGATGCAGGGCAGCGTGCTGTTTCAGTTGGGATCGGCGGAGCTGTCCGCGGAAGGCCAGCAACTGATCGAAAACATAGCCACACCGTTGCGGATCTATACCGAACAGGGCGAGATGAATGTGATGGTGAGCGGCTTTACCGATGATCGACCGTTGCGCGGGATCACCAGCCCGTTCCAGGATAATTGGGAGCTATCGACCGAGCGGGCATTGACCGTCATGCGTGCGCTGATTGCGGCGGGGTTCCCTCCCGGCAAGGTGTTCGCCGCCGGATTCGGCGAGACCAAGCCCATCGCCGCCAACATCTCGGAAGCCAACCGTGCCCGTAACCGGCGCGTGGAGATCGCGCCCGTTCCGATGCTGGAATCGATTCCAAAATAGCACAAGAGGCCTCTCCCGGAGGGACAGGGAACTTGGAGAGGTACCCCGAATTTCAAATTTGTTTGGCTAGGTTTCTAAAGGCGGGCCGCGCTTCGGCTCCTTGGGTTTCATTTCCTCGAATTTCTTTCTCAGGTTTTTCATCTCTTCTTCGAGCTTGGGCAGTATTTCCTCGCGCAGGGATTCTTCCGCCTCCCTTTGCGCTTTTTGAATTTCCTCTACCAGCCGCCGCCATTCCTCGCGCAACTGACGGGCTTCGTCGGAGTCCGGAATGTTCTCGAACTCCCGCCGAAAGCGCTCCGTCTGTTCTCTCAAGGTCCGGAGGCCTTCCGTCATCCCCCCAAACAGTTCGCTAAACGGGAACAGCGGGGCCGATGCCAGGGTGCCTTGAACCGTCGCGCCGTCTTCTAGCGGCGTTCCATCGGCGCCGGCGTGAATAATCTCGACTTGCTTTCGTCGCGCAACGGATGGGCGATCAGCGATCCGGAAGCGAGCATTCGTTGTCGCTAAGTCGCGTTTCTCCTTGGGGATCTCGAGGTTGGCGATAAACCCGTTGGGATGGCGGGACTCCACGGAAGCGACGGCGCCCACCGTGTCATTTTCAAACACCACGGGATCGCCAGCCGAGAGGCCGTAGGTTTTTTCAAGCTCCATTTTGAGATGCAGAGCTCCGTCCGCGCACCCGTACAATAGGATAAGCGCCAAGGAAAGCAATGAGGATTTCAAGATCATGTCCACTCTCCACTCACACCCGATCGCCGCGCTAATGTGCCATGCTTAACCGCGGACCCGCAAGTACCCCCCGTGTCCGGCGCAATCGGTATCCAGGCGGTATCTCGCGCCCTCTGCACGGTATCCGCCGGCAATCGGGTCCATGGAGAGCAAGAGCGGCGTGTCGAGATCGATCCAATCGAAGCCGCCGAGCCCCGCCGCGAAGTGCGCACTAAAGCCCATGGCGAGCCGCGTTTCCACCATCCCGCCGATCATGAGCCCAAGGCCAGAAGCGCGTGCGATCGCGGCGATCTCCAGCGCCTGTACGACGCCGCATTTGGCAAGCTTGATATTGATGACCTGGGCGAGCTTGTGCGCCCCGATCCGGATCGCATCCGCGGGGCTGCGGCAGGATTCATCGGCAGCCACCGGCATCCCGGCCTCGCGCGCCAGCTTCCCGAGTCCTTCCCAGTCTTCACGGGCGACCGGTTGTTCCAGCAGCGCCACCTCGATCGCGGCAAGACGCAGATCCCGCAATAAAGCCAAGATCTGCTCCGGCGTGTAGCCGGCGTTTGCATCGAGGACCAATCGGCATTCGGGATGGCCGCGCCGGATGGCGCGTACCCGCTCGCTGTCCAAGCCGAGATCACCTCCGATTTTTACTTTGATGGTCGTGAACCCGGCCCGTCGATAACGCGCGGCCAGGTCTTGCGCGGCGGCGGCGGGACAGATCGGTATGGTGATATCGGTGACCACCTGGTCTTCGCAGCCGCCAAAAAATTGAAACAAAGCCGCGCCCCAACTGCGTGTCAGCGCGTCGATCAGTGCCATTTCGATCCCGGCACGCACCGCCGCGAGGTGCGGGATGCGCTCGTTGATCTCCGCCGCGATGCGTCGCCAGGCACCCGCGTTTTCGCCAGCGAGCCGTCCGGCTTCATCGGCAAGCGCTGTGCGTGCGCTCACCTCGTCCTCGACGGTGATCGGAGGCAAAATCGGCACCTCGCCCCAGCCGCGCGCGCCGTTGGTTAGTTCTATACTAACGGCAAGGTTGTTGACCACCTCGAGCTCCGATGCAGAGGTGGTGAAGGGTGCGATCAAGGGCACCTCTAGCGGGTGGATCTCGATCTTCTCGATTAAAAAACCTTTGCTCATCGGCGCGTGATACCCACAAGTCTGCGAGGCCGGTAAGCGAACGCGCGGCGAACGATCGCCGAACCATCGGGGCTCCAGAATGATGTCGTCCTTGTATCATCATCGGCTCAGGATTTCTATATCGAAGAAGTTTAGCGCGGCATCGTCGCTGATCAACCTTCACACATCCGACATAAGTTCTTCATTTGCCCGCAATAATCGTGCGTCATAGTGGGCGCGTTTCAAATCTATTCCCCGCGGTTTTGGCGCGGGGACCTTAGCGATGGGGTTTCCAAAGGGGAGAGGCGCAGCTCTCCCCTTTGGTCGCCCCACGGAGTTCATACCCCGTGGTGGCGAAATCAAATTGATTCCTCGGGATGCGCCGATGAAGACGATTCATACGCTGGGTCCGGGAGGGCATTATCGGGCAGTCTGGATCTCGGATGTTCATCTTGGTTTTCCAGGATGCCGCGCCGAGTATCTGCTCGACTTTTTGCGTTCCACGCGCTGCGATTACCTCTACCTCGTCGGGGATATCATCGATCTGTGGCACATGAAAAAGCGGCTGTTCTGGCCCCAATCCCACAACAATGTGCTACGCACCCTGCTCGGCAAGGCCAAGCATGGCACCCGTGTGGTGTTTGTTCCGGGAAATCACGACGAAATGTTCCGCGACTACGATGGGATGGTGCTCGGCAATGTGCTGGTCAAGAATGAAGTCATTCATGTCACGGCCGACGGACGCCGGTTCTTGGTCTTGCACGGCGATCAATTCGATGCCGTAGTGAAATACTCACCATCCTTGGCCCTCATCGGCACCAAGGTCTATGACTGGCTGCTGCGTTTGAACCACCTCGTTAACTACGTGCGCCGCAGGCTCGGATTCACGTATTGGTCATTGGCCGGCTTTATGAAGCACAAGGTGAAAACCGCCGTTCAATATATGAGCAACTTTCAAGCGGCGCTGTCCTATGAAGCCGCTCGACGGAAGGTGGACGGATTGATCTGCGGTCACATCCATAGGGCCGAGATCACTAGCATCAACGGAGTGCTTGATTGCAACAGCGGCGACTGGGTCGAGAGCTGCACCGCGCTGGTCGAGCATCACGACGGATCTTTGCAGCTTGTGCATTGGTCGGATGCACAGCACTCTTTGAAGCAGGTTCAAGCCGTCGCGGCCTAAGGATGGCCAATTGCGATTGCCACCGATGCCTGGTACCCCCAGGTCAACGGTGTGGTCACGACCTTGGAAAAGACCGGCGCCGAGCTCGAGGTCCTTGGGCATGAAATACTCTATTTGACGCCGCAAGGATACCCTACGATGTCATGCCCGACTTATCCCAGTATCCGGATGGCGTTGTTTCCCTACGCCCGCCTCGCCAAGACGCTCCGGGCGTTCCGCCCCGACGCGGTCCATATCGCCACCGAGGGTCCGATCGGCCTCGCGGTACGGCGTTACTGTACGCGCCAGCAGCTAGCTTTCACCAGTTCCTACCACACGCAATTTGCCGAATACGTCCGGATGCGTGCGCCGATTCCCATAAAGTGGAGTTACGCCTACCTGCGCTGGTTTCACGGCCTGGCCACCTACACGCTGGTAGGCACGCGCTCGGTCCAACAACTGCTCCTTGCCCGTGGTTTTAACAACGTGGTCGTGTGGTCTCGGGGCGTCGATACCGATCTGTTCCGGCCGCGCGCGAAGGGCTTCCTGAATGCGCCCCGCCCGATTGCGATGTATACCGGCCGGGTGGCGGTGGAGAAGAACATCGAAGCATTCTTGGCATTGAACCTTCCCGGCAGCAAGTTTGTCGTCGGTGATGGCCCCGACCTTCCGGATTTGAGGGAACGTTATCCCGCGGTGCGCTTTGTCGGATGGAAGCGCGGCGAGGAGCTGGCCTCCTACCTCGCGGCCGCCGATGTCTTCGTGTTTCCGAGCCGCACCGATACCTTTGGTCTGGTGCTGCTAGAGGCGATGGCCTGCGGTGTTCCGGTGGCGGCCTATCCCGTGACAGGACCCATCGATGTCGTGGTGCCGAACCGGACCGGCTTCTTGAATGAAGACTTGCGCCAAGCCGTGCTCGATGCGCTCAAGCTCGACGGCAAGACATGCTCCGACCATGCGCGGGTGTTTTCCTGGCGGCGCTGCGCCGAGGTGTTCGCATCGTTCTTGAGTCCCGCCAAGGCAATGTGACACGGCGTCGCGCTGCGTCTTCGGCGCGCCAAGCAGGGCCACTCCCTGGCCCTGGCTTCCCGCCGGAGCGCAAGCCCCGAAGGGGCGAGTCTCGAGGATGGGACGAGCAACCGGCGTGTATAATTGAATACATGAGGATTTCGAGACACCGCTGGAACGCGAGATCTCGAGCGCAGCAGATTTTTTCACAAGCTCTCAGTTCAAAAATCGCGGTTCAAGAATGTGCTCGACATCGGGCTTGCGCGTCAGTCCGCCACTCCCAAGGAAAAAATCGACGTACAGTCGAGCGGTATAGTAGGTCGAGCGTGTGGTCTCTCCGGCTTTAAAGAGCTGGATATTGTCCTCCAGGGTCGTCAAGCGAATGCCTTCAAGGGAGATGGTATTCGGACCGACCTTTAGCGCTCTTGCCGCGAGGGCGTTGCCCTGATCCGGATGGGCCTTCCAATAGTCTACGGCCTTGAACCACCCCTTGACGAAGGCACCGAGCGCCTTCTCACGTTCGCGCAACACCTCGCCGCGCACAGCAACCACATCCTGGATGAGGCCGGGAGTCGCGGTGCTCGTGAACAACACGCGCGCGCCCCCGTCCTGGGCTTGCGTGACGAAGGGCTCCCAGGTGTGGCCGGCATCGACTTCGCCGCTCTTGAGCTTTGCGGGGAGCTCCGCGGCGTCGGTGTCGACTAGACGGATGTCGGCCGAGCTGAGGCCGTGGGACTTGAGCACGGTGAGCACGAAGAGCTCCGCAAAGCTCCCGAGGTTCACGCCGAATGCCCTGCCCCTGAGGTCCTCGACCTTTTCAACGCCGGGTCGCGCGAGCACCGCATCGCCCCCCTCCGAGATATCGGCGACTAAGATGATGCGGACATCGGGGTGTACGAGGGTCAAGGCCACGATGTCGCCGAGCGATGCCCCGATGGCATCGTATTCCCCGGCGCCGAAGTCGGCCATCAAGGCGTCGGTGTTGTCACCTTTCGTGGAGTTGACGACGAGGCCCTCTTCGGCGAAATAGCCTTTTTCGGCGGCGATGAGGGCCGGGTAGTAGCCGGGCCAGTAGTCGTAGCCGAATCGCAGCGTCGCAGGTGCCCCCGTGCGGGCGCCGCCGTCACAGGACGCGATCGAGACGCTGAGCAGAACAAGGCTCAGGATCCGCCGCCAGCCGAGTCTCATAACACGTCAACCTTCGCGGCGAACATGTATCCCACGCCGCGTTCGGTCTTGATAAGCTCCGGTTCGCCGGGGTTGGCTTCTATCTTTCGGCGCAAGCGCAGGATCTGCACATCGAGGCTGCGGTCGAACACCTCGTTGTCGTGCACGTGGCTGAGATCGAGTAACTCATCGCGCGACAGCACGCGCTCGGGCGCGCTCAGGAAGGCCGCGAGCAAGCTCAGCTCTCCTCGTGTCAAGGCGACGGGCGCGCCCTGCGGCGAGCGCAGACAGCGGGTGCGCATGTCGAGTTCCCAGCCGGCAAATCGATAGAGGGTCCACTTGTTGCATTTAGGCGGGGATGGCTCGCGCGCCTGGGCCCGGCGCAACACGGCCCGGATGCGAGCGAGCAACTCCCGCGGGCTGAAGGGTTTGGTGAGGTAATCGTCCGCCCCCAGCTCCAGACCCATCACGCGGTCGGCCTCTTCGCGCTGGCCGGTCAGCATGATGACGGGGATCGCCGATGCCGCTCGCAGCTCGCGAGCGAGCACCATCCCGTCTTCCGCGCCCAGCCGAATATCGAGCACCACGAGGTCCGCGGGACTTTGGGTCAGGCGCTGCCGCATCGCCTTGCCATCCGCAGCGGTGCTGACCTGAAAGCCATTCTCCGTGAGGTAGTCCGCGATCAACTGCCGGATCGCCGGGTCGTCATCTACCGCAAGGATATGCGGAGCAGGCATCGCTATCTCGGCCCTCGGTAAAAAGACTCGAAATCGGCATTATACCTGAGCAGACCGTCACCGGTGGCTCGGGATCATCGTGATTTGCCTTAAGCATCTTCGACTCCGGAACCCGTCCACCCGCAATCGGCCGCCGTGCTCGCAGGATACCGATCCGTGGATCGGAGTGGACGGGCGGCCTCAGTTTCCGAGTGCCGCGGCGTGAGAGTTATCCGGGATCCGGTAACCCTTCATGCGCCGCCAGAGCGTCGTGCGGCTGATCCCTAAGTCTTTCGCTACGGAATCGAGATTACCGTCGCGCGCTTCCAGGGTCTTCAGAAT
>JBIMKD010000215.1:0-4263 GCA_043673815.1 Chromatiales bacterium
GGCGGGTCTACATTCCAAGCTTCATCTGCTCGTAGCGCTCGTCTTCTTCCTCTTGGTTGCGGATATAGGCTCGGACCATGTTTCCTCCAAACCCACCGTGGAGACGAAGTAACCGCGTGCCCAAAAGTTCTCGCCGGTGAAGTTGCGCTGCCGGCCACCAAACGTCCTGGCTATCTGAATGGCACTCTTCCCCTTGATGTATCCGACCACATTCGCCACCGCATACTTCGGCGGAATACTCAGACACACATGCACGTGATCCCCCATCAGGTGCCCTTCGACAATCGTCGATTCCTTGTACCTCGCTAGCTCGTGGAAGATCTCCCCCAACTGCCGACGCAGCACCCCGAATATCCGCTTCTTCCTTCGCTTCGGTATAAACACTACGTGATATTTGCAGTCCCATCTCGTATGACCCAAACTCTGATATTCTTTCCTCTGCGAATCCCCTTCTCTTGGCGGAGATCGGAGATTCACACCGACCGTCGTACAGGTCAAACCACGGTGAGTCCCCCGGCAAAAGCCGGGGGCTTACCTCACTGAGTTACAGTAGGATCCCGGTTTTGGATGCCGATCAAACAAGACAATGTTAAATTCCTAAGGGGGAAAACAATGAGCATGTTGCAAGAATTTAAAGCCTTTGCGATGAGGGGCAACGTGGTTGACATGGCCGTCGGTATCATCATCGGCGCCGCCTTCGGAAAAATCGTGTCATCCTTCGTAGAGGATGTCATCATGCCTCCGATCGGTTTTCTTGTCGGGGGTGTCGACTTTTCCGATCTGGCGATCACGTTGCAGGCAGCCGCGGGGGAAGTCCCCGCAGTCACGTTGAACTATGGTAAATTTATCCAAACGGTATTCGATTTCGCCATCGTCGCGTTTGCTATTTTCATTGCAATAAAGGCGATGAATGCCATGAAAAAACAAGAGCAGACGCCTGCGGAGCCGCCGCCACCGTCGAAAGAAGAGCTGCTGTTAACGGAAATTCGCGACCTAATAAAGGAGAGTAGGTAAACGCCCGCGTCATCCATAGCACTACCGAAAGTGGTTTGCTAGACTCTTAGGGATATACTTCTAACCACACGGCGGGAGGGGCTATGCCGCAACGGAGAGAATTCCTCAAAGGTCTAGGCGGAGCCACTCTTGCGCTAGCGGGGGAGGCGCTCATGCCCAGGGTCGCACGCGCGTTCGGGGGCGAATATGATGCACTCGCCGCGGCGCCTCTTGAGCTTCTTCCCGGCAAAAAGCCGCTCATCCGGCGCACCTACCGGCCGCCGAATTTCGAGACGCCCGTCCATTACTTCAATGAGGTCTTCACGCCGAATGACGCTTTTTTTGTCCGCTATCACCTCGCAAACATCCCGCGTGTCGATAGCAAGTCCTGGCGGTTGCGTGTCGAGGGTGATGCCGTCAAGAACGTCTCGGAGTTTAGTTTAGAAACGTTGCTGCGCGGCTTCGAGCAGGTGGAGATCGCGGCCGTGAACCAGTGTGCGGGAAACCGCCGGGGCTTGTTCGAGCCGCGCGCGCCGGGCGTCCAATGGGGTCACGGCGCCATGGGTAACGCGCGTTGGAGCGGCGTGCGCCTCGCAGATGTGCTGCGCCGCGTCGGGTTCAAGACGGGCGCCCTGGAAGTCGCCTTCGATGGCGCGGATGCGCCGCTCGTCGCTAAGACACCGGACTTTATCAAGAGCCTTCCGCTGTGGAAGGCGTTGGACGAGGATACCATCATCGCCTTCGAGATGAATGGGGAACCGCTGCCGCATTGGAACGGCTATCCGGCTCGCCTGGTGGTCCCCGGTTGGACGGCCACTTATTGGGTCAAGCATCTGGTGTCGATCAGAGTCGGCTTAAAACCCTACGATGGCTTCTGGATGAGCACGGCCTACCGCGTCCCCAAAGGGGCGTTCCTTGCGACGCGCGAGTTTAGCTCCCAGACCGGCGAGGCCAACACGCCGGTCACCGAATTGGTCGTTAATTCGCTGCTTACGAACGTTAAAGACCGCGATGAATTCCTGTTGCACGGGCAGATCAAGGTGAAAGGAATCGCCTGGGACGGCGGCTATGGGATCCAGAAGGTCGAGGTATCGAAAGACGACGGCCGAAGCTGGACGCCGGCGGAGCTGAACGGCGATCACGGCCGATATTCCTGGCGGCCTTGGAGTTTCCGTTTTACGCCGCTAGAGAAAGGCAACCACGTGCTGCTAGCGAAGGCCACCAACCGTAACGGCGATACGCAAGGAAGCAAGCTGATCTTGAATCCAGCCGGCTATCATCATAACCTGGTGCAGCGCGTCCGCTTTAACGTGGTATGAGAGCTAGCCAAAAATATTTGAAATTTAAGTATTTCGTTTAACTCCCTTTCCCTCCGGGAGGGTTGGGGTGGGGGAAAGAATAAGCGTAACTTGTTGTTTTTATATCCCCTCATCCTAACCTTCTCCCGAAGGGAGAAGGAACTAATGGATAAATCTACTACGCTCTCTGCGTGGACTATGACACTTCGGTTAATCTGCATCTTCGCATTTTCGGCGGCAGCGCTCGCCGAGGAGAATACTATGAAGCTGCAAGACGCCCCGGGAAAGGATCTGATCGAGACTCATTGCCGGAGCTGTCACAGCCTCGATTACATCGAGATGAACGCCGGCATCCTGGACGCCGCGGGCTGGGAAAAGAGCGTGAATAAGATGATCGACGTGATGGGCGCGCCCATCCCCCCGGGCGAGGTACCGGGAATCGTCACCTACCTTCATCATTCCTACGGCAAGGCGCGAGAGTAAAGGAAGCTCTGCAAAAGTTACTGCGCGGCCCATCTGCTTTGTCGCGTGCTCGCGCGTGGTCTCGCGACTCGCTCCGCGGCTTCGCGCATCTGGGCTTGCTCGCGACACTTTGCAGAGCTTCCTAAAGCGCTTTCGGGACAGGCATACCCAGCTCCGGGATTGCGTTCCGGCGCGAGAGTGCCTGAGGCCGTGATGACATGGTCAGGCGAGCATCACGATCTCATCGCGCGGTTTCGGGGACTCGCGAGTCCCGAAGCCGAGCGCCAGCAACCGGTCCCGTCGCGCTTGCCGTTTTCGTTCCCGGTCTTGCTCCTCGCCGTGCAAGCGCAGTTGAAAATAAGCGATGACCGCGAGGTGATAGAGAAACCAGAGAATAGGAATCCAGGGTTCCATGACTCTATCGGCCGGCCACACCGGCCGCCCGCTCATAACGTAAACGATATAAGCATCTTACATCGCGTTTATCGACGATACCAACGGCTTTCAGGATAACCCTTGACTTTGCGATCCCCTCACGGATACTAGGACCTATGAACTCTTTCATTCTCACCAACCAACTTCTCATCGCCATGCCCGGTCTCGCGGATCCTAACTTCCATAAAACCGTGACCTACGTGTGCGCCCACAGCGATGAAGGCGCGATGGGCATCATTATAAATCGGCCAACTAACCTTAATTTGGGCGACGTGCTCACACAAATGGAGCTTGTGCCCACGAACCCGAAGATCAGTGACCTTCCGGTGTTTCAAGGAGGACCCGTTCACCGCGAGCGCGGTTTTATCATCTATCAACCGCTGAGTCACTGGGAATCCATGATCAAGGTCAGCGATGAGTGTGGCGTCGCGACCTCTCGGGATATCCTCGAGGCCATCTGCCACGGCAACGGACCGCAGCAAGCGTTGGTTGCTCTCGGATATGCCGGTTGGGGCGCCGGGCAACTGGAGCGCGAAATGGCGGAAAATGCCTGGCTGAACGGCCCCGCCAATCAGGAGATCTTGTTTGAAATAGCGCCCGAACGGCGCTGGGAGTCGGCGGCCGCCTTGATCGGTGTCGATATCGACCGGCTAGCGCCGGATGCGGGCCACGCATGAATGCCGCCTCGAGCAGCGTGCTCGGCTTCGATTTTGGCACCAAGCGCATCGGTGTGGCGGTGGGACAGACCATTACCCGCACGGCCAATCCGCTCGCAACGGTACGCGCCTCGGATGGCCGGCCGGATTGGTTCGCGATTAACGCCTTGATCGACGCTTGGACGCCCGGTGCGATCGTGGTAGGTATGCCCATCAACATGGACGGCAGCGAGCACACGCTCGCGCCGGCGGCGTTGCGGTTCGCGGGCCAGCTCGCAGGCCGTTTTGGCCTGCCGGTTTATACGGTGGACGAGCGGCTGTCGTCTTACGAGGCCCGTTCCCGGGAGCCGGAGAGGAAGCGCGGCCCGGTGGATGCGATCGCGGCGCAAGTGATTCTGGAGACGTGGTTCGCCGATCCC